>NZ_JBVJFF010000009.1:98094-216365 GCF_055587985.1 Streptomyces sp. NPDC046335 | reverse complement strand
GGTAGAAACGAGAGAAGAACCTAGACCAGAGCACCGCTCCCTGGACCCAGAGGAAAAGCTTCCTCGCACCCTTCTGTCTCCCTTTTTTTCCCCCCGGGACTTTTCAGCATCGCCGCCCGACCCGGCCTAGCCGCCCTCGGCGGCGCGCAGCCGTTCCAGTTCGCGGCGGTCGCGCTTCGTGGGGCGTCCGGTGCCGCGGTCGCGGATGCCCGCGGGGGCGACGGCCTCGCGGGGCGGGGGCGGCGGGGAGTTGTCGACGTAGCACTCCACGGCGACCGGGGCGCCGACGCGCTTGCGGATGAGGCGCTTGACGACGACCACCCGCTCCCGGTTGCCCGCCTGCCGCAGCCGCACCTCGTCACCCACGCGCAAGCCGTACGCGGGCTTGACGCGCTCTCCGTTGACCCGCACATGTCCGCCCTTGCAGGCGGCGCCGCCCGCGGAGCGCGTCTTGACGAGGCGGACCGACCAGATCCAGCTGTCCACGCGCACTGTGCCCCCGTCGGTCCGCGCGCTGCCCGGCGTGCGTTCCTGGCCGCCGCCTGAAGTCTCCGAAGCCATGCACCGACCTTAGACCGGGTCCAGCGCGGTGGACCCCACCTCCGGTGAGCCGTCCGATATCCGCCGGCCCCGGCCACCGGTGATCCGCTCCATTCGCCCGGGTACGTACGGTGGAGGACATGGACGGCCTGAGCGAACTGGACCAGCGGATCACCGGGTGCCGCGCCTGCCCACGCCTCGTCGAGTGGCGCGAGGAGGTCGCGCGTACCAAGCGGGCGGCCTTCGAGGACTGGACGTACTGGGGGCGCCCGGTGCCCGGCTTCGGCCCGCACGACGCCTCGCTCCTGATCGTCGGCCTCGCGCCCGCCGCGCACGGCGCGAACCGCACCGGACGGATGTTCACGGGCGACCGCTCGGGCGAGTTCCTCTACCCGGCGCTGTACGACGTCGGCCTCGCCTCGCGCCCCACCGCCGAGAGCGTCGACGACGGCCTGACGCTGTACGGCACCCGCATCACCTCGCCCGTGCACTGCGCGCCGCCCGCCAACAAACCCACCACGGAGGAGCGCGACACCTGCCGCTCCTGGCTGGTGAGCGAGCTGAAGCTGCTCACCCCCACTCTCAGGGCGGTGGTCGTCCTCGGCGGCTTCGGCTGGCAGGCGGCGCTGCCCGCCTTCGCGGCGGCGGGCTGGCAGGTGCCGAAGCCGCGGCCCGTCTTCGGGCACGGGGCGCACGTACGGCTCGCGGGCGGCCAGGGGCAGGAGCCGCTCGACGTCTTCGGCTGCTTCCACGTCAGCCAGCGCAACACGTTCACGGGACGCCTCACGCCGGAGATGCTGCGGGAGGTGCTGCGTTCGGCGGCGTTCGAGGCGGGCCTGCACCCGAACGGCCCAGCAGAGTGAGCCGCGCCGGGCGGTGATTCCTAGCGTGAGGTCGTGGACGAGACGCGCGCAGCCAAGCCTTCCGGTGCCTCTAAGGCTGCCGGTTCCTCCGGGGCTTCCGGGGCTGCCGGTTCCTCCGGGGCTTCGGGGACTTCCGGGGCCGCGGCCCCGGGCTCCGCGCAGAAGCCCTCCGGCGCCGCGTACCGCAACCTGGCCGTGGCGACCATCGGCTTCACGCTCACCTTCTGGGCGTGGGACCTGGTGGCGCCGCTCGGCAGCGACTTCAAGGACCGGCTGAACCTGAGCTCCTTCGAGCAGTCGCTCCTGGTCGCCGTGCCGGTGATCGTCGGCTCGCTGGGCCGCGTACCGGTCGGCGCCCTGACCGACCGCTACGGCGCCCGGCTGATGTTCCCGCTCGTCTCGGCGCTCACGATCATCCCGGTGCTGCTCATCATCCCGGCCAGGAACAACTTCGGCGCGATGCTCGCGGTCGGCTTCCTGCTCGGCCTCGGCGGGACGACGTTCGCCATCGGCATCCCGCTGGTCAACTCCTGGTTCCCGCCGGCCCGCAGGGGCTTCGCGCTCGGCGTCTTCGGCATGGGCATGGGCGGCGTGGCGCTCTCCGGCTACTTCACGCCCCGTATCGCCGAGCACGGCGACAACCTGCCGTACGTCATCGTGGCCATCGCGCTCGCGGCCTACGCGGTGCTCGCCGCGCTGCTCATCACCGACCGCCCCGACCGGCCCGTGCCCACCGACTCCCTCGGCACCCGCCTCGGGCAGGCGGGACGGCTGCGGGTCACCTGGGAGCTGTCCGCGCTCTACGCGATCGGCTTCGGCGGCATCGTCGCCTTCGGCGTGTACCTGCCCACGTATCTGAAGACCTGGTACGACCTCTCGCCCACCGACGCGGGCACCAAGGCGGCAGGGTTCGCGCTGGTCACCGTCGTCTTCCGGCCCGTCGGCGGCTGGCTCTCCGACCGTCTCCACCCGGCCACGGTCACCACGGGCGCCCTCGCGCTGGTCGCGCTCTTCGCCGTCGTACAGGCCTTCGACCCGAAGCTGAACCCGGTGGGCACCATCTGCTTCCTGCTCATGGCGGCCGGCCTCGGCACCGCGAGCGGCAGCGTCTTCGCGCTCGTCTCCCAGGTCACCCCGCAGCCCAAGGTCGGCTCCGTGACCGGCATCGTGGGCGCGGTCGGCGGACTCGGCGGGTTCGTGCCGCCGCTGCTCATGGGCGCCATCTACAGCGCCAAGGACTCGTACTCCATCGGCTTCATGCTCCTCTCCGACCTTGCGCTCGCGGGCTGCGTGTACGCCTACGGGCGCATGCGAATTGCCAAGGCGGAGTGAGAGGGGCCGCGTCTAGGCTGCCCCGATGGGCCTCTATCCGGACATCGAACCCCACGACCACGGCATGCTCGACGTCGGCGACGGCAACCGCGTCCACTGGGAGGTCTGCGGCAACCCGCACGGCAAACCCGCCGTGGTGCTGCACGGCGGCCCCGGCTCCGGCTGCACGCCCTTCTTCCGCCGGTACTTCGACCCCGACGTCTACCGGATCGTCCTGCTCGACCAGCGGGGCAGCGGCCGCTCGACGCCGCACGCGAGCGACCCGGCGACCGACATGGGCGTCAACACCATGAAGCACCTTCTCGCCGATCTGGAGTTGCTCCGGCGCGAGCTGCGGATCGAGAAGTGGCTGGTGTGGGGCGTCTCCTTCGGCTCCGTCCTCGCACTGCGGTACGCGCAGACGCACCCTGACCGGGTCTCGGAGCTGGTCCTCACGGGCCTCGCCACGGGCAGCCGCGCCGAGGTCGAGCTGCTCACGCGCGGGCTCGGGCGGATCTTCCCCGAGCCGTGGCGGGCGTTCCGGGACGGCGTGCCGCCCGACGAGCGGGACGGGGATCTCGCCGCCGCCTACAACCGGCTGCTCGAATCGCCGGACGCCGCGGTACGGGCCGCCGCCGCGCGGGCCTGGACGGACTGGGAGACGGCCTTCGCACCGGCGCCGCCGAGGTCCATCGCGCGCTACGAGGACGCGGCCTTCCGGGCCGGTTTCGCGCGGACCGTCACGCACTACTTCGCCAACGACCACTGGCTGGGCGGTGACGAGGTCGTCCTGCGGGACGCGCCCTCGCTGGCCGGCATCAGGGGCGTGATCGTCCAGGGCAGCCTGGACTTCGGCAACCTCCTGGGCATCCCCTGGCGGCTGCGCGAGGCGTGGCCCGGCAGCGAGCTCATCCTCGTGGACGAGGCGGGGCACAACGCGGGGGCGCCCGGGATCGCGGACCAACTGACGGCGGCGACGGACCGGTTCCGGGAGTGACGCGGGCCCTGGCCGGGCGGCGGTGAGCGCAGCCCGCGCGGGGGCGGGGTCAAGCCCCGCCCGGGAGCGCGCACTTGGGGCGCTGAACGCCGTGCGAGCGCCGCCGCCGTCGGAGTGATTCTCCGGGGCGAACTGCCGCCGTCCCGGCGGGGGAGGCCCCACCGCCGGGGCGCGGCGACCGCAGACTCCGGGGAACGCGCCGGGCAGGACCGGCGCCGAGCAAGTGGAGCTCCCGGTGCCAGAACAGCCCGCCAGCCGCCCCCGTTCCCTGCTTGGCCGCAGCCGGCCGCGTCTTGTCGCCCGCGCCGTGCTCGCCGCCGTTCTCCTGCTTGGCGCGGCGGCGACCGGATACGCGGACACCGACGCCGGGCGTGCGGTACGCGGGGGAGCGGCTGCGGGTCCTGCGGTACGGGAGGGCGCGGGCGCCGGTGCCTTCTGGGTCGAGCCGGACAGTGCCGCCGCCCGGCAGGCCGCCGAGTGGCGACGGCAGGGCAAGCTGGAGGACGCCCGCATGATCGAGCGCATCGCCGAGCGCCCGCAGGCCGTCTGGCTGAACGAGGAGGAGCCCGGCGCCGCCGTGCGGGCCCAGGTGGCGGCGGCGTCGAAGCAGGGCCGTACCGCCGTCCTCGTCGCCTACTTCATCCCGCACCGCGACTGCGGGGCGTACTCCGCGGGCGGGGCCCGCGACGCCGCCCAGTACCGCGGGTATGTCGAGGCGTTCGCCGCCGGACTCGGCACCACCGGCGCGTACGTGATCGTGGAGCCGGACGCCGTCGCGCACATGGTGGCGGGCTGTGCGGGAGCCGCCGCCTCCGAACGGTACGAGCTGCTCGCCCACGCGGTGCGGACCCTGAAGCGCGTACCGAACACCAAGGTGTACCTCGACGCGGGCAACGCGGGCTGGATCCCCGACGTGCACCGCCTGGTCACCCCGCTGCGTGCCGCGGGGATCGCCGCGGCCGACGGCTTCGCGCTGAACGTCGCCAACTACTACACGGACGAGGTGAGCACCGCGTACGGCCACCGGCTCTCCCGGGCGCTCGGCGGCGGCGTGCACTTCGTCATCGACAGCAGCCGCGACGGCAACGGCCCCTACACGGGCCCGAAAGCCTGGTGCAACCCGCCGGGCCGCGCGCTCGGCACCCCGCCCACCACCAGAACCGGCGACGCCGCGCTCGACGCCTACCTGTGGATCAAGCGGCCCGGCGAGTCCGACGGAACCTGCCGGGGCGGGCCGAAGGCCGGGCAGTGGTGGCCCGAGTACGCCCTCGGCCTGGCGCGACGGGCCAAGGCTCAGCCGGACGCCACCTGAGATCCGGGCCGCCAGACGAAGCGGACGTCCGGCTCCCGCTCCTCGTTGCCGGAGCCGTCCGTCCGCTCCGCCTCGGTGAAGCCGTGGCGTACGTAGAAACGGTGGGCCGAGGCGTTGACCTGGAACGTCCGGAGCGAGAGCCCTTCGGGGCTGCGCTCCTTCGCCAGGGCGACGAACCGGTCGCCGATGCCGTGCCCGCGCCACTCCGGGGCGAGATAGAGCTGGCTCAGCTCGTCGCCCTCGATCACCATCATGCCGACGGGCTCGCCCGCGGCCTCCGCGATCCAGGTCCCGCCGCGCGGCACCACGACGTACGCGAAGAAGTCCCGCACCTCGTCGTCGGAGTGGGCGCGCCGCACGGTCGGCAGCGCGGTGTCGTAGGAGCGCAGGTAGACGTCGGCGACGGCGGCACCGTCGGACCCGGTGGCCGGGCGCAGCTCGACCGGGACGGTCACTCGCCCTCCCCGGTCCCGGGCGTGGTTTTGGGCGTGGTGCTGGACCCCGGGCCGTCGGGGATGACGGCGGTGGCCGTTATCTCGACGAGCTGACCGGCATAGCCGAGGCAGGTGGTGCCGAGCAGCGTCGAGGTGTGCGGGCCCGCGTGCAGGGCGGATTCCTGTACGACCGCCCAGGCCTCGCTGAGCGCCGGGGTCTGATCACTCACCACGTACACCGTGCTGGCCACCACCTGCGACAGGTCGCTGCCCACGGCGCGCAGGGCCTCGTCGAGATTGGCGATGACCTGCTCCGTCTGGCGGGTGATGTCTCCCTCTCCGACGAGTTTCCCCGCCGGGTCGAGGGGCACGGAGCCCGCCATGAAGGCCAGGCGGGTGCCGGCCTCGACCACGGCGGCGTGCGCGTAGCCGGGGGGCGGGAAGAGGGTGGGCACGACGGTGCGTGTGGGATGGACCATGGAGGGATGATGCGGGGCTCCGGGCCGCCGCCGCATCCGGTTTTCCCCTGAGTCACGGTGCCGCTCCGGCGCCGGAGGCCCGTTGTCAGTGGTCTGGCCTAGGGTGGCGAAAGGTTGGATCAGATGCGTAGAGCTGGCGCCTGAGCTGGGCTCTCGTGGGCGGAGGCCCGACTGAGGGCTTCGGCTGAGGGGCTTCGGGAGAGGGGTTTCGGGAGAGTGGGCGAGATGGCGGCGGTGACGGCGAAGGCGGCGGGGGCGGCGGAGACCGACCACGCCGCACTCGTGCGCTCCTACGCGGCCGTCTTCCTCCCGGCGGAGGTACCGAGGGAGGGCCGGCTGGCGTTCTGGCGAGCGGACGGCGGGGAGCTGCCGGGTGGTGGCTTCGGGGAGCCGAGTGGCCGTGAGCGGGCCGGTGCTTTCGGGGAGCCGGGCGGTGCTGAGTCGGCCGGTGGCCTCGGGGGGGCCGGTGGTCGCGAGTTGGCCGGTGGCTTTGGGGGGCCCGGGGAGGACCGGAGCGGTGGGGTTCTGGGGGAGGTCGTTGTCGCGCGTAGGCATGGCAAGGGGGTCCGCGCTGGTACCGTCCCCGCAGTGTTCATGAGCGTGGCCGAGGCCGTGCCGTTGCTGCTGCGTGCCACGCGCCCGCATCCCGCCGCGGCCTGCTGGGGTGCCGCCGCCCGGCACGCCCTGCACCTGGCCGCGCGCGGCAGGCTGCTGCCCGGGGTCACCGCGGGCGACTTCGACGCCTGGCGGGCGGGGCCGCTGGACGAGGCCGACGTCGCCCAGCTCCGCGCCATCGCCGCCGCTCTGCCCGCCGAGGCGCACGCCGTGCCGCTGCCGGGCGCCGGACCGCTGCTGCTGCCCGACCCTTCCGCCCTGGTCAGGGCCTTCGTGGACGCGGTGGTCGACGCCCTGCCGCGTACGCCCGCCGCCGCGCACGCCGTGGGCGCCCCCTTCGCCGCGCGCGAGCCGCAGCGGCTGACGGGCGTGCGGGACTGGGCGGCGGAGGTCGCGGCCGGGGTCGACGCCGGGGTACGGGTGTCGCTGCGGCTCGACCTGCGGGCCCACGAGGTGTTCGACGGGGCAGATGACGAGGGGAGGAGCGGGGCGGCAGTGGCTCGGGAAAACGGGGCGGCGGGCGCCGAAGGCGTCTCGCGCTCGGCCGTGGCCAGCCCCGCCGCGGCCGTCGTGCAGGTGCACAGCCTCGCCGACCCCTCCCTCGTCACCGACGTCCCGCAGCTCTGGGCAGGCGCGGACCACTTCGGCCCCCGCGCCAAGGTGGACACCCTGCTCGCCGTGCGGCGCGCGGCCCGCGTATGGCCACCGCTCGCCCGCCTGCTCGAACGGCCCGTGCCCGACGTGCTGCCCCTGAGCGAGGAGGAGCTGTACGACCTCCTGGGCGCGACGGCAGGACGGCTCGGCGCGGCCGGCGTGACCGTCCACTGGCCGCGCGAGCTGACGCGCGGCCTCACCGCCACGGCGGTCGTCCGCCCCGCACCCGGCACCGCCGCGGACAACTTCGACTTCTTCAAGACCGAGGAGCTCCTTGAGTTCCGCTGGCAGCTCGCGCTCGGCGACCAGGCCGACGACCCGCTGACCGAGGCGGAGCTCGATGTCCTCGCCGAGGCGCACCGCCCGGTCGTCCGCCTCCGCGACCAGTGGGTGGTGGTCGACCCCGAGATCGTCCGCAAGGCACGCAAGCGGGACCTCGGACTGCTCGACCCGGTGGACGTCCTCTCCGTGGCGCTCACCGGCACGGCCGAGGTCGACGGCGAGCGGGTGCCCGCCGTGCCCGTCGGCGCGCTGGCCGGGCTGCGCGAGCGGGTGACGGGCGACCTCGCCACCGTCGCCCAGCCGCCCGCACTGCACGCGACGCTCCGGGACTACCAACTGCGGGGCCTCGCCTGGCTTGACCGCATGACCTCCCTGGGCCTCGGCGGCTGCCTCGCCGACGACATGGGCCTCGGCAAGACGATCACGCTGATCGCCCTGCACCTCCACCGCGCGCACCCCGCGCCGACGCTCGTGGTCTGCCCCGCCTCGCTGCTCGGCAACTGGCAGCGGGAGATCGAACGCTTCGCGCCGGGCGTGCCGGTGCGCCGCTTCCACGGCCAGGGCCGCACCCTCGCGGACCTGACCGGCGGCTTCGTCCTCACCACGTACGCCACGATGCGTACGAGCGCCGCGGACCTCGCCGCCCAGCCGTGGGGCCTGGTGGTCGCCGACGAGGCGCAGCACGTCAAGAACCCGCACGCGGCCACGGCGAAGGCGCTGCGCACCATCCCCTCCCCGGCCCGCGTCGCCCTCACCGGCACCCCCGTGGAGAACAACCTCTCCGAGCTCTGGGCCCTCCTGGACTGGACGACACCCGGGCTGCTCGGCCCCCTCAAGGCGTTCCGCGCCCGGCACGCGCGCCTGGTGGAGGGCGGTGAGAACGCCGAGAACGACGAGGCGATGGTCCGCCTGGCCCGCCTGGTCCGCCCCTTCCTCCTCCGCCGCAAGAAGTCCGACCCGGGCATCGCCCCCGAGCTGCCCCCGAAGACGGAGACGGACCACCCGGTCACGCTCACCCGCGAACAGATCTCGCTCTACGAGGCGGTGGTCCGCGAGACGCTGGCCCGCATCGAGGCGTCGAAGGGCATCGCGCGGCGCGGCCTCGTGATGAAGCTGCTGATGGCGCTGAAGCAGATCTGCAACCACCCGGCGCAGTATCTGAAGGACGGCGCGCTCACCACACGTACCGGCAGACCGAGGTCGGGCAAGCTGGAGCTCCTCGACGAACTCCTGGACACGATCCTCACGGAGTCGGAGAGCGCGGGCGCCGTCCTGATCTTCACGCAGTACGTGGAGATGGCGCGGCTCCTGGAGGCCCACCTCTCCGCCAGAGGCGTCGGCACGCAACTCCTGCACGGCGGCACGCCGGTCGCGCGGCGGGAGGAGATGGTGGACCGCTTCCAGTCGGGCGAGGTCCCGGTCTTCCTCCTGTCCCTGAAGGCGGCGGGCACGGGCCTGAACCTCACGCGGGCGGGCCACGTCATCCACTACGACCGCTGGTGGAACCCGGCGGTGGAGGAGCAGGCCACCGACCGCGCCTACCGCATCGGCCAAACCCAGCCCGTCCAGGTGCACCGCCTCATCACCGAGGGCACGGTGGAGGACCGCATCGCCGAACTGCTCGCCGCGAAGCAGGCGTTGGCGGACGCGGTGCTCGGCGAGGGCGGCGAGTCCGCCCTCACGGAGCTGTCCGACGCGGACCTTGCGGACCTGGTCGCGCTGCGGAGGACGGCGTGAAGCGCCGTGGCGGCCTGGGCTGGGCCAGCGGAATGAGCGAGACGAGCCGCATGGGCAGCGGCCGCGTCTTCCCCGCCCTGCCGCCGCACCCCGACCCTGAGGCACCGTTCGCCGCGACCTGGTGGGGCAACGCCTGGATCGACGCGCTGGAGGCGAGCGCCCTCGACCAGGGCCGCCTGACGCGCGGCCGGACGTATGCCCGTGACGGGGCGGTCGACACCATCACCGTCGCGCCGGGCCGCATCGTCGCCTACGTCCACGGCAGCCGCCCCCGCCCCTACCGCGCGGAGATCCGCCTGCGCACGATGCCGCCCGAACACTGGGACCGCTTCCTGGACGCGGTGACGGCCGACCCCGCGCACATCGCGGCCCTCCTGGACAAGGACATGCCGCACGCCCTGGCGGACGCGGCGGACCGCGCGGACGTCCCCCTTCTGCCGGGCGCCCGCGAACTGTCCCCTTCCTGCACCTGCCCGGACCGCGGTCACCCCTGCAAACACGCGGCGGCCCTGGCCTACCAGACGGCCCGCCTCCTGGACGCCGACCCCTTCGTCCTGCTGCTCCTGCGCGGCGGCGAGGAGTCCGACGTCCTGGACGAACTGGCCCACCGCAACGCGCGGGCCTCGGCGGCGGAGCAGCAGGTCGCGCGGCTGCCCGCGGGCGACGCCGCGCCCGGCGACCGGCCTGTTGAACAGGCTGTCGCCCCGCCTCCGGGGAACACCCCTGCGGAGCCGGTGGAGCCCGCGCCGGTGGAGCCCGTGGAGCCCGTAGAACCGGCGAAGCCCCCGGTCGAGAGCCCCGCCCCCGCCCAGCCGACCGAGCCCGAGCCTCCCGGCCCCTGCGCCGGACAGGCACCGCGGCTGCCCGGAACGCCGGCCCGGGACGTCCTCGCCAAGGACGTCCGCCGCCCCCTGCCGCCCCCGTTGGCGCCCCCGGCGCACCCGGGTGAGCCCCCGGTCCTGCCGTCCTTGCCGGGTGCCCCGGATCCCGCGTCCCTGGAGTTCCTGATCACGGACGCGGCGGCACGGGCCCACGCGTTCCTCACCGCGGGCGTGGACCCGTTCACGGCGGCGTCCCCCTGGCACGACGCGGTCCGTCTTGCGGCCTCGCACCCGGGGCTGACGGGCCGCAGGACCTTCAGCCGCCAGTTCGCGGAGCTGGCCCGCTCGGTGGGCCGCACCCCCGCCGACCTCTCCCGCGCGGCGGCGGCCTGGCGCCAGGGCGGCGAGGAGGGCCTGACGGTCCTCGAATCCCCCTGGGACCCCCCGGCGGGCCCCTTCGACCGAGCCCGTGGCGCCCTCGCGGCGGCGGACCTCCCCCGCATGACGATCCACCGGAACCGCCTCACGAACGCGGAGGGCACCCTCCAGATCCGCTTCGGCAGAGACGGCCGCTGGTACCCGTACCAGAGCGAGCCGGGAGCGGACGACTGGTGGCCGGACGGAGAGGCGGACGAGGACGTGGTGGGCGCGTTGACGGCGGTTCTCAGTGGATGACGGCCTGGCCGTGGCCGCCGCCCGGTCACGCCCGCAGATGGGCCAGTTCGGCATCGCCCGCCGGATACGGCCGCTCGGCGGGGAGCAGCCCCGCGGCCGCCGAGAGGTCTCCGGCGCGTACGAGGGCGTGGACGTCCCGCGCCAGTCCGGTGACGTCCGTGATGGAGACGGTCCACTCGTCCGCGTAGCGGCGGGACGCGTCGCCCGCCAGGCCGAGCTGGAGCGAGCGGTGGGGCAGGGCGTTGAGGTGGAGGTCCCGCTCGGGGTCCCACTGGACCCGCGCGGGGGACTGCCGCAGGGCACGCTTCCAGGCGGCTTCGTCGGGATGCGGGCCGCGCGCGTAGTGGGACAGGCACGCGTGCCGCAGTGCCCAGTCGAAACCCTCGCGGGTGATCTCGACGGCCAGCACGGTCTGCTGCCCTTCCTTCGTGGCCCAGCCGCAGCGGTACATCATCCAGAGGAACGACGGCTTGATCCACGTCATGCGGTCCCGTTTCCAGGCCGCGGGGAAACGGCCGTCGCGGGCCGCGGGGACACCGAGTCCGGGGGCGTACGCCTGGTAGACCGTGATCGTCGAATCCGTGTGCAGGGCGCGGATCTGGTGGCTCGGCGTGGGCGGTTCGGTGGACGTGGCGGTCGCGACGGTCGTGGCGGTGCTGTCGGCGTGCTGGGCTTTCATGGGGCCAGCGTGCTGGCGGCACCGCCGCCGCGCCACCGAATTCTCGGGAGGAACCCTCCTCAGAAGTCGACCCGCGTCCGCTCGTCGAGACGCGCCACCGAATCCTGCGCGAACGCCTTCTCGTAGTCGCTGCGGATCTCCTCGATCCGCACGTCCCGCTCGCGCGTCTCACCGACCGGATACAGCAGGATCAGTTCGTACGAGCGCTCCCGCTCGATCCTGCCGTTGGAGTCGCGCCACTGCCCGCGCCCGTCCTGGATGGTCAGCCCGTCGGGGAAACCGGGTGTGACCTCCTTGTCGATGAAGGCCATGAACTGCTTGTCGGTCACCGCGGGCCCGCCGTCCGGCCGTTCGGTGCCGAAGAGGAGACGGGTCTCGGCGTACGGCTTGCCGCGCTGGACCGTGGCGGTCGTGGACGGTCCTTCGCCGCCGTCCAACGAGGCGTACGCGGCGGGCGCGCCGACACACAGCACAGCGGTCGCGGCGACGGCCACGGCGAACCGGTTGCCGGAGGTACGCGGGAGGGTGAGAGCCACGGGGCGGTCCCTTCAGGGGAGGCGAAATACGGGCGCCGGCTTCCGCCCGGCTGCCCGGGCAGAAGCCGCAGATCCCTAACGCCGGCACGTCGCGACGGACACGCGCCGCTCGGCCGTTCCGCCCCGGTCCCGTCCCGGCATCAGGCCGGATTCCTGCCCGCCTCACCCAGTCGGTATGTCCTGAGCTTCCGCCAGCCCTCGCCCGGGCCGTCCGTCACGAGAAGGTCGACGGAGTCCACGTGGCTGACCAGCGGCAGGTGAGGGGCGAGTTCGCGCTCCAGGGCGTCGTAGGCCGCCTCGTACGTCTCCGGGCCCTCGTGGTTCGCGAGGGTCAGATGGGGGGCCAGGGGCGGATCGAAGATCCCGCGGTAGGGGACGGCCTCGGGCCAGCGGGTGGTGAGGGCCTCGGTGAGCGCGCGGAGGGGGGCTTCGGGGGCCGGGGGGAGGTAGAGAACACCCGGATAGCGGCGGAACCGCGTGAACGTGAGGGTGAAGGGGGCGTGCGCCGCGAAAAGCTCCGTCAACTCCGCGTGGATCGACCTGGACGTGGACGCGGGCCCGGACCCGGACCTGGACATAGGCCTGGACCTCGGCTCCGGCGGCACCGGCGACTCCGCCCGCGCCTGCCTCGGCCCTGGCACCGCGAAGCGCGACTCGTTCAGGAACGGGTAGAGCACCGTGACGTGCGCCGGGAAACCGGCCCTCATCAAGGCGTCCGCCTTGGGGACGCGGATCGTCAGGACCGTGTCGCCGGGGAGGTCGGGCCAGCCGGGGTCAGGCTGTTCGTCGACCGCCGGCTCAGGCCCAGGGAGCGGGTCCGGCCTCGGCCCGGCGGGTGCGGAGCCACGTACGACCGGTGCGGAGCCGCGTACGACCGGTCCTGCGCCCACCCGTAGCGCCGTCGAGGCCACCCTCGTCCCCACAGCCCCTCACACCCCGGCTCCAAGGAGCCGCAAGTCCGGCTCGCCGAAAACCATCCTGTCACGGACATTCCGCCGGCCCCGCCCCAGCGGCCACACCCCATCCACCACGCCGTCTTCCCTGCGTCACTCGACTCCCCTACGTTTCCCGTGACTTGGCCGGAGCGGAGACGTGAGGGGACGGTGTACGGGATGGTGCGCAGGGGAGCCGTGGGACTGGTGGCGGGGGCCGTGCTGGCGTGGGGAGCGTGGAGTGGGGGCGGGGCCTCGGCCGCCGTCGACAACGACCCCGCACCGCGAGGCGCAGCCGCCCGCGCCGCCGCGGCCGCCTACTCCGCGACCACCGGCGTCGGCGTGCACAACGCGTACGAGAAGGCGAAGTACCCCTACTTCGCCGACGCCCTCGACTCCGGCGCCGCCATGCTGGAGCTGGACGTGTGGACCAACGCGTTCGGCAGCGGCTGGCGTGTCTCCCACAGCAATCCGCTGGGCAACGACAACAACTGCGAGAACGCGCGGAGCGCGGCCGAGCTGCGCACCAAGTCCCGCAACCAGAGCCTCGCGGGCTGTCTGCGGGACATCCGCAGCTGGCACGACGCCCACCCGGGGCACCGGCCCATCGTGCTCAAGATGGAGCTGAAGGACGGGTTCCTCGGCAAGCGCGGGCGCGGGCCCGCCGATCTCGACGCCCTGCTCACGAGCGCGCTCGGTGACGCCGTCCACCGGCCGGGTCAGATGGCCGCCGGACACGCCACACTGGACGACGCCGTACGGGCCAAGGGCTGGCCGGACCGTGCCGACCTGGCGGGGAAGTTCATCGTCGAACTGATACCCGGCACCGTCGAGCAGGGCAACCCCGCAGACACCCTGTGGACCGACCGCGAGTACGCGACCCATCTGCGCGACCTCGCCGCGGCCGGCCGCCTCGGCGACGCCGCCGCCTTCCCCGCCGTGCTCGGCGCCGAGGCGGGCGACCCGCGCGGGCGGTACGCGGACGCGTCGATCCGGCCGTGGTTCGTGCTCTTCGACGGGGACGCGTCGAAGTACGCGGGCGGCACCATCGACACCAAGTGGTACGCCGACCGCCGATACCTGGTCGTCATGACCGACGCGCACAACGTCGCCCCCGCCATCGACGGCACCCGGCCGACCGAGGCCCAGGCCACCGAGCGGGTCGCGCTGCTCGCGCGGCGGCACGCGAGCATCGTGTCGGCGGACTGGTATCCGCTGCCGGGCGTCCTCTCGACCGTCCTCCCGCGCGGCTAGCTCCACTACCGTGAAGAGATGACGCCGCCGCCCGCGCCGGGCCCTCCCGGAACGACCACGTCAGACCGCACGCAGCCCGCCGACCTGATCATCACCGGCTGCACGGCCCTGACCCACGGCTCCCGAGGGGACGTCGTCTTCGTCGAGGACGCCGTCATCGTCGTGACGCACGGACGGATCGCCTCCGTCACCTCCGAGAGAGCCGCGGGCGGCGCCGAGGCCGTGGCCGGCCTCGCGGCGGCCGACCACATCGACGGGCGCGGCTGCGTGGCCATGCCAGGGCTCATCAACTGCCATACGCACACGCCGATGGTGGCCCTGCGCGGCCTCGCCGAGGACCTGCCGGCCCACGAGTGGTTCAACGACTGGATCTGGCCCGTCGAGAGCAATCTGACCGAGCGCGTGATCGAGCTCGGGGCCCGCCTCGCCTGCGCCGAGATGATCCGCGGCGGTGTCACCACCTTCGCCGACCACTATTTCGCCATGGACACGGTGGCCGCCGTCACCGAGGAGAGCGGTCTGCGCGCCCTGCTCGGCCAGGCCTTCTTCACCTCGCAGGGGCCCGAGGGCAGGGCCGCTTCCCTCGACTTCGCGCTGCGGCGGCGCGGTACGGCCGGCGGGCGCGTCACCACCTGCCTCGCCCCGCACGCCCCTTACACCGTCGACGACGCCGACCTCGCGGCCACCGCCGAACTCGCCCGGCAGCACGGTCTGCCGGTCCACATCCACGCCGCCGAGAACCGCGAGCAGACCGCCAACAGCCTGGCCCGGCACGGCCACACCCCCATCGAGGCACTGGAGCGTGCCGGGCTCCTCGGCGAGGACGTGGACCTCCTCATCGCCCACGCCACCGGCCTCGACACCGCCCGTGACCTGCCCGTGCTGCGCCGCGCCGGCGGACGTGCCGCCGTGGCGTCCGCGCCCCGCGGCTACATGAAGTTCGGCTGGGACACGACGCCCGTGCGGGCGCTGCGCGAGGCCGGGATCCCGGTCGGCCTGGCCACGGACGGTGCCGCGTCCAACAACACCCTCGACGTGTGGGAGTCCATGGCGCTCACCGCCCTCGTCCAGAAGCACACGGAGCGGGACCCGGCCTGGCTCACCGCCCGCCAGGCCCTCGACCACGCCACACTGCAGAGCGCGAGTGCTGTCGGCCTCGGGCGGGAGGTGGGGAGGCTCGCCGAAGGGCTGCGGGCCGACATCATCCTCGTAAACCTGTCTGGTCCGCACACGCAGCCCGTCCACGATCTCGCCGCCACCCTCGTGCACAGCGCGCGCTCCGCCGACGTGCGCGACACGATCGTGGACGGCCGCGTGCTGATGCGCGACGGTGAACTGCTCACCGTCGACGTGCCGAACGTCGTGGGGGAGTTGAGCGCGCTGCTGCCCGGACTCGTCGACCGCAGCCACGGGAAACGTATCCAGGAGTACGAGGGCTGAGGCTTCTCCGGAATTTCTCCGGGCGCGAGCGATGAGTTCCGTGGGCCGGGCCGGTCCACCCTTCGCCGAGGTACGCGCCCGAAGGGTGGAGGAGACAGACCATGGGACTTCCGGACATCGTCACGCGTGAGGAGTGGCTCGTCGCGCGGGAGGAGTTACTGGCCAAGGAGAAGGCGGCCACCCGTGCGCGCGACGCGCTCAACGCCGACCGGCGCGGGCTGCCGATGGTGGAGGTCGACAAGGAGTACTACTTCGACGGCTCCGACGGGAAGGCCACGCTGCTCGACCTGTTCGACGGCCGCGACCAGCTCGTCGTCTACCACTTCATGTTCGCGCCCGAGTGGGAGGCGGGCTGCCGGAGCTGCTCCGCCTTCCTCGACCAGATCGGGCACCTCGCGCATCTGCGGGCCCGTTCCACCAACTTCGTCGCCGTCTCCCGCGCGCCGTTCACCAGGCTGCTCGCCTTCAAGGCCCGCATGGGCTGGACGGTGCCCTGGTTCTCGACCAACGGCGGCGACTTCAACCACGACTTCAAGGCCTCCTTCGACGAGGAGCCCCGCGACGTGCCCGCGATCAACTGCTTCCTGCGCACCGGCGACCGCGTCTTCCACACGTACGCCACGTTCGCCAGGGGTCTCGACGGCATCGGCTCCACCGGCAGCATCCTCGACCTCACGGCGCTCGGCCGGCAGGAGGAGTGGGAGCGGCCCGGCGGCCGTGCGTCCGTGTTCGGGGCGCCTGCGGGCAGCGCGCGGGTGCGGTACCACGACGAGTACGAGGACTGAGCTCCGGCAGCCCCGGGGAACCCGGGAGAACCCCGGGAGAACCCTGGGATATGGCCCAACTCCGTTGCGGTTCGGTCACATCGCGAGCCCTGCGGGGTGCTGCGCGCGTTCTCCCTGTCAGGAGACGCGGCACCGAGACCTTCGGTCCGCGCACGGAACGGCACGGGGGGACAGGAACCATGATGAACGGACGTACGGTGTTGGAGCGGTTTCCGGCAGGCGGACCGCGCGGATCGTGGCCCGCGGAGGAGTTCGCGCGGGCCCGCCGGGACGAAGGACAGCGCGCGGAGGTCGTGATGGACCTGGCGTCGGACGCCTTCCTGGTGGTCGTGCGCGAACTCGTGTGCGAGCCGGAGGTCGCCGCCGCGGTGGCGGCGTGACGTGACTCCTGGCTCGGACGGGCCTGTGACCCACCGGGGTTCCGGGGCTCCGGGATTCCCTACAGCCAGGGCCGGGGTTCCCTACAGCCAGGCCCGTGACCATCCCGGGGTCGTCCCCGTCTCGCCGCACAGGGCCAGATACAGCGGGATCGGCGGGGTGTAGGGGACGTCGTCCTTCGGGCGGTTGATCAGTACCGGCCGGCGGCGTCCCGCGTCCCTGACCACCGCACCCGCCGAATAGGCGACCGCCGCGGGCCACTCCATGGCGACGTCGGAGTCCGCGGGCACGATCCACCACCAGCGCGGCCCGTCCTCGTACACGCATCCCACGCGTGGCAGGCGGTCCATCAGCCGGGGGCCGAACCCCGCGGGCACCGCCACGGCGTCGCAGCCGAGCGGTTGGTTCATTCCCTCCGGCAGGTCGAGCCGGAGGGGCGCCGGCGCCGGGGCCCCGGCTCGCGTCCTCTGCCGGGAGAGCCCGACCAGCGTGCTCAGATCCAACGGCCGCACCGTACCCGCGCTCACACGCCTCCCGCCCGCGTCACTGCCACGCTCGACTCACCCGTTCTCCGTGCTCGCCGCCGCCGTCGGTCCCCGTCGGCGCCCTCGCGACCGGCCTACGTCCACCCCGTCGCTTCCGTCACCCGTCGCAACTCCGCCCACACCGTCCGCCCGCTGCCGGGCCCCGCGTCGTGGACACCCCACGCGCTGCTCACCGCATCGACGAGAAGCAATCCCCTCCCGTGCTCCTCGTCCATCCCCCGGTGCACGGGGCGCGGCATGCCTGAACCGCACCCTTCGTCACGCACGGTTATTCGCAGCTTCTCCGACTGCGCGCACAGCTCGCAGATGATCCGCCGGCTCGCGGTGTGCACCACGGCATTGGTGACCAACTCGGAGAGGATGAGAGCCGCCGCTTCGCAGGCGTCCTCGTCACGCACGGCCCAGACACCGAACTGCGCGCGCATCAGCCTTCTGGCTTGCGCGACGGAGCCCGGATGCGGGGCGAGCACGAAACTGACGCAGACCTCGGCGGCGTCCTTGGGCCGGGCCTCGGCGAGAACGCCAAGACGGCCTTCGGCGGCTTCGGTTCCTAACGGCGCGGGCGGAGTCACGCCATCCACTATCGCCCCGCCCAGAACACCTTGGCAAGACCCACTCTGAAAAGTGCACAGTGGCGTGGTCGCCTGAGAGGGCGCATGGCACACTGCTCGCAACAGCTCGCGGTGCGGTGTGCGTTGTCACAGCGCGGAGTCAGGTGGAGGTAGAAGACGTGAGCGAACCGCGGTCCGCGCCGACCGTCGGGCAGGTCGTTCTCGGTCGTCGCCTTCAGGACCTGCGCGAGGGCGCGGGCCTGAAGCGCGAGGAGGCCGCGAAGATCCTGCGCGTCGCCCCCGCCACCGTCCGCCGCATGGAGACGGCCGAGGTCGCGCTGAAGATCCCGTATCTCCAGCTCCTCCTCAAGGCGTACGGCGTCACCGACGACGAGGCCGAGGCCTTCGTGACGCTCGCCGAGGAGGCCAACAAGCCCGGCTGGTGGCAGCGGTTCCACGACATCCTGCCGGGCTGGTTCAGCATGTACGTCAGCCTGGAGGGCGCGGCCAGCCTCATCAGGTCCTACGAACCGCACTTCGTGCCCGGCCTGCTCCAGACCGAGGAGTACGCCCGCGGAGTGATGCGGTCCGGGGCCATAGGGCAGACCCGGCCGACGGACATCGAGCGGTACGTGGCGCTGCGCATGGAGCGCCAGTCGCTGCTGACCCGCGAGGACGCGCCCCGGCTCTGGGTGGTGATGGACGAGACCGCGCTGCGCAGACCCGTGGGCGAACCCGAGGTGATGCGCGATCAGCTCGACCGGCTGCTCGAAGCCACCGAGCTGCCCCATGTCACGCTGCAGGTCGCGCCGTTCGCGGCGGGCCCGCACCCCGGAACGTACGGACCGTTCGTGATCTTCCGCTTCGCCATGGCGGAGCTGCCCGACATGGTCTACAGCGAGTACCTGACCGGCGCCGTCTACCTGGACGCGCGCACCGAGGTGGCCACCCACCTGGAGGTCATGGACCGCATGGCGGCGCAGGCCGCCACGGCACAACGCACGAAGGACTTCCTCCTGGACGTCCGCAAGGAGCTGTGAAATGGACCGACATCGAGCCGGAACGCGCCCCGCCGGTCCGCGTTCACCCGGCGGCCGCGACGACTCGCGCACCGATTCCCGCATCTACAACGGCATGCCCGCGCGCGACCTCGGCAACGACGGCTGGCACAAGCCGTGGAGCGGCGGCAACGGCGGCAACTGCCTGGAGGCCATGAAGCTGGCCGACGGCAGGGTCGCGGTGCGCCAGTCCGCCGACCCGGACGGTCCCGCGCTCATCTACACGTACGGCGAGATCAACGCGTTCATCCAGGGAGCCAAGGCGGGCGAGGCCGACTTCCTGCTTTCCTGACTTCCCGCTCTCCTGCATCCTCCCGTTTCTGACTTCTTGCTTTCCTGCCCTGACCCTGTGGAGCTGTCATGACCGACGCGTCGTACATCGACACCAGCAAGCCGCACCCCGCACGGATGTACGACTGGTTCCTGGGCGGCAAGGACAACTACCCGGTGGACGAGGAGATGGGCCGGCAGCTCGTCGCCATGGACGGGCGTGTGCTGACCATGGCGCGCAACAACCGCGCGTTCATGCAGCGCGCCACGCGCTGGCTCGCGGGCCAGGGGGTGCGGCAGTTCCTCGACATCGGCACCGGCATACCGACGGAGCCGAACCTCCACCAGATCGCCCAGGGGATCGCCCCCGATGCGCGCGTCGTCTACTGCGACAACGACCCGATCGTCCTCGCCCACGCCGAGGCCCTGCTGCGCTCGACGCCACAGGGCGTCACGGAGTACCTCCAGGCGGACTTCCGCCGGCCGGAGAAGATCATCGAAGAGGCCGCCCGGGTACTGGACTTCGACGAGCCCGTCGCCCTGTCGCTCGTCGCGCTGCTGCACTTCATCTCGGACGAGGACGGCGCGTACGAGCTCGTGGACCGCATGATGAGCGTCCTGCCCTCGGGCAGCCACCTCATGCTGTCGCACGGCACGGGCGACTTCACGCCGGGCACGGCGGAGCAGGCCGGTGAGCTGTACAAGGCGCGCGGCATGACGCTCGCGCTGCGTTCGCGCGCGGACGTGGCCCGGTTCTTCGAGGGGTACGAGCTGGTGGACCCCGGGGTCGCGGTCATCGACCAGTGGAAGCCGGAGCTCGGCGAGCGGGTGACGGACCCGGCGGACGGGCCGGTTCCGGGGTATGGCGCGGTGGCTCGCAAGCCCTGAGCCCTGAGCCTTGATTGAGCCCTCCGCCTGGGAGGGCCTGGTGGGGCGTGGCGGGGCGGAGTGTTGTGGCGGGGCGGGGCGGGGCGGGGCTCAGGTCAGCGCCAGGATGATGGACGCCGTCGCGGCCAGCGCAGCCACGGTCCGGACGTGGTTCCACGCGGTCCACTCACGGACGTACGTACGCCAGTACGCGGCGCCCTCCTCGCTCTCCGGGTCGACCTTGGAGAGGGCGTCGTTGCGCGGGACGTTCGCCGCGACGGTCACCCCGAAACAGCCCACCAGGAACAGCGCGCAGCCGATCAGCAGTTCGGCGGTGCCCTCGTCGGGCCAGAGCACGAACGTCACGACGGCGAGCACGAGGCAGAGCCCCGCGGCCCCGAGGAACACGGCCATGAACCAGGGGTTGACCGCGGTGACGTTGATGGCGTTCATCGCGGCGATGCCCTGGGCCGGGGGCAGCGCGGCCAGGCCCTTCATCACGAAGGTCGAGAACGCGGCGAAGGCTCCGGCGGTGAGACCGCAGGCCAGCGCCCCGAGTACGGCGAGGACGAAGTACGGTCCGTCGATCATGGCAACTCCCGGAGTGATGAGGGCCGTTACGTGGAGAGGCGGGCCGCGCGAGTGATCCTGCACGGTGGTCCGCCTCACGACAAGTCAATTGCGCGGCGCGCGCATTCGCCATACGTGGGCCTCGCGGGGGCATACGCGGACGTCTTCTGGCGGGGGCGCCTTGAGCGGGGGCCCGCGCGGTGTCCGGCTCGGGTCGGCTCCGGGCGGCTTCGGCAGCTCGTGGCTCAGCCCGTGGCTTTCCTCGTGTCGCAGCCCGTGGCTCGGTCCGCGGCTCAGTCGGTGGCTCAGCCCGTGGCTTGGTCAGGGGCTCGGTCAGGGGCTCGGTCAGGGGCGGTCCGCCAGCTCCGTAGCGTCGTCTCCACCGTGGGGGCGATGCGGCGTCGGGCCTCACCGCGGGGGACGCCGCTCATCAGCAGCCGGTCGTACGGCGTGGCCGTGTGCCGTACCGCCGCGATGACCGCCGCCGTCACCGCGGCCCGCGACAGCGCCCGCCCCGCCGCGCTGCGCCCCACCCTGCCGCTGCCCCGCAACGACGCGTGGGCGGCTATCTCCCGGGCCCGCTCCGCCGGACAGCCGGGGAAGAGCCGCCCTATCTCCTCGGCGAAGGCCGCGGTGAACCGCACGTCCTCCGCGGCCCGCCGCACCGCGTCCCTCGCCCTGCGCCGTGCCCGCGCCTCCGCGTCGGCGAGGCAGCGCTCCTCCGCGCGGACGAGCGCGGCCTCCTCGACGAGGGTGCCCTGCCGTTCATAACGCGCCCGGCGGCGGTGGAAGCGGACGACCACCGCGGAGAGGCCACTGCCCTCGCGGGCCCGCCGCGTGAGAGCCGTGTCGCCGCGCGGCAGATAGACGAGGTGTCCGAGGTCGGCGCAGTCCAGGCAGCGCGGCTCGCCGCCTTCGAGGGTGAGCAGGGGCAGCGGCCCCGAGCGGCACTCCGCGCAGTACCGTCGTGTCAGGGGCTGGAAGGCCACGAGGCCGGCAGGTGGGCTCGCCATACCCCTCTCCTTCCCCGAACCACGCACCCGCCCCCGCCGCCGCGCCCACGCGCCGGGCGGCATCATGGGCCCGTGCGCCTCGAACCGATCACCTGGGAGCGGCTTGCCGACACCCTCGCCGACCGTCTGCTCGACGTGGAGACGGCCGACGGCAGCCGCTGGCCGCGCGTCGCCGTGGACGGGGCGCCCGCGGCCGGGACCGGCGAGCTGGCGCGGCGGGTGGGCGACGCGCTGCGGCTGCACGGCAGGACCGCGCTCGTCGTCGGCACGGAGGGGTTCCTGCGGCCGGCCTCGCTGCGCTTCGAGTACGGCCACGAGGACGTGGACGCCTACCACAGCGGCTGGTTCGACACCGGCGCGCTGTGGCGTGAGGTCTTCGGGCCGCTCGACCCGGGCGGGACGGGACGGGTGCTGCCCGACCTCTGGGACCCGGCGACCGACCGCGCGACGCGCAGCCCGTATGTGCGACTGCCGCCCGGTGGCCTGCTCCTGCTGCACGGCCCGCTGCTGCTCGGCCACTGGTTCCCCTTCGATCTGAGTGTGCACGTACGCCTCTCACCGGGCGCCCTGCGACGGCGCACACCGGAGGCGGAGCGCTGGACGCTTCCGGCCTTCGAGCGGTACGAGGCGGAGACGGACCCCGCGGCCGCGGCCGACGTGGTGGTACGGGCGGACGACCCACGGCACCCGGCGTGGAGCGGCTGGCCCGGATGCGTGCCGTGGAAGCGGCCACGAGAATGAGAGGCACCGGGACCAGTGGTGCGCTCGCACCGCTCCGGACACTGCCCGGCCACGGGAGGTAGCGATGACAACCGCCGCGGACATGATGCACCGGGGAGCCCAATGGATCCCCCGGCACGAGACCCTGGACCGTGCCGCCCAGTTGATGCGCCAACTCGATGTGGGCGCGCTGCCCATCGCCGACGAGAACGAGCGGCTCTGCGGCATCCTCACCGACCGCGACATCGTGGTGGGCTGCGTGGCCCTGGGCCACGACCCGTCACGGATCACCGCGGGCGACCTCGCCAAGGGCACGCCGCGCTGGATCGACGCGGGCGCCGACGTCGACGAGGTCCTGTACGAGATGCGGGGCCACCAGATCCGTCGCCTGCCGGTGATCGAGGACAAGCGGCTCGTCGGCATGATCAGCGAGGC
The DNA here is from genome assembly GCF_055587985.1 of Streptomyces sp. NPDC046335. Classification (NCBI taxonomy): domain Bacteria; kingdom Bacillati; phylum Actinomycetota; class Actinomycetes; order Kitasatosporales; family Streptomycetaceae; genus Streptomyces; species Streptomyces sp. NPDC046335. The sequence continues at coordinate 193,612 of NZ_JBVJFF010000009.1, read as the reverse complement.
CGACCTGGCCAAGCACCTCAGCGACGAGCAGCTCGCGGCCTGGGTCGAGAGCGTGTACGCCAAGGGCTGAGCCGGCACGTGCCCCCGGCGGCCACCTCTCCGCCTACAGCCAGCCGTTGCGCCGGAAGCCGCGGTAGAGCGCGGTGCACGCCGCCGCTATCAGGCCCATCACCAACGGATACCCGTACTGCCAGTGCAGCTCCGGCATATGGTCGAAGTTCATCCCGTACATGCCGCAGACCATCGTGGGCACCGCGACGACCGCCGCCCAGGCGGTGATCTTCCGCATGTCCTCGTTCTGCGCGACGGTCACCTGCGCCAAGTGGGCCTGAAGAATCGAGTTCAGCAGCTCGTCGAAGGCGGCGATCTGCTCGGTGACCCGCTTCAGGTGGTCGTCGACGTCCCGGAAGTACGCCTGTATGTCCGGGGCGATGACCCGCATGGGCTGGGTGGCGAGTATCTGGAGCGGGCGGCCGAGCGGCACCACGGCGCGCTTCAGTTCGAGCAGTTCGCGCTTGAGCTGGTATATCCGACCGGGGTCGACCCGCGCCCCGTCCGGGGCGAACACGTCCGACTCCACCTGGTCGATGTCCGACTGCGCGGCGTTCGTGACCGCGAGATAGTCGTCCACGACCTGGTCCGCGATCGCGTGCAGGACGGCCGCGGGCCCCTGGGCGAGCTGCTCGGGAGCCGCCTCCAGGGCCTCGCGGAGCGGACCGAGCGAGCCGTGCCTGCCGTGCCGGACCGTGATGACGAAGTCGCGGCCCACGAAGAGCATGATCTCGCCGGTGTCGACCACCTCGCTGGTGGCGGTCAGTTCGGTGTGCTCCACATAGCAGACGGTCTTGAAGACGGCGAAGAGCGTGTGGTCGTACCGCTCCACCTTCGGGCGCTGGTGCGCGTGGACGGCGTCCTCCACGGCGAGCGGGTGGAGATCGAAGAGATCGGCGATGCCGGCGAACTCCTCCTCGGTGGGTTCGTGCAGCCCCAGCCAGACGAAGCCGTCGTCGGACTTGCGGATCCGCTCCACCGACTCGACCAGATCGCGTGCGGGGGACTGGCGCACGCCTTCTCTGTACGTCACGCAGTTGACCACCGAGGAACCCAGCGGGGACCGGGCGGGGTGGCTCAGATCGACGCGTGCGTCACGGCGGCCGAGGCGTGCCACTCTCCGCAGACCGCGGACCTTCCGCAGGCTGCCGACCCTGCCCAGGCCTCCGACTTTCCGGAGGTTGCCGGCCATCGACATGTGGGGCTCCTAGCGCTGATGACGAGATGTGCCAGTCTGCCAGCCAACTCCGGCTTTCCGCCGAGCCCTGTGGGAACGGAATATTCCGCTCCAGTTGACGCTCACTCCTGACGGAGCCCATGCGCCCGGTTAGGGTGACCGGCCATGACCACGAATGATCAAACTGTTCCCTCTTTCGCCGTGCACATCCCGGACGTCGAGCTGGTGGCCGAACCGCTCGACCCGGCGCAGATCGTCTCCGGCGACCCGGTGGTGACCGGCAAGGTGCTGTGGGAGTCCGCCGACGGCAAGCAGGTGCGCGGCATCTGGCAGATCACGCCCGGCGTCGTCACCGACACCGAGGCCGACGAGCTCTTCGTGGTCGTCAGCGGCCGGGCCACCGTCGTGGTCGAGGGCGGTGCCACGCTGGAGATCGGACCCGGCGACGCCGCCGTGCTGCGCGAGGGCGACCGTACGACCTGGACCGTCCACGAGACGCTGCGCAAGGCGTACCACATCACGCTCCCTTGAGATCACGCTCCCTTGAGCTCCGCGACAGCTCCAGGGCTTTCTCTGACCTCTGCGGAGGCCTAAGGCTCTCTGACCCCCGCGAAGGCCCTCCAAGGGCCACTCGAAGGCGCCTCAGGCCTTCTTGACCGCCCTGCGGACGGCGAGCGCGGCGAGCGGCAGCAGTACGAGGACGCCGGCGAGGTTGAGCCAGCCGTAGCCGGCCTGCGCGACGATCAGGCCCGCCACCGCCCCGCCGATGCCCGCCGCCGTGTTCATCGTCAGGTCCGAGAGGCCCTGCACCGCGGCCCTCGCGGGCTGGGGCACCGAGTCGGTGAGCAGCGCGGAGCCGGCGACGAGACCCGCGGACCAGCCGAGGCCGAGCACGAAGAGCCCGGCGGCGGTCTGGCCGTGGCTCGGCCCCGCCGTACCGGCGAGCAGCGCGGCGAAGGCCAGGAGCCCGACCGCAAGACCGATGACGGAGAGGCGGCCGAACCGGTCGGCGAGCCAGCCGAGCACCGGCGCGAATGCGTACATGCCCGCGATGTGACCGCTGATGACCAGGCCGACCAGTTGCAGGCTCGCCCCGTGGTGTCCGAGGTCGACCGGCGTCATCACCATGATCGAGACCATCACGGTGTGCGACGCGGCGACCGTCACCAGCGCGAGGCGGGCCATGGGCGACGCGGCCACCGCGGCCACGCCGGCCCGCAGCGACCCGCTCTGCGGGCTCTCGTCCTCCCGCGGGGCCAGGGCGCGGGCGGTGAGCAGCGGATCGGGCCGCAGCAGTACCGCCACCACCAGCGCGGCGATCGCGAAGATCCCCGCGGCGAAGAGAAAGGGCCCGGCCTGCTCGGGGACGGCTGTCCCGGCGAAGAGCCTGCTCGTCGGCGCGGCGATGTTGGGGCCGAGCACCGAGCCGATGGTGGTGGCCCAGATGACGTGCGAGATGGCGCGGCCACGCCGGTCCGGCTCGGCGAGGTCGGCCGCGGCGAAACGGGCCTGCAGGTTGGCCGATGACCCCGCGCCGAAGGCCGCCATGCCGACCAGCAGCAGCGGGAAGCTCCCGACGACCGAGGCGAGCACCACGAGCCCCGCTCCGACCGCGCCGATCACATAGGCGAGGACAAGGCCCGGACGCCGTCCGCGAGCCGTCATCAGCGCGGCGAGCGGCAGCGAGAGCAGGGCCGTGCCGGCCACCGAAGCGGTGGGTGCGAGCCCCGAGAACGCCTCCGAGCCGCTCACCTCGGTGGCGAGCACCGGGGCCAGCGCGATACCGATCGGCACACCGAGCCCGCCCAGTATCTGGCTGGCGATCAGCACGGCCGTCGTACGGCGGCGCAGCGCGGGCAGCGCCTCTGGCGCGGGTATGTCAGGAGCGTCGACGGGCGTAGTCACTGACGCAGTGTGCCAGGAGGCTCGTACGCCGGAGACGGAATGGGTGGGCGCCCGGCTCCGACACCGCCGAGCGACGGCCTCTGCGGCGCCGGGCGACGGCCTCCCGAGCGCGGGGTGACGGTCTCCGGAGCGCCGGGTGGCGGTCTCCGCGGGCTCAGAACATGGGCTGCGGGAGCACCCCCTCCAGGGCGAGGAGCCGCCGCTTTGTCTCCAGGCCGCCGCCGAAGCCGCCTATGCCGCCGTCGCTCTCCACCACGCGGTGGCACGGCACCACGACCGGCAGCGGATTGGAGCCCATCGCGATGCCGACGGCCTGGGCGGCTCCAGGGCTGCCCACCCGGCCGGCGAGGTCGCCATAGCCCACGACCGAGCCGTACGGCACGCCGGAGGCGAGCTCGCGCAGCACCTGGCGGTTGAAACCCGAGCTCAGCGACCAGTCCAGCGGCAGCTCGAAGACGTGCCGCTCGCCGGAGAAATACGCCGCGAACTGACGTATCGACTCGGCGAGCAGGGGGGAATCCGGTGCGTGGACCGGCTCGGCGCCCAGGCGGGAGCCGAGCCGGTCCAGGGTCCTGTCACGCACCGCGTCGGTGGCGTGGAAAGCCACGGTGACCAGCCCCCCGGCGGTCGCGGCCAGCAGCAGCGGCCCGATGTCGCTGCCGACGACGGCCCACACGAGCGGGCCCCGTCCCTGCACATTGGCGTCCATGCGACCACCGTACGACCGGCCACTGACAACGACCGGGCGTCAGCCCTTGCGCGCTCCCTTGCGCACCGCCTTGTGGACGACGTCGGGCGCGTTCGTGATGATGCCGTCCACGCCGAAGCCCGCGGCACGCACCGCGTTCGGGCCGTCGTTGACCGTCCACGTGAAGATCTCGAGGCGCTTCTTGTGCGGCCCCTTGAGCGCGTGGATCGAGTCGACGTAATCCGCCGAGATCGAGGTGTGGGTGGCGTTTATCTGGTCGGAGAACTCGGCGTACTCGGGCAGGTCCGCGACGGCGGGCGTGCCGAGGAAGCCGGTCTTCACGTCGGGCCGCAGCTTGTGCACGGTCTTCACGCTGTCGGCGCTGAAGCTCTGGATGACCAGCTTCTTCTTGACGTGCTGCTTGTCGAGCCAGCCCGTCTCGCGCAGCACGCGCAGGCCCTGCTTCTCGATGCCCGGGTAGAGCTCGGGCTTCTTGAACTCGAAGACGAGGCTCTGCTGGTTGTGCGAGACCCGCTTCATGTACTGCTCCAGGGTCGGCACCCGCTGACCCGCGTACTTCGGGCTGAACCAGCTCCCGGCGTCCAGCTCGGCGATCTCCGCCGCCGTGAAGTCCGCGACCTTCCAGGGGGCACGGCCGGGGAACCGCTGCTCCACGTCGGTCGTCCGCTTCAGGGTGTCGTCGTGCATGATCACGAGCTCGCCGTCCTTGGTCCGCTGGACGTCGTTCTCGACCCAGGTGAACCCCATGTCCCGCGCCTTGTCTATCGCGGCGAAGGTGTTCTCGGGGGCGTAGGCCGAGGCGCCGCGGTGGGCGACCACCAGCGGCCTGCCGGGCTTGGCGGCACTCGACGTCGACGGGGTCCCGGCGGCACTCGACGCCGACGGGGTGTCGGCGGCTGCGGTGGTGGCGGGAAGGACCAGCGCACCGGCTCCCATGAGAGCGGCGACAGTGGTGGCGGCAGCGCGTGTGTACACAAGTACTCCTCGCGTCGTGAGATCGCGGACCGGTCGAGAGTGACAGTCAAGGGCCAACGGGAGACAGGTGCAGGATGGCCACAGGCTGAACGGAGCATCCGGAGCAAGGGCCCCCCGCGCGCGAGTGGCGGAATTCTTTGCCGGAAAATCGTTCGTGCGTTCCGGCGGGAGCCTTACTCTCTGCCTCAGCCGACGGCCTTTCAGGTGGCCGCGGGCGGGGGCGTACGGCACGTGACGGGTCATTTGGACGCAACAGGCGGAAGGGCTACCTCGCATGCAGGGCACGGTCGACGGGTTCAGCTACGGAGTCGTCACACCGGTGGTGGCCTATGTCATGGCCTGCCTCGGAGGAGCACTCGGGCTGCGCTGTACGACCAGATCGCTCCTCGTGGCGCACTCCTGGCGCCCCGGCTGGCTCGCACTCGGATCGGCCGCCATCGGTTCAGGCATCTGGACCATGCACTTCGTGGCGATGATGGGTTTCTCCGTCGAGGAGGCACCGATCCGCTACGACAAGGCGCTGACCTTCGCCAGCCTGGCCGTCGCCATCATCATGGTCGGCGTCGGCATCTTCATTGTCGGCTATCGGGGCGCGACCGGCACGGCGCTGTTCACCGGCGGGACGATCACGGGCCTCGGGGTCGCTTCGATGCACTACCTGGGAATGGCCGGTATGCGTCTACGCGGGACGCTCGAGTACAACACCCTCACCGTCGCCGCGTCCGTGGTGATCGCCATGGTCGCCGCCACCGCGGCACTCTGGGCGGCCGCGCAGGTCAAAGGTTTCCTGTGGAGTCTGGGCGCGAGCCTGGTCATGGGCCTGGCCGTCACCGGAATGCACTACACCGGGATGGCGGCCCTCAGCGTCCACCTCCACGACTCGGACGCCTTGCCGGCCGGTGACTCGTCCGCCGAGATCCTCGCGCCGATGATGATCGGACCGCTCGCCTTCCTGCTCCTCGCGGGTGTGATCGTGATGTTCGACCCGCTGATGGTCATGGGCGGCCAGCAGGAGGCCCGGGCCCTTGGCGTCGGCGGGGCCCGCCGGCCCTACCCGGTCCCGCGCTCGGGCGACCGGCACGTGCCCGGCCCCCGTCGCGGTCCCCGCCGGCGGCCCGGCTCCCGCTCCCCGCAGAACAGGTGAGGAGCGCCACCTTGGACCGGTGAGCGAGCCACCGCCGACCGGCTGATCCGGCCCGGTTGTCAGTGCGGGGTCGTACGGTGGATTCCATGCGGCCCGTATCCAAGATCGAACGCACGGTGGCACCTTTCGAGGTCGTCAGTCCGTACCAGCCCAGTGGCGACCAGCCGACGGCCATCGCCGAGCTCGACCGTCGTATCCGCGCGGGTGAGAAGGACGTGGTCCTCCTCGGCGCGACCGGCACCGGCAAGTCGGCCACCACCGCGTGGATGATCGAGAAGCTCCAGCGCCCCACCCTCGTGATGGCGCCGAACAAGACACTGGCCGCCCAGCTGGCGAACGAATTCCGCGAGCTCCTGCCGAACAACGCAGTCGAGTACTTCGTCTCGTACTACGACTACTACCAACCCGAGGCGTATGTCCCGCAGTCGGACACCTACATCGAGAAGGACTCCTCGGTCAACGAGGAGGTCGAGCGGCTGCGCCACTCGGCGACGAACTCCCTGCTGACCCGCCGGGACGTGGTCGTCGTCGCCTCCGTCTCCTGCATCTACGGCCTCGGCACCCCGCAGGAGTACGTGGACCGCATGGTGCCGCTGAAGGTCGGCGACGAGATCGACCGCGACCAGCTCCTGCGCCGCTTCGTCGACATCCAGTACACGCGCAACGACCTGGCGTTCACCCGCGGCACCTTCCGCGTCCGCGGCGACACCATCGAGATCTTCCCGGTGTACGAGGAGCTCGCGGTCCGCATCGAGATGTTCGGTGACGAGATCGAGGCGCTCTCCACCCTCCACCCGCTCACCGGCGAGGTCATCAGCGACGACGACCACCTCTACATCTTCCCCGCCTCGCACTACGTGGCGGGCCCCGAGCGCCTGGAGAAGGCCGTCACCGGCATCGAGAAGGAGCTCACCGAGCGCCTCGCCGAGCTGGAGAAGCAGGGCAAGATGCTGGAGGCCCAGCGCCTTCGCATGCGCACCACGTACGACCTGGAGATGCTCCGCCAGATCGGTTCCTGCTCCGGCGTCGAGAACTACTCCATGCACTTCGACGACCGCGAGCCCGGCACCGCCCCCAACACGCTCCTGGACTACTTCCCGGAGGACTTCCTCCTCGTCCTGGACGAGTCGCACGTCACCGTCCCGCAGATCGGCGCGATGTACGAGGGCGACGCCTCCCGCAAGCGCACCCTCGTGGACCACGGCTTCCGGCTGCCCTCCGCCCTGGACAACCGCCCCCTGAAGTGGGAGGAATTCCTCGGCCGCGTCGGTCAGACGGTCTACCTCTCGGCGACCCCGGGCAAGTACGAGCTCTCGCGCGGCGACGGCTATGTCGAGCAGATCATCCGCCCCACCGGCCTCGTCGACCCCGAGGTCGTCGTCAAGCCCACCGAGGGCCAGATCGACGACCTCGTGCACGAGATCCGCATGCGCACCGAGAAGGACGAGCGCGTCCTGGTCACCACCCTGACCAAGAAGATGGCCGAGGACCTCACCGACTACTTCCTGGAGCTCGGCATCCAGGTCCGCTATCTGCACAGCGACGTCGACACGCTGCGCCGCGTGGAGCTCCTGCGCGAGCTGCGGGCCGGTGAGTACGACGTCCTGGTCGGCATCAACCTCCTGCGCGAGGGCCTCGACCTGCCAGAGGTCTCCCTGGTGGCGATCCTCGACGCCGACAAGGAGGGCTTCCTGCGCTCGGGAACCTCCCTGATCCAGACCATCGGCCGCGCGGCGCGCAACGTCTCGGGCCAGGTCCACATGTACGCCGACAAGATCACCCCGGCGATGGAGAAGGCCATCGACGAGACCAACCGCCGCCGGGAGAAGCAGGTCGCGTACAACAAGGAGAGGGGCATCGACCCGCAGCCCCTCCGCAAGAAGATCAACGACATCGTGTCGCAGATCGCCCGCGAAGAGGTCGACACCGAGCAGCTCCTCGGCTCGGAGTACCGCAAGCCCAAGGCGGGCAAGGGCGCCAAGGCCCCGGTGCCCGCGCTCGGCGGTGAGGCGGCCACGGCAGGCAAGGCCGCCGCGTCCGGCAAGGCCAAGAAGGGCCGGGCCGTCGCGACCGACCGCCCCGCGGCCGAACTGGCCGAGCAGATCGAGGAGATGACCGCACGCATGCGCGCGGCCGCCGCCGACCTGCAGTTCGAGATCGCCGCGCGGCTGCGCGACGAGGTGTCGGAGATGAAGAAGGAGCTGCGGCAGATGAGGGAGGCGGGCCAGGCATAGGTGGCCCCTCCGGGGGGCTGGGGAAGGGGAATCCGGCGTACTGGCTGGTCTGTTGCAAGACCGCCACAAAGTACGGCCCGCGCTGCTGCTCCGCAGATGGCGCTGCATAGGGTGCTGGGCAGCCGCAGAAGGCGGTTGCCCAGGCAGTTCGAGAGAGGACAGCGCGTGACGGTCAACATGACCAAGGGTCAGGCCATCAACCTGCAGAAGGACGACGGGGGCGCCCTGTCCGCGGTGCGCATGGGACTCGGGTGGCAGGCGGCTCCGCGCCGGGGCCTGTTCGGCTCCCGTACCCGCGAGGTCGACCTGGACGCCTCGGCGGTCCTCTTCGCGGACAAGCAGCCGGTGGACGTGGTCTTCTTCCGTCACCTGGTCAGCGACGACGGCTCGGTGCGGCACACCGGGGACAACCTCGTCGGCGGCGTGGGCCAGGGCGGCGACGACGAGGCGATCCTCGTCGACCTGCAGCGGGTTCCCGTCCACATCGACCAGATCGTCTTCACGGTGAACTCCTTCACCGGCCAGACCTTCCAGGAGGTGCAGAACGCGTTCTGCCGCCTGGTCGACGAGACCAACGGCCAGGAGCTCGCGCGCTACACCCTCGACGGCGGCGGCCAGTACACCGCCCAGATCATGGCGAAGGTCCACCGGGCGGGCCCGGGCTGGCAGATGACGGCCATCGGCAACCCGGCCAACGGCCGCACCTTCCAGGACCTGATGCCGTCGATCCTGCCGCACCTGTAAGCACGGCGGCACGACAGCACGTCCGCACACACATTGGTACGTCGGTACGCATGAGCACGAGGGCTCGACGGGGGCCCTTCTAGGGGGAACGAAGCGATGACGGCCGAGCTGGTGCGGGGGCAGAACCACCCGCTTCCCTGGACCCGTCTGGAGATCCGCGTCTCGGCCGGTGAGCCGATCGTGGCGGGGGCCACGCTCGGCGACGACCAGGGCAGGGTCCGCGGCGTGGAATGGGTGGCCCATCCGGGCTCGCCCACCCTGCCGGGGCTCGAGGTGTCCCAGCAGGCGGCGGCCGACCACCGCCTCGCCGTGGACCTCGGCGCCCTGCCGGACACGGTCCACCGGGTCAACGTCCTGCTCGCGCTGCCCGTCGGTGCCGGGGGACCGGTCAGCTTCCGCGGCCTCGCCGCACCCTTCGTCGCGGTCACCGGACTCGACGGCGCGGAGGCGGCCAGCTACACCATCACCGACCTGGACACCGAGTCCGCCGTCGTCGCCCTCGAGCTCTACCGCCGCCAGGACGCCTGGAAGGTCAGGGCCGTCGGCCAGGGGTACGCGGGCGGGCTCGCCGACATGCTCACCGACCAGGGCCTGCCCGAGGCCCACGAGCTGGCGGGCGCCATCGAGGACGCGGTGGCCCGGGGCCTGGCCCGTTCCGTCGCCGTGCCGCCGCCGCGCCCCGCCGACGGCACGCGGGTGCGCACGGCCCCGCCCGCCCCGTCCGCTCCCACGCCGCCGGAGGACGCCGCCGCGCCGGCCGCGGGCCCGCAGGGGCAGCCCGCCCCCGGCCCACGGCAGCCGGGCGGCGGCCCCGTCGACTACACCCACCCCGGACGCCGGACCACCGCGCCCCCGCCGCCGCCACCCGCGGCGCCCGCGGCCCAGCCCGGCCAGGCCGCGCGGCCCGTCGCGGGGGACGCCACCGGGTGGTCGATGGAGGAGCGGCTCTACAACCAGGTGTGGGGCATGTTCGAAGACCTGGCCCGCACCACGGCGGCGTACCGCAGCGCAGTCGACTTCGCCGACTCCCGCATGGAGCAGGAGCTCGACAAGGTCCTCTCCGACCCGCGCAGCCGCATCGGCGGCGCCGGTGACGCGGCCCGCGACACCGCGCGCGCCAAGCACGCCGACCTCACCGGCCAGGCCAGGGCCGCCCTCGACCGCGATCTCGCCCAGCTCGCCGCCGAGGCCGACGTCGTCGAGCCCGCCCTGCCCCTGGCGTTCGCGGCCTGGAGCAACCCCGTCTGGCACGCCTATCGCGCGCCCATGGAGATCCCGATGGCACTCCGCCTCGGCGACCTCCACCTCCCCGAGCGCATCGACCTGCGCATCCCGATGCTGGTCAGGCTGCCCCTGGAGCGCGGCCTGTGGATCGACAGCGGCAAGGCCCTGACCAACACCTTCACGGACTCGGCCGAGCTGCGCCGGCTCGCCGTCGACACTGCCGTGGCGCACGCCGCGCGGCTGCTCGCGGTCTATCCGGCGGGTGAGTTCTCCGTGCATGTGATCGACGCGGCGGGTTCGGCGGCCGGCGCGTTCGCCCCGCTGGTGTCGGCGGGCGTCCTGGCCGGACCACCGGCCTCCGGGGCCGCCGGGGTCTCGGAGGTGCTCGCCGGGCTCACCCAGCGCGTGGACCTGGTGCAGATGGCGGTGCGCGGCGGAGCCGCCGACGCGCTGCCCCCGGACCTCGACGTCGCCGAGCAGCTCCTGATCGTCAACGACTTCCCGCACGGCTTCGACGACCGCGCGGTGACCCGGCTCCGCTACCTCGCGGACGAGGGCCCGGCCGTCGGCGTGCACCTCATGATGGTCGCGGACCGCGAGGACGCCGCCGAGTACGGCCCGCTGCTCGACCCCCTCTGGCGGGCGCTGCTGCGGCTCACCCCGGTCCCGGACGACCACCTCGCGGACCCGTGGGTCGGTCACACGTGGACGTACGACCCGCCGTCCTTCCCGCCGGGCAGCGACGTCCTGCGGCAGCTCCTCGACCGGATCGCGGCGGCCCGGCGCGACGGCGGCCGCTGAACCACGGCTTCCGGATCCGTCGGTGCCCCGTCGCGCCATGGCGTCAAAGCGACTTTATCCACCCGCTGAACAGGTCTTTTGATTCTCGTTTGCCATCTCCTTTACCAACCCTTGGTGTTTCCCGTACTCTGGAAGCCGCGGAGGGGAGTACTCCCGGCTGCGACGTACCCGTCAATACGGACCGCCATCGGTCCCGGGGCGTCGGCCCGACTCACGGCACAGACCGATCGGGTGGAAGAGACCTCCGGCAGCGACGACGCTGATCAGTAGCCGTACGACGCCGGAGGCGCAGTGGACGTTTCAATGACCCTGTGGACGCTGACCATTCTTGGTCTGTGTGCCCTGATCGCAGTCGACTTCTTCATCGGGCGCAAGCCCCATGACGTGTCGATCAAGGAAGCCGGAACCTGGACGGTCGTCTGGATCGCCCTCGCGGCGATCTTCGGCCTCGGCCTGCTGGTCGCGGGCGAGAGCCAGGCGTCCGGTGAGTTCTTCGCGGGCTTCATCACCGAGAAGTCCCTGTCCGTGGACAACCTCTTCGTCTTCATCCTGATCATGGCGAAGTTCTCGGTGCCGTCCCACCTCCAGCAGCGGGTGCTGCTGTTCGGAGTGCTGATAGCCCTGGTCCTGCGCGCGATATTCATCGCCGCCGGCGCCGCGGTCATCGCCAACTTCTCGTGGGTCTTCTACATCTTCGGCGCGTTCTTGATCTACACCGCCTGGAAGCTCATCCAGGAGGCCCGTGCCGACGAGGAAGAAGAGGACTGGGAGGAGAACCGCCTCCTGAAGTCCGTCGAGAAGAGGTTCGGCGTCTCGGACCGGTACGAGGGCACGAAGCTGTTCATCAAGAAGAACGGCAAGAAGATCATGACGCCTCTCATGGTCGTCATGCTCGCCATCGGCACCACCGACGTGCTCTTCGCGATGGACTCCATCCCCGCGATCTTCGGCCTCACCCAGGACCCGTACATCGTCTTCACGGCCAACGCCTTCGCGCTCATGGGCCTGCGGCAGCTCTACTTCCTCATCGGCGGACTGCTCAGGAAGCTGGTCCACCTGAGCTACGGCCTCTCGGTGATCCTCGGCTTCATCGGCGTGAAGCTCGTGCTGCACGCCCTGCACGAGTCCGGGGTGCACGTCCCCGAGATCTCCATCCCGGTCTCGCTCTCGGTGATCTGCGGTGTCCTGGTGATCACCACGATCACCAGTCTCATCGCCTCCAAGAAGCAGGCTGAGAAGCAGGCGGCGGAGGAGTCGGCGGAGGAGTCGACCGAGACCACGACCGCCGGCAGCAAGTAGGGGACCGAGTAGCGGCACCCAAGCGCCCGGGGCAGCATCGAGTCATGGTCACTCGGCTCCGGGCGCTCGGCATGCAGTGGACGACGGTGGTCCCCTTCCTCGCCGTCGTCCTCCTCGTCCTCACCTGGGGCCGCGACCTGCCCGGCATCGTCGTCGCCGTGGTGACGCTGATCCTCGCGGGAGCGGTGCTCTCCGCCGTCCACCACGCCGAGGTGATCGCCCACCGCGTCGGCGAACCCTTCGGCTCGCTGGTCCTCGCCATCGCGGTGACCATCATCGAGGTGGCGCTCATCGTCACCCTCATGGCTGACGGCGGCGACAAGAGCTCCACCCTGGCCCGCGACACCGTCTTCGCCGCGGTGATGATCACCTGCAACGGCATCGTCGGACTCTGCCTCCTGGTCGGGGCGCTCCGCCACCGCGTCGCCGTCTTCAACCCCGAGGGCACCGGCGCGGCCCTCGCGACCGTCGCCACCCTGGCCACGCTCTGCCTGGTCCTGCCGGCCTTCACCACCACCAAGCAGGGCCCGGAGTTCTCGACCAGCCAGCTCACCTTCGCCGCGATCGCCTCGCTCACCCTGTACGGACTGTTCGTCTCCACCCAGACCGTGCGGCACCGCGACTACTTCCTGCCCCTGACCAAGCGGGGCGAGGTCATCGACGCCGATGCCCACGCCGAGGTCCCCTCCTCACGTCAGGCCCTGACCAGCCTCGGACTGCTCGCGCTGGCCCTGGTCGGCGTCGTGGGCCTCGCCAAAGGCGTGTCGCCGACGATCGAGTCGGGGGTGGCGAGTGCCGGCATGCCGCATGCCGTCGTCGGCGTGATCATCGCCCTGCTCGTCCTGCTCCCCGAGACGATCGCGGCCGTGCGCGCCACCCGCAGGGACCGCGTGCAGACCAGCCTGAACCTTGCCCTCGGCTCGGCGATGGCCAGCATCGGGCTGACCATCCCCGCCGTCGCGGTCGCCTCCGTATGGCTCTCCGGACCGCTGGTGCTCGGCCTGAGCGCGACCCATATGATCCTGCTCGTCCTCACCGTGATCGTCGGCACGCTCACCGTCGTGCCGGGGCGCGCCACACCGTTGCAGGGCGGCGTCCACCTGGTGCTGTTCGCGGCGTATCTGGAGCTGGCGATCACCCCGTAGGTCAGTAGGTGACCGTGATCCGTCGCTGCGGACCGTCCACCCGTACGGTGCCCCCGTAAGGGATCACCAGTTGGGGATCGGTGTGCCCGAGGTCCACGTCGAAGACCGCCATGGTCTCCGGCGCGTACGTGTCGAGCGCCCGCAGCACGGCCGCGCGCTGCTCACGCGCGTGTGCCGCCTTCGCGTCCGCGTCCAGCGGGCGGGCGAAGGACCAGGTCTTGGGCCGCCCCATGAGCAGGGCAGGGAAGCGGCGCAGCAGCCCGCGCTCGCCCATGTTGCGCAGGATGCGGAACACCTGTTCGGCGCCGATGAGTTCCTCGGAGGTCTCCAGGAACAGCACGCAGCCGTCGTACGCCGACAGGTCCCCGGCGATCTCCCGGTCCGTCATCAGGAGCCAGGAGAGGATCTCCGGCTCACCGCCCCAGGACCGCCCTTCGACGACGCGCTCGGGCCGGTGCCAGTACCAGCCGCCGCCCGGCTCGGTCGGGGGCTCCACGGCGAGCGCCGCGGCGTCGTCCCACGGCACGTCGACGTCGCGGAAGCGCTCGGCGGGGCGCAGTTCGTGGGGCCCGGAGGTGAAGAGGGCGGCGCGCAGCGACTCGGCGGTCAGGGGCGCCATCGCGCCGGGGCGGCCGAGCTCGCACATGACGGACGAGCCGTGGTACCCGACCACGCCGCACTGCCAGAGGAAGGCGAGCAGGTTGGTGTTGTCGCTGAACCCGAAGAACGGCTTCGGGTTGGCGCGGATCAACTCCCGGTCCAGGTACGGCAGTACGGTGATCTGGTCGTCGCCGCCGATGCTCGCGATGACGGCCTTGATGGCCGGATCGGCGAACGCCGCGTGGATGTCGTCGGCCCGCTCACGGGGCGTCGAGCCCATCTTCCGCGTCGCGGGGTACTCGACCGGTTCCAGGCCGAAGTCGTCCCTGAGGCGTCGCAGGCCCAGCTCGAAGGGGAGCGGGAAGAGGCCCGGGAGGCCGCTGGACGGGGAGATCACGGCGACGCGGTCACCGGGGGAGGGCTTGGGCGGGTAAGAGGGTCCGGCGGCTTTGGCGATCATGGCGAGCAGAATAGAGCCGTACGGGTGTCAGGGGCACCCGGGTTCCGGCGCGCGGGAGGCGTGATAGACCTCCTGCATGACCCTCAGTACCCGCAGCCTCGCCACCGCGCCGATCATGATCCTGAACGGTCCGAACCTGAACCTCCTCGGACGCCGGCAGCCCGAGATCTACGGCACCGACACCCTCGCGGACGTCGAGGCCCTGTGCGCCGAGGCGGCGGCGGCCCACGGCGGCACCGTGGACCTGCGGCAGAGCAACCACGAGGGCGAGCTGATCGACTGGATCCACGAGGCGCGCGAGCAGCACGCGGGGATCGTCATCAACCCTGCGGCCTACTCCCACACCTCGGTGGCGATCCTGGACGCGCTCAACACCTGCGACGGCCTGCCCGTGGTGGAGGTGCACATCTCCAACATCCACCAGCGCGAGCCCTTCCGGCACCACAGCTATGTGTCGCAGCGCGCCGACGGCGTCATCGCGGGATGCGGAGTCCAGGGGTACGCGTTCGCGGTGCAGCGGGTGGCGGCGCTGGTCTCCGCGAAGGCGTGACGCTCACCTCCACGGAGACCGGCGCCGCCCCGGTTCGCAGGCCGCGCGCCGCCCCGGTTCACCAGCCGCGGGCGCGCCACTCGCCGAGGTGCGGTCGCTCGGCGCCCAACGTCGTGTCGCTGCCGTGGCCGGGGTAGACCCAGGTCTCGTCGGACAGCGTCCCGAAGATCTTCGTCTCGACGTCGCCGAGGAGGCTCGCGAAGGCCGCCGGGTCGTTCTGCGTGTTGCCGACGCCGCCCGGGAAGAGGCAGTCGCCGGTGAAGACGTGCGCGTGGCCGTGCGGGTCGTCGTAGACCAGCGCGATCGAGCCCGGCGTGTGGCCCACCAGGTGGCGGGCGGTGAGCTCGACCCTGCCCACGCGGATCGTGTCGCCGTCGTCGACGGGGACGTCCGTCGGCACCGGGATGCCCGCGGCGTCCGCGCGGCCCGCGTACGTCCGCGCGCCGGTCGCCTCGACGACGGCCGCCAGCGCCTGCCAGTGGTCGCCGTGCTGGTGCGTGGTGACGACGGACGCGATGCCGTCGTCACCGATCAGGGTCAGCAACGTCCCGGCGTCGTTCGCCGCGTCGATCAGGAGCTGCTCGCCGGTGGCCCGGCAGCGCAGCAGATAGGCGTTGTTGTCCATCGGCCCGACCGCGACCTTCGAGATCATCAGGTCCGGCAGTTCGTGCACATCCGCGGGTCCGCCGACCTTCACCGCTCCGCTGTACGTCATGTGCGTCACCCTATAGCGGCGGCAGAGGGGGAAGGAGGCCCCCTTCGGCCGTCAGGGCGGAGCCGTCACGGCGGCCGGCGAGCCAGCCGACCACGTCGGGCGCCGACCCGGAGACGGTGACTTCGGGTGAGCCCTCCCTGCCCGTGCTCCACGCGTGCGTGCCGTCCGTGACGCGGGTGGGCGGGACGTCGGGGTTGCCCGCGAAGCGTGCGGTGAGGAAGGCGGTCTCGCGCCGCACGAACTCCGCGGGCAGGTCCTCCAGCTCGTACCCGATGCCGAGGTCCACGTGGTGCAGCTCCACCTCGCCCCAGCGGCGGAACGGGACCCGGGACGCGGAGTCGGTGACTCCGTTGCGCATGGTGATGGTGCGGGACCAGTCGGCGGGGAGCGCGGCCTGCGCCTCGAAGCGGGCCATGGACTCGCGGACGTCGTCGAGCTGCTCGGACAGCGGCCGCGGGGCGTCGCGCTCGATGTCGGTGTCGCGCTGCTGCGCGCTCTCGTACATGGGCCGTCCCGCGAGGACGTTGACCAGGGCGTCCGCGTTCCGCGCGAGGTGGGCGAGGACATGGCCGCGGGTCCAGCCCGGGAGCCGTGACGGCTCGGCGGTCGAATCGTTGTTCAGTTTCGACGCTGCGCTGAGCAGTCGGTCGGTCGCGTCACGTACAGACGCCAGGTCGCGCACATGATCAATCATGTCCCTGACGATAGCTGGGTCACACGTCCGGGTGAAGGCTCCTGGATACAGCGCTAATCGAATGTGCGTGCGATATGGTCGAAGGCGGCATCGGGCATTCTTGTAGGTCCCGGCTTGTTGTGTACGTGGAACCAGGGAAGCGGCCCGGCGTTGTCAGTGGCTCGCCCTACTCTGTGAAAGACGGGGGTTCCACCCCTGTCACTTCTCCCAAGAAAGGTGCGGACCGGCGTGGCCGACCGTCTCATCGTCCGTGGCGCGCGCGAGCACAATCTCAAGAACGTCTCGCTCGACCTCCCGCGTGACTCCCTCATCGTGTTCACCGGACTCTCCGGGTCGGGCAAGTCCTCGCTCGCGTTCGACACGATCTTCGCCGAGGGCCAGCGGCGGTACGTCGAGTCCCTCTCCTCGTACGCCCGGCAGTTCCTCGGCCAGATGGACAAGCCCGACGTCGACTTCATCGAGGGTCTCTCCCCGGCGGTCTCCATCGACCAGAAGTCGACCTCGCGCAACCCGCGCTCGACGGTCGGCACCATCACCGAGGTCTATGACTACCTGCGCCTGCTCTTCGCGCGCATCGGCAAGCCGCACTGCCCCGAGTGCGGCCGGCCGATCGCCCGGCAGTCGCCGCAGGCCATCGTGGACAAGGTCCTCGAACTGCCCGAGGGAAGCCGCTTCCAGGTCCTCTCGCCGCTGGTGCGCGAGCGCAAGGGCGAGTTCGTCGACCTCTTCGCCGACCTCCAGACGAAGGGGTATTCCCGCGCGCGGGTGGACGGCGAGACGATCCAGCTCTCCGAGCCGCCCACGCTGAAGAAGCAGGAGAAGCACACCATCGAGGTCGTCGTCGACCGCCTCACGGTGAAGGACTCCGCCAAGCGCCGCCTGACCGACTCCGTGGAGACCGCCCTCGGCCTCTCCTCGGGCATGGTCGTGCTCGACTTCGTCGACCTCCCTGAGGACGACCCCGAGCGCGAGCGCATGTACTCCGAGCACCTCTACTGCACGTACGACGACCTCTCCTTCGAGGAGCTGGAGCCCCGCTCCTTCTCCTTCAACTCGCCCTTCGGCGCCTGCCCCGACTGCACCGGCATCGGCACGCGCATGGAGGTCGACCCGGAGCTGATCGTCCCCGACGAGGACAAGTCGCTCGACGAGGGCGCCATCCACCCCTGGTCGCACGGGCACACCAAGGACTACTTCGCCCGGCTGGTGAACGCGCTCTCCGACGCCCTCGGCTTCGCCACCGACATGCCCTGGGCCGGACTCCCGCAGCGCGCCAAGAAGGCCCTCCTTCACGGCCACAAGACCCAGATCGAGGTGCGCTACCGCAACCGGTACGGCCGCGAGCGGGCCTACACCACCGCCTTCGAAGGGGCCGTCCCCTTCGTCAAGCGGCGCCACAGCGAGGCCGAGAGCGACTCCAGCCGCGAGCGCTTCGAGGGCTACATGCGCGAGGTGCCCTGCCCCACCTGTGAGGGCACGCGCCTCAAGCCGATCGTGCTCGCCGTCTCGGTGATGGGCAAGTCCATCGCCGAGGTCGCCGCGATGTCCATCAGCGACTGCGCGGACTTCCTCGGCGAGCTGAAGCTGGGCGCCCGCGACAAGAAGATCGCCGAGCGTGTCCTCAAGGAGGTCAATGAGCGGCTGCGCTTCCTGGTCGACGTCGGCCTCGACTACCTCTCGCTGAACCGCGCCGCGGGCACCCTCTCCGGAGGCGAGGCCCAGCGCATCCGCCTGGCCACGCAGATCGGCTCCGGCCTCGTCGGCGTGCTCTACGTCCTCGACGAGCCGTCCATCGGCCTCCACCAGCGCGACAACCACCGGCTGATCGAGACGCTCGTACGCCTGCGCGACATGGGCAACACGCTCATCGTCGTCGAGCACGACGAGGACACGATCAAGGTGGCCGACTGGATCGTCGACATCGGCCCCGGCGCGGGCGAGCACGGCGGAAAGGTCGTGCACAGCGGTTCCCTGAAGGAGCTGCTGGCCAACGACAAGTCGATCACCGGGCAGTACCTCTCGGGCAAGAGGGCCATCCCGGTGCCTGACCTGCGCCGCCCGGCCGTCCCCGGCCGGCAGCTCACGGTGCACGGCGCCCGGGAGAACAACCTCCAGGACATCGACGTGTCCTTCCCGCTCGGCGTCCTCACGGCCGTCACGGGTGTCTCGGGCTCCGGCAAGTCCACGCTGGTCAACGACATCCTGTACACACACCTGGCCCGCGAGCTGAACGGCGCGAAGTCCGTCCCCGGCCGCCACACGCGCGTGGCGGGCGACGACCTCGTCGACAAGGTCGTGCACGTCGACCAGTCGCCCATCGGCCGCACCCCTCGGTCGAACCCGGCGACGTACACCGGAGTCTTCGACCACGTCCGCAGGCTCTTCGCGGAGACCACGGAGGCGAAGGTGCGGGGCTATCTCCCGGGCCGCTTCTCCTTCAACGTCAAGGGCGGGCGCTGCGAGAACTGCTCCGGCGACGGCACCATCAAGATCGAGATGAACTTCCTGCCGGACGTCTACGTCCCGTGCGAGGTCTGCCACGGCGCGCGCTACAACCGCGAGACGCTGGACGTGCACTACAAGGGCAAGTCCATCGCCGAGGTCCTCGACATGCCGATCGAGGAGGCGCTCGGCTTCTTCGAGGCCGTGCCCGCCATCGCCCGGCACCTGAGGACGCTCCACGACGTCGGCCTCGGGTACGTCCGCCTCGGCCAGTCGGCGCCCACCCTCTCCGGAGGCGAGGCCCAGCGCGTGAAGCTCGCCTCCGAGTTGCAGAAGCGCTCGACGGGCCGGACGGTGTACGTCTTGGACGAGCCGACCACCGGTCTGCACTTCGAGGACATCAGCAAGCTGATCACGGTCCTCTCCGGTCTGGTCGACAAGGGCAACACGGTCATCGTCATCGAGCACAACCTCGACGTCATCAAGACCGCGGACTGGGTCGTCGACATGGGCCCCGAGGGCGGCAACGGCGGCGGTCTGGTCGTCGCCGAGGGCACGCCGGAGGAGGTCGCGGGGGTGCCGGCCAGCCACACCGGCAAGTTCCTGCGGGAGATCATCTCGGCGGACCGCATCAGCGACGCGGCGCCTTCGCAGGGCCGCAAGCCCGCCGCGAAGGCGAAGAAGGCCACCACCAAGAAGGTGGCGGCCGCCGCGACGGCCCCGGCCAAGAAGACGGCCACGGCCAGGACGGGCGCCGCCAAGAAGGCCGCGGCCCCGGCGAAGACGGCAGCCCCGAAGAAGACGGCGGTGGCCGGCAAGAAGGCCGCCGCCCCGAAGAAGGCGACGCGGGCCCGCAAGGCCTGACGCCAAGGTTCCGCGCAGGCGCAGACGCAGACCGAAGCGCCTCGCCCCTCACCCAGGGGCGGGGCGCTTTCTTCGTACGTACGACGCCCCGTGGACGGGACGTACGTGTTCCAGGAGCGCCCGGCCGCAGGGCGAAGCCTGAGCCGCCGCCGGCCCCCGTTCCCCTTGTCCGGCGGCTCCGGTCATGGTCCGCTGGCCCCCATGCCGGTACGCATCGAACGTGAAGGCCCCGTCACCACCGTGGTGCTCTCCCGTCCCGCCGTGCGGAACGCCGTCGACGGGCCCACCGCCCGTGCCCTCGCCGACGCCTTCCGCGCCTTCGACGCCGACCCCGGTGCCGCCGTCGCCGTGCTCTGGGGCGAGGGCGGCACCTTCTGCGCGGGCGCGGACCTCAAGGCCATCGGCACGCCCGAGGGCAACGGAGTGACGGAGGACGGCGACGGCCCCATGGGCCCCACCCGGATGCGCCTGTCCAAGCCGGTGATCGCCGCGGTCTCGGGACACGCGGTCGCGGGCGGCCTCGAACTCGCCCTCTGGTGTGACCTGCGGGTCGCCGAGGAGGACGCCGTACTCGGGGTGTTCTGCCGTCGCTGGGGGGTTCCCCTCATCGACGGCGGGACGGTACGGCTGCCCCGCCTCATCGGGGAGAGCCGCGCCATGGACCTGATCCTCACGGGCCGCCCCGTCGGCGCGGCGGAGGCGCTCGGCATGGGCCTGGTCAACCGCACCGTCCCGCCCGGCACCGCGCGCGCCGCGGCGGAGCGGCTCGCCGCCGAGATCGCCGCCTTCCCGCAGACCTGCCTGCGCCACGACCGGCTCTCCGCCCTGGAACAGGGCGGCCTGTCCGAATCCGACGCCATGGCGGGGGAGCTGCGGCACGGCCTGCGCTCCCTGGGCGAGGCGGCGCAGGGCGCGGCACGGTTCGCCGCGGGAGAGGGACGGCACGGGGCGTTCACGGAACCCGCCTGAGCCGCGGGTCAGCCTTCCTGCCCCGCGACGGGCTCCAGGAACTGCATGTCGAGCTGGATCTTCACCACCTCGCCGAGCAGACCCGGCGCGAAGTCGAGCCCGAACTCGCTGCGGCGGATCTCGCCGGAGGCCTCGAACCCGGCGTGCCTGCGCTCGCTGCCGGGGAAGGCCTCGACGCCGCCGAACTCCACGGCCAGCGTGACCGGCCTGGTCACGTCGCCGATGGTCAGCTCGCCCTCCATCGTCCACTCCTCGTCCGAGCCGTGGATGCGCGTCGAGCGGAAGGCCAGCGTCGGCCGCTTCCCGACGTCGAGCAGATCCGAGGCGAGCACGTGCGCGTCCCGGTCCTTGTTGCCCGTGTCGATCGAGGCGATGGCGATGGTGGCGGTCACCGAGGAGTCCTCGGCGCGCTCGCCCACCACCAACTCGGCCTGTACGTCGGTGAAGCGGCCCCGCACCTTGGAGATGCCGAGGTGGCGGATGGAGAAGTTCACGGCGGAGTGGAAGGGCTCGATGTCCCAGACCCCGGCGGCCAGCGGCAGAGCGGGCGCGGAGGTGGCGGCAACGGTCGTGTCGGTCGTCTCAGGAGTCATGCGCCCACCTTGCGACGGGCCGGGCACGTGAGGAAGGCCGAGCCGAGACTGGTAGTGACAGGGCCACGATGGAACACCACGTCCGCTGCTACGTTCGGACCGTGAGCGACAACGACCTCGGCGCCTTCCTCCGCGCGCGCAGGGAAGCAGTGACCCCCGTCGAGGTCGGGCTGCCCTCCGGCGTCCGTCGCCGCACACCGGGCCTGCGCCGCTCCGAGGTCGCGACCCTCGCCGGAATCAGCGTCGAATACCTGACCCGGCTCGAACAGGGCAGGGACCGCCACCCCTCCCCGCAGGTGCTCGGCGCGCTCGCCGACACGCTGCGGCTGACCGTCGAGGAACGCTTCCACCTGCGCCGTCTGCAGAAACAGCTGGGCGACGGCGACCCGTGCTGCCCGGCGGCCGTGCCACCCGCGGACTCGGTCCGCCCCACCGTGCGCGCCATCCTGGACAGCCTGGAGCCCGCGCCGGCCGTGCTGCTCAACCGCCTCGCCGACATCCTCGCGTGCACCACGGGCTACCGGCGGATCGCCGAACCCCTCGGTGTGCTGGACGGGGAGCGGCCGAACCTCGCCCGGTTCGTCTTCACCGACGAGCGGGCCCGCGCCGCCTACCCCGACTGGGACCGCGTCGCCGACGGCCTGGTCGGCCACCTCAAGACGGAGTCCACGCTCGACGATCCGCACGTCGGCGGGTTCACCGACGAGCTGACGGTCGTGGCGGGCGCCCCCTTCAGCGACCGCCTCGCGGGCGTGCCCGTGCTGCCCCGGCGCACCGGCGTCGAACGGTTCACCCACCCCGAGGCGGGCGGGCTGCGGCTGTCGTACGAGACGCTCTCGCTGCCCGACGCCGATCCGCAGCGCCTGACCGTCTACGTCCCCGCCGACGACGCCACCTCGGCCGCCCTCGACCGGCTCAACGGCCGCAGACCCGGCGGTCTGCACGCCGTCAACGGCTAAGCTACCGGCCGAGTTCCTTCGCGTACGGCGGCTCCGCGCCGGCCCGGGAGCAGGTGATCGCCGCCGCGCGGGCCGCGAAGCGCAGGACGGCCTCCCAGCCCTCGGTCGCCAGGCCGCGCAGGGCGTCCGCCGAGAGCGCGTCCCGTTCGGCGAGGCCGTGCAGGAGCGCCGCGTTGACCGTGTCGCCCGCGCCGATCGTGTCCACCACGTCGACCCGCTCGCCGGGCACGTCCAGCTCCACGCCGTCCCGCGTGTACAGGGAGAGGCCGTCGCCGCCGCGCGTGACCACCACGGCCGCGGGCCCCTGGGCCAGCCACTCCCGCGGGGTGCCGCCCAGCCAGTCGGCGTCCTCCCGCGACAGCTTGAGCAGCGTGACCGAGGGCAGCCAGCCCGTGAACCGCGCGCGGTAGGCGTCGGCGTCGGGGATGAGCGCGGCCCGTACGTTGGGGTCGAGCGCCGTGAACACCCCGCTCGCCGCCGCGTGCCGCAGCAGCTCCTCGTACGCGCTCGCGCCCGGCTCAAGGACCAGCGAGCAGGTGCCGAACGACATGGCCCGTACGCCGTCGGGGAGCCGCCCGGGGGCGGTGAACAGCCGGTCGGCCGTGCCCTCGACGTAGAAGGAGTACCCGGCGGAGCCGTCCTCGCCGATCGAGGCCACGGCGAGCGTCGTCGGCTCCGGGCCGCGCTGCACGTACGAGATCCCGACCCCGGCCGCCCGCAGCCCGTCGAGCAGCGCCTCGCCGAAGGCGTCCCGCGAGAGGCGCGAGCAGAACGCGACGGGGGAGCCGAGGCGGCCGAGCGCCACCGCGGTGTTGTACGGGCCGCCGCCGAGGCGCGGCGCGAGGTCGGGCAGGACCGCGCGGCCGTCAGGGGCGCGGCCCGCCTCCTGCGGCACGAGGTCGATCAGGGCCTCTCCGGCGACGACGATCACGGGCGGTTCCTTCCGGGCGCTGCCTTGGCTGGGCTCGGGCCGCGCGGCACGCCGGCCCGGCGTCCCGCACAGGCTAGGCCGTGCGCGGCCCCGCGTCGGCAGGCGGGCAGCACTCGGGCACGCTCGCGCCCGACCCGGTCGCGGCGTCCCGCACCGGTATGGTCTGATCCGTCACCGATGCCCCTGACCTGTGGAGACGCCATGTCCGGCATGCCCCCCGCCCGCCGCACCGTGCTGCGGGCCGCCGCTCTCGCCCCGGCCGTCGGGCTCGGGCTCACCGCCTGCTCGTCGGGCGAGGGCGGGTCGAACCGCTCGGCGCCGACCGCGCCGGTGGACCTGGGCGCGGCCGACGATGTGAAGGTCGGCGCCTCGAAGCTGTACACGGACAAGAAGGTGGTCGTCAGCCGGATCTCCGAGGACGAGTACACGGCGTACAGCTCGATCTGCACGCACGCGCGGTGTCCGATCAACAAGCTGGAGGGGCACAAGCTCATCTGCCAGTGCCACGGAAGCCAGTTCGACGCCACCAACGGCAAGGTGCTGCACGAGCCCGCGGTCACACCGCTGCCCGAGCTGCCGGTGAAGGTGGAGAACGGCAGACTCGTCGCGGGCCCGGAGGCCTGAATTCGCGGCTGGACCGTCCCGCGCGCGGGACGGCCGGTCACTCCCAGTCCCAGGCGATGCCGAGCAGCCCCGCCCGTACCCGCGGCTCCACCAGATGCACCGACCGGTGGCTGCCGCTCAGCGTCAGTTCCTGCCGGCCGCCGCGCGGGGCGCCGGCCGAGTGCTGGGTGAAGCGGTGGCAGCGTACGGGCAGGGCCTGGTCGTCGAAGCGGACCTGGAGCGCGTACTGGCCGCCCGCGAAGGGGAAGCCGCGCAGATACTCGGTGGCCGCGCCCGCCGTGCCGTCCTCGAACCCGTAGCCGAACAGATGCGTGTCGCCCGCCCGCAGCCGCGCGTCGAAGAGCAGCTCCGCGACGAGGACCCCCGTGCTCCGGTGCCAGCGCACCCGGCCCGTGCGGCAGTTCTCCAGGGCGTGCACGCGCACCCGGTCGGGGGCGCAGCCGGAGTCGCCGTGGTAGATGGCCACGTAGCGGTCGACGCCGTCCCGGTGGGCGCGCACGATGTGCTGCGACTCGCGCCCCGTCATCTCGCGGTGCGCGCCGATCCGCACCCGCTCATGGTGGCCGATGGTGTGCAGGCCCCCGTCGGAGGGGAGGCCGAGCTCGGCGAGGAGCGTGCGCAGCACGTCCGACGCCTCCACCAGGGAGCGGTACGAACGGGCGGTGGGCCGTTCTCCCTCGATGTGCTCGGCAGGCCGGGCGAGCAGCCGGACCAGTGACTCCCCGGGGAGCTGAAGGATCTCCTCCAGGGCGCGTACGGCACGCAGCGACTCGGCGCGCTGCGGGCGGCGCACGCCCTGCTGCCAGTAGCTGAGGCTGGTCACCCCGACGTTGATGCCCTGCTGCGCCAGATGGTGCCGTATGCGCTGCAGGGGCAGCCCGCGCGCGGCGATCGCGGCACGCAGCGCGGCGTGGAAGGGGCCGGTGCGCAGGGCGGCCGTGAGGTCCGCCGGGTCGTCGTCCGGTGGCCGTGCCGTGTCCGCCGCGGACGCGCTCTTCGCGAGCTGTGTTCCGTGCCGCAAAGTCGTGCTCCTTCTGTGAACGTTCACACCTGCCGGCCGGGCGTTCGCGCCGGTCGGAGCGGACCAGCAGGTCGGCGCAAGGCTTTCGTTCACACCCGTACGCCCGCCGTTCACGGCCCAGGTGATTTCGCATTGAAGCGTGTTGACCTGCATCGGACAACACTCGATGCTCAATCGCAGCGTCCGGACGCGCTCCTCCACTCCTCACACCCCACCCGGGAGGAACGCGATGCGCCCACCCCACAGCAGGAGCAGCAGCGGCAGACGCAGGGGCCTCAGCGCCCTCGCCGTCGTCGCGGCGGCCCTGTTCACCGTTCCCACGGCGACCGCCACGGCGGCCCCCGCCCCCGTCACCTCCGCCGACTCCTCCGCCCTGGCCACCAAGCGCCTGAACATCACCATGCAGGCGCAGCAGAAGACCAACTGGTGCTGGGCCGCGGGCGGCAACACCATCGCGGCCTACATGGGCCGCAACTACAGCCAGAACCAGTTCTGCAACGCCGCCTTCGGGCGCAGCCAGAACACCGAGTGCCCCAACAACCAGGCCACCCTCGGCAACGTGCAGACCGGCCTGCGCTGGGCGGGCATCAGCCCCGGCTCGTACGTCACCGGCTGGCTCCGCTACTCCACCGTGCAGTCCGAGATCAACGCGGGCCGCCCGATGGAGACCCGCATCCAGTGGTCCAACGGCGGCGGCCACATGCACGTCCTCTACGGCTACGACGACGCCAGCAGCTGGGTCTACTGGGGCGACCCCTGGCCCTCCAGCGACCGCTACAACTGGGCGTCGCACGCCTGGTACGTCGACAACAACACCTTCTCCTGGACCCACTCGCTCTACCGGATAGGGGCGTGACCGCGATGACCCGCCGCCTTCCCCGCCGCCTGGCCAAGACCGCGCTCGCCGGTTCGGCCGCCACGCTGCTGCTCGGCCTCACGGCCCCCGCGGCCTCCGCGGACTCCGGTCCGCCCGCCCCCTCCGCGGCCTCCCGTGCCGCCGCGCACAAGGCCGCGGAGACGCCGGGGACCCTCGACACGCTCTCCCGGTTCTTCGCCCGCGAAGGGGCGGTGACCAAGGCCGCGGCCGACCCGCGGGTCGAGGGCAAGGCCGTGCCCGTGTACTACCTCTCCCCGGAGTTCGTCGCGGGCGAGAAGGGGGCACCGGTCGCCCGCCTGGAGTTCCTCGCCAGCAAGGCCGTCTCATCCGACGGCCAGAAGGCCTCCCTCTGGACCGTCGAGCGGGGCCGCTCGTGGCAGGTGGTGAACATCGCCACCGGGGACGACGAGACGCGCTACGCGCGCGTGGGCGCCGACAAGCTCCCCGGAGGCACCGTCTTCCACGAGCCGCAGATCAACGCCTGGTACGTCCAGGGTGACGTGCGGGGCCACGCGCGCGTGCTGCCGCTCGACAAGGACGCGGTACGTGCCGTGGGCGCCGAAGGCACCTCGCTCACCGCCTACCGCGAGCGCGTCCACAAGGCGTACGGCGACAAGCTGCCGGGCTCGGCGTACGCGAAGTCCGGCAAGGCGGGCGGCTACGAGGAGAAGACCGGCCGGACGGGCGGCCAGGAGCAGGCCTCCGAGTCCTCCGGGACGCCCATGACGGTGGCTTCCTCGGCCGCCGGAGCCGGTGCGCTGCTCGCGCTCGGCCTCTCGGTGGCGGCCCTGCGGCGCCGGGGGCACCGGCGCGGCTGAGGGGTTCGCGGCCGCCCCGGCCCATGGCCCGGGGCGGCCGGTCTGTCGGTGGCCGCCAGTAGGCTGTCCGTCATGGCCGACCCTTCCAGCTACCGCCCCAAGCCGGGACAGATCCCCGACGCCCCGGGGGTCTACAAATTCCGCGACGAGCACCGCCGGGTGATCTATGTCGGGAAGGCCAAGAGCCTGCGCCAGCGCCTGGCGAGCTACTTCCAGGACCTGGCGGGCCTCCATCCGCGTACGCGCTCCATGGTCACGACCGCGGCCTCCGTCGAGTGGACCGTGGTCAACAACGAGGTCGAGGCGCTCCAGCTGGAGTACTCCTGGATCAAGGAGTTCGACCCCCGGTTCAACGTCAAGTACCGCGACGACAAGAGCTACCCCTACCTCGCGGTGACGATGAACGAACAGTTCCCGCGGGTCCAGGTGATGCGAGGCCACAAGAAGAAGGGCGTGCGGTACTTCGGTCCCTACGGCCACGCCTGGGCGATCCGCGACACCGTGGACCTGCTCCTGCGCGCCTTCCCGGTCCGCACCTGCTCCGCCGGCGTGTTCAAGAACGCCGCCCGCACCGGCCGCCCCTGCCTGCTCGGCTACATCGGCAAGTGCTCGGCGCCCTGCGTGGAGCGCGTCACCCCCGAGGCCCACCGGGAGCTGGCCGAGGACTTCTGCGACTTCATGGCGGGCCGCACGGGCACCTACATCCGCCGCCTGGAGCGGCAGATGGCGGACGCCGCCGAGGACATGGAGTACGAGAAGGCGGCGCGGCTGCGCGACGACATAGAGGCGCTCAAGAAGGCGATGGAGAAGAGCGCCGTCGTGCTCGCCGACGCCACCGACGCCGACCTCATCGCCCTCGCCGAGGACGAGCTGGAGGCGGCCGTCCAGATCTTCCACGTCCGCGGCGGCCGGGTGCGCGGCCAGCGCGGCTGGGTCACCGACAAGGTGGAGGCGGTCACCAGCGGTGACCTAGTCGAGCACGCCCTCCAGCAGCTCTACGGCGAGGAGACCGGCGACGCTGTGCCCAAGGAGGTGCTCGTCCCCGCGCTGCCCGACCCCCTGGAGCCGGTGCAGGAGTGGCTGACGGAGCGCCGCGGGGCCAACGTCTCGCTGCGCATCCCGCAGCGCGGCGACAAGAAGGCCCTCATGGAGACCGTCGCGCGGAACGCGCAGCAGTCCCTCGTCCTGCACAAGACCAAGCGCGCCTCCGACCTCACCACGCGCTCCCGCGCCCTGGAGGAGATCGCCGCCGCCCTGGAGCTGGACAGCGCCCCGCTGCGCATCGAGTGCTACGACATCTCGCATCTCCAGGGCGACGACGTCGTGGCCTCGATGGTGGTCTTCGAGGACGGTCTCGCCAGGAAGAGCGAGTACCGCCGCTTCCAGATCAAGGGCTTCGAGGGGCAGGACGACGTCCGCTCCATGCACGAGGTGATCACCCGCCGTTTCAAGCGCTACCTCTTCGACAAGGAGCGGACGGGGGAGTGGTCCCCCGAGGACGCCGACAACGCCGCCAACGGTGACAACGGCGACAACGGCGTCCCGGGCCTGACCGAGGAGGACGGGCGGCCCAAGCGGTTCGCGTATCCGCCGCAGCTCGTCGTGGTCGACGGCGGCCAGCCGCAGGTCGCCGCAGCCAAGCGCGCCCTCGACGAGCTCGGCATCGACGACATCGCGGTCTGCGGCCTGGCCAAGCGCCTGGAGGAGGTCTGGGTCCCTGACGAGGACGACCCGGTGATCCTGCCGCGCACCAGCGAGGGGCTCTATCTGCTGCAGCGCGTACGTGACGAGGCGCACCGCTTCGCCATCACCTACCAGCGGACCAAGCGGGCCAAGCGCTTCAAGGCGGGGCCGCTGGACGAGGTGCGGGGCCTGGGCGACGCCCGCAAGCAGACCGTGATCAAGCACTTCGGTTCCGTGAAGCGGCTCCGCGCGGCGACGATCGACCAGATCTGCGAGGTCCCCGGGGTGGGCCGCAAGACGGCCGAGGCCATCGCGGTGGCCCTCGCCCAGGCGGCACCCCCCGCCCCCGCGGTCAACATGACGACCGGCGAGATCCTGGAGGACGAGGAAACCGCGGAGCTCCCCGCGGAAGCCGCTCCGGTGGCCGAGAATCAGGAGCTCCCCGCCGCGGGCACTTCCCGCGGTGAGGAGAGCGTTGAAGAGAGTGGGGAGCCCGTGACCACGGGCTTCACCGAGGAACGACGGGGGCAACAGACATGAGCGAGCACGACGAAGGTGGAGAGCAAGTGAGTGCGGGAGCGCCCATCGAGACGCCCGGAGTCCCCGAAGCGGCGATCCCCGAGCTGGTGATCATCTCCGGCATGTCGGGTGCCGGACGCAGCACGGCGGCCAAGTGCCTGGAGGACCTCGGCTGGTTCGTCGTCGACAACCTGCCGCCCGCGCTGATCCCCACGATGGTGGAGCTCGGCGCCCGCTCGCAGGGCAACGTGGCACGCATCGCGGTGGTCGTCGACGTACGCGGCAGGCGCTTCTTCGACAATTTGCGCGAGTCCCTGGCCGAGCTGGAGTCCAAGAACGTCACGCGGCGCATCGTCTTCCTTGAGTCCTCCGACGACGCCCTGGTCCGCCGCTTCGAGTCGGTCCGCCGTCCGCACCCCCTCCAGGGCGACGGCCGCATCGTGGACGGCATCGCGGCCGAGCGCGACCTGCTGCGCGAGCTGCGCGGCGACGCCGACCTGGTCATCGACACCTCCAGCCTGAACGTGCACGAGCTGCGCGCGAAGATGGACGCCTCGTTCGCGGGCGAGGAGGAGCCCGAGCTGCGGGCCACCGTCATGTCCTTCGGCTACAAGTACGGCCTGCCGGTCGACGCGGACCTGGTCGTGGACATGCGCTTCCTGCCCAACCCCCACTGGGTGCCGGAGCTGCGCCAGTACACCGGACTGAACGAGGAGGTGGCGGCGTACGTCTTCAACCAGCCGGGCGCCAAGGAGTTCCTCGACAGGTACGCGGAGATGCTCCAGCTCATCGCCGCGGGCTACCGCCGCGAGGGCAAGCGGTACGTGACGATCGCCGTCGGCTGTACGGGCGGCAAGCACCGCTCCGTCGCCATGTCGGAGAAGCTCGCGGCGCGCCTGGCGTCCGAGGGCGTGGAGACCGTCATGGTCCACCGGGACATGGGGCGCGAGTGAAGCCGACCCGCCGGACCGTCCGCCTGAGCCGTCTGGGCCGCAAGCGGGGCACCCAGCCGAAGGTGGTCGCGCTCGGCGGGGGCATGGGCCTGTCCGCCTCGCTCGCCGCGCTGCGCCGCATCACCGGGGCCGGAGACCTCACCGCCGTCGTCACGGTCGCCGACGACGGCGGCTCCAGCGGCCGCCTCCGCGACGAGCTGGGCGTGCTGCCCCCCGGTGACCTGCGCAAGGCGCTCGCGGCGCTCTGCGGCGACGACGACTGGGGCCAGACCTGGGCCCGCGTCATCCAGCACCGCTTCCAGTCCAAGGGCGACCTGCACGAGCACGCGGTCGGCAATCTCCTGATCGTCGCCCTGTGGGAGCAGCTCGGCGACCACGTCCAGGCCCTGGACCTGGTGGGACGCCTGCTCGGCGCGCAGGGCCGCGTCCTGCCCATGTCGGCCGTGCCGCTGGAGCTCCAGGCCCTGGTCAAGGGGCACGATCCGGCGCGCCCTGAGGACATCGACACCGTCCGCGGCCAGGCCACGGTGGCGCTCACCCCGGGCGAGGTCCAGTCCGTGCACGTGGTGCCGAGCGACCCGCCGGCCGTCCCCGAGGCGGTCGCCGCCGTCCTCGACGCGGACTGGGTGGTGCTCGGCCCCGGCTCCTGGTTCTCCTCCGTGATCCCGCACCTCCTGGTGCCGGAACTGCTCGACGCGCTCACCGAGACGAAGGCCCGCAGGGTCCTCTCGCTCAACCTCGCGCCGCAACCGGGAGAAACCGATGGGTTCTCTCCGCAGCGTCATTTGGAGGTTTTGGCCCGACACGCCCCTAAACTCGCCCTGGACGTGGTGCTGGCCGACGAGGCCGCCGTGCCCGACCGTGAGTCACTCACCGATGCCGCGAAACGGTTCGGCGCCACGGTCGAGCTGGCGCCGGTGGCCCGGCCCGACGGAACTCCGAGGCACGATCCGGAGCTCCTGGCAACCGCGTACGACCGTATTTTTCGGATGCATGGAAGGATCGGCCCATGGCGATGACGGCAGCGGTGAAGGACGAGATCTCCCGGCTCCCCGTCACCCGGACCTGCTGCAGGAAGGCGGAGGTCTCGGCGATCCTGCGGTTCGCGGGCGGCCTTCACCTGGTGAGCGGCCGCATCGTGATCGAGGCGGAGCTGGACACCGCGATGGCGGCACGACGCCTGAAGCGGGACATCCTGGAGATCTTCGGGCACAGCTCGGAACTGATCGTGATGGCTCCCGGCGGTCTGCGGCGCGGTTCGCGTTACGTCGTCCGGGTGGTCGCGGGCGGCGATCAGCTCGCCCGCCAGACGGGCCTCGTGGACGGCCGCGGCCGTCCCATCCGGGGTCTGCCGCCGCAGGTGGTCTCGGGGGCCACCTGCGACGCGGAGGCGGCCTGGCGCGGGGCGTTCCTCGCGCACGGCTCGCTCACCGAGCCGGGGCGTTCCTCGTCCCTGGAGGTGACCTGCCCGGGACCGGAGGCCGCTCTCGCCCTGGTCGGCGCCGCGCGCAGACTCCAGATCTCCAGCAAGGCGCGCGAGGTCCGGGGCGTGGACCGGGTCGTCGTGCGTGACGGGGACGCGATCGGCGCGCTGCTCACCCGCCTCGGGGCACACGAGTCGGTCCTCGCCTGGGAGGAGCGGCGGATGCGGCGCGAGGTGCGCGCCACCGCCAACCGCCTGGCCAACTTCGACGACGCGAACCTGCGCCGTTCGGCGCGCGCGGCCGTCGCCGCGGGCGCCCGGGTGCAGCGCGCCCTGGAGATCCTCGCCGACGAGGTGCCTGAGCACCTGGCCGCCGCGGGCCGGCTGCGCATGGAGCACAAGCAGGCCTCCCTGGAGGAGCTGGGCGCGCTCGCCGAGCCGCCGCTGACCAAGGACGCCGTGGCGGGCCGTATCCGCCGTCTGCTCGCGATGGCCGACAAGCGGGCCCAGGACCTGGGCATCCCGGGCACGGAGTCCAACCTGGCCGATGACCTCGCCGACAACATGGCGGTCTGAACAACCGCCTCGTACGTCTGAGCGGTCCGGCGCGCGCGCCTCGTACGTCTGAGCGGTCCGACGCCCGCGCCCCGTACGTCTGAGCGGTCGGCCCGCGCCCCATACGTCACACGAGCCGCCGGTGCCTCACAGGGCACCGGCGGCTTCCGTTTCCCGTGGCACCCACCTCTACCCGCCGTATTGACATGATCATGCACTGTCACGAGCCTGGCATCCGGCACGTCAGTGCCGGACAACCGCAAGGGGGGCTCATGAGACGAAGAGCGAGCGCGAGATCGATCCTCGCAGCGAGCGCACTGCTCATAGGCGGTCTCGCCGCCGCACCACAGGCCCAGGCGAGCGGAGCCGACAAGATCCCGGACGCCGACGACCCGGCGGCCGTGAAGGTCTACCAGGCCGAGGTCACCGAGAAACAGATACCGATTCTCGTGAAGGCCGGGCAGGACGCCCACGAACTCGCGAGCGAGGCTTCCGAGAAGGGCACGAAGCGCGTCGAGGTCTATCTGACCGAGGGGCAGGCGAAGGCCGTCGAGCGCCAGGGCGTCGAGCTCAGCGAGCACAAGATCTCGGCGGCCGCCGAGAAGCGCGTCGAGGCCGCGGGGGACGGCGTCTACCGCCCGTACAGCGGAAAGGGCGGCCTCAAGGAGGAGATCGTCAGGACCGGCCAGGAGAACCCCGGCATCACCAAGGTCGTCTCCATCGGCAAGACGATTCAGGGCAAGGACATCCTCGCCCTGAAGCTCTCCAAGAACGCCAAGAAGTCCAAGGACGGCTCCAAGCCGTCCACGCTGTACATGTCCAACCAGCACGCACGCGAGTGGATCACCCCCGAGATGACCCGCCGCCTGATGCACCACTACGTGGACGGCTACGGCAAGGACAAGCGCATCACCAAGCTCGTGAACTCCACCGAGCTGTGGTTCGTGCTCTCCGCCAACCCCGACGGCTACGACTACACGCACGCCGCCGACGGCGAGCGCCAGTGGCGCAAGAACCTGCGCGACATCGACGGCGACGGCAAGACCGCGCCGGGCGACGGCGTCGACCTCAACCGGAACTTCGCCTACAAGTGGGGCTACGACAACGAGGGCTCGTCCCCCGAGCCCTCGTCCGAGACCTACCGCGGCACGGGCCCGATGTCCGAGCCCGAGACCAAGGCGATCGACCGCTTCCAGAAGCGCATCGGCTTCACGTACGGGATCAACTACCACTCCGCGGCCGAACTGCTCCTCTACGGAGTGGGCTGGCAGGTCGCCACGCCGACCCCGGACGACGTGCTCTACCGGGCGCTGAACGGCACCCCGGAGAAGCCCGCGGTCCCCGGCTACCACCCGCAGGTCTCCTCCGAGCTCTACACCACCAACGGCGAGGCCGACGGCCACGCGGGCAACATCAACGGCATGGCGATGTTCACGCCGGAGATGTCCACCTGCCAGACCGCCTCGAACGTCGACCCCGACGACGCCTGGAAGCCCCAGGACTGCGCGTCCATCTTCACCTTCCCCGACGACGAGAAGCTGATCCAGCAGGAGTTCGCCAAGAACGTCCCGTTCGCGCTCGCCGTCGCCGAGACGGCCCTCCACCCCGACCAGCCGGTCTCCGTCACCGACATCGAGGCCCCGGACTTCACCGCCGACTCCTTCTCCACGTCGTACGCGCGCGGGGGCGACCAGGAGGTCGCCGTCACCGCCCGCAAGTCGGTGCGCGACAAGGAACTGAACTACCGGATCAACGGTGGCCGCACCCACGACGAGGACCTCAGGGCCTGGAAGGGCGGCGAGACGTACGGCGGCGAGGACAACCTCTACTTCGACCAGTACCGCGCCGAGGTCGAGGACGCGCGCGTGGGCGACAAGGTGGAGGTGTGGTTCACCGGCCGCGCCAAGAAGGGCCGCACCCACAGCGAGCACTTCACGTACACCGTCGCCGAACGCCCGAAGGCGAGCGTCCTCGTCGTCGCCGAGGAAGGCGCGCCGGCCGCCCAGACGCGCAAGTACGTCGACGCCGTGAAGGCCAACGGCCGCACCGCCGCCGTCTGGGACGTCGCGAAGCAGGGGGTCCCGCACCCGCTCGGCGTCCTGTCGCACTTCTCCGCGGTCGTCCACTACACCGGCGACCCCGTCCCCGGCGCCCCCACCCAGCTCGCCCTGCGCTCCTACCTCAACGAGGGCGGCAAGCTCGTCGAGGCCGGTGAGCGGACCGGCGCCGCCGTCGACCTGGGCGAGGCACGCTCCGACGACTTCGCGCAGTACTACCTGGGCGCCTACGAGCGGCTCTCCGCGCCCGGCGTGACCGGCTTCGAGGGCGCCGGCGCCCTCGCGAAGGCGAAGACCCCGCTCGGCGCCGCCGAGGGCAACCCCCTCGACAAGGCGGGCCGCTTCACCGTCACCTCCGACAACCTGCCCGCCAAGGAGTTCCCGCGGTTCAAGAGCGCCGCGGCCGGCTCCTACCCCGGCCTCACCAACCCGTACGCGCCCTTCGAGGGCCAGGGCATGGCCTCCGCCACCCACGCCGACCAGGACTACAAGCGGCTCACCCGCACCCTCGACCTGACCGGCGTCAC
This sequence comes from Streptomyces sp. NPDC046335, assembly GCF_055587985.1. Lineage (NCBI taxonomy): Bacteria > Bacillati > Actinomycetota > Actinomycetes > Kitasatosporales > Streptomycetaceae > Streptomyces > Streptomyces sp. NPDC046335. The sequence continues at coordinate 159,370 of NZ_JBVJFF010000009.1, read as the reverse complement.
GGCCGCCGACGCCCCGGAGCTGCGGTTCGCCCTCAACTGGAACCTGGAGGCCGGGTACGACCACGGGGTGCTCGAAGCGCGCACCGCCGGCGGCGACGACTGGACCACGCTGCCGGACAAGAACGGCAACTCCTCCGCGGCCGTGCCCGCCGAGTGCGAGGCCGGGTTCCTCGCCAACCTCCACCCGTTCCTGCGCCACTACCTGACCGTGGGCGCCGACGCCTGCACGGCCTCCGGGACGAGCGGGCAGTGGAACAGCTTCACCGGGTCCTCCAGCGGCTTCAAGCCCGTCGCCTTCGACCTGAGCCCCTACGCGGGCAAGAAGGTCGAGGTCTCCCTGAGCGCCGTCACCGACCCCTCCAGCGGCGGCCGCGGACTCTTCGCCGACGACGCCCGGCTGGTCGTCGGCGGCACCGCCACGGAGACCGAGGGCTTCGAGACCTCGCTCGGCTCCTGGGCCACCTCGCCGGCCCCGGCCGGGAGCCCCAATATCACAGGCGACTGGGCGCGCACCGGGGAGCTCTACCAGCCCCACGCGGCCGTCACAGCGCGTGACAGCGTGCTGCTCGGCTTCGGGTTCGAGCACGTACCCGGAAACGCCGAAAGGGCCGCTCTTATGGGCGCTGCCCTGGCACATCTGCGCGGCTGACGCTCAGTAATCGGGACCAAGGTCCCGGAGGCCCGTACCCCTACTCGGGGGTATGGGCCTTTGTGCCGCTTACGGCCTCTCTCAATGTCACTTCAGAGGCCTCGGAGAGGTAGGGTCGGAGGCGGTCGGGGACATCCCATACAACTCGCCGGCGTCTAAAACCGGCGTACCAACGAGGAGATCGGTTTCGTGACGATCCGCGTAGGCATCAACGGCTTTGGCCGCATCGGTCGCAACTACTTCCGCGCGCTGCTCGAGCAGGGTGCGGACATCGAAGTCGTGGCTGTCAACGACCTGGGTGACACCGCGACCACCGCGCACCTTCTGAAGTACGACACCATCCTGGGCCGCCTCAAGGCCGAGGTGTCGCACACCGAGGACACCATCACCGTCGACGGCCACACCATCAAGGTGCTGTCCGAGCGCAACCCCGCCGACATCCCGTGGGGTGACCTCGGCGTCGACATCGTGATCGAGTCCACGGGCATCTTCACGAAGAAGGCGGACGCCGAGAAGCACATCGCCGGCGGCGCCAAGAAGGTCCTCATCTCGGCTCCGGCCAAGGACGAGGACATCACCATCGTGATGGGCGTCAACCAGGACAAGTACGACCCGGCGAACCACCACGTCATCTCCAACGCGTCCTGCACCACCAACTGTGTGGCGCCGATGGCGAAGGTTCTCGACGAGAACTTCGGCGTCGTCAAGGGCCTGATGACGACGATCCACGCGTACACCAACGACCAGCGCATCCTTGACTTCCCGCACAAGGACCTGCGTCGCGCGCGTGCCGCCGCCGAGAACATCATCCCCACCACGACGGGTGCCGCGAAGGCCACCGCCCTGGTCCTGCCGCAGCTCAAGGGCAAGCTCGACGGCGTCTCGATGCGCGTCCCGGTCCCGACCGGTTCGGCCACCGACCTGGTCGTCGAGGTCTCCCGCGAGGTCACCAAGGACGAGGTCAACGCCGCGTTCAAGAAGGCCGCCGACGATGGCGACCTCAAGGGCTACCTGACCTACACCGAGGACCCGATCGTGTCCTCGGACATCGTCAGCGACCCGGCCTCCTGCACCTTCGACTCCCTGATGACCATGGTCCAGGAGGGTACGTCGGTGAAGATCCTCGGCTGGTACGACAACGAGTGGGGCTACTCCAACCGTCTGGTCGACCTCACGGTCTTCGTCGGCGGCCAGCTCTAACAGCCAGAGCAGGCACCCCGATGTGAGCACAGGGTTCGTCCCGCGCAATGATGCGCCGGACGGGCCCTGTCGCGTGTCAGCCCTCCCAAGGAGTCCAGTAGTGAAGACGATCGACGCACTTCTCGCCGAAGGGGTCGAAGGCAAGCGGGTCTTCGTCCGCGCCGACCTCAACGTGCCGCTCGCCGACGGCACCATCACCGACGACGGCCGCATCCGCGCCGTCCTGCCGACGGTCAAGGCCCTCGCCGACGCGGGCGCCAAGGTCGTCGTGGCCTCTCACCTGGGCCGTCCCAAGGGCGCCCCGGACCCCGCCTTCTCGCTGCTGCCCGCCGCCGAGCGGCTCGGCGAACTCCTCGGCGCGCCGGTCGCCTTCGCGCAGGACACCGTCGGCCCGGCCGCGCACGACGCGGTGGACGGGCTCCAGCCGGGCCAGGTCGCCGTCATCGAGAACCTCCGCTTCAACGCGGGCGAGACCAGCAAGGACGACGCGGAGCGCGGCGAGTTCGCCGACAAGCTCGCCGCCCTCGCCGATGTCTACGTGGGCGACGGCTTCGGCGCGGTGCACCGCAAGCACGCCTCCGTCTTCGACCTGCCGGCCCGCCTGCCGCACTACGCCGGCTACCTCATCGCCACCGAGGTCGGCGTCCTGAAGAAGCTCACCGACGACGTCAAGCGGCCCTACGCCGTGGCACTCGGCGGCGCCAAGGTCTCCGACAAGCTCGGCGTGATCGACCACCTCCTGGAGAAGGCCGACCGCATCCTCATCGGCGGCGGCATGGCGTACACCTTCCTCAAGGCCCAGGGTCACGAGGTCGGCATCTCCCTCCTCCAGGAGGACCAGATCCCGGCGGTGAAGGAGTACCTGAAGCGCGCCGAGGACAAGGGCGTCGAGTTCGTCCTCCCCGTCGACGTGCTGGTCTCGCCGGAGTTCCCGGACCTCAAGACCAAGGCCCCGGCCAACCCCACGACGGTCGCCGCGGACGCCATCCCGGCCGACCAGGAGGGTCTCGACATCGGCCCCGAGACCCGTAAGCTCTACGCCTCGAAGCTCTCCGACACGGCCACCGTCTTCTGGAACGGCCCGATGGGCGTCTTCGAGCACCCCGACTACGCCGAGGGCACCAAGGCGGTCGCCCAGGCGCTCCTCGACTCCCCGGCCTTCACGGTCGTCGGCGGCGGCGACAGCGCCGCGGCCGTGCGCACGCTGGGCTTCGACGAGAACGCATTCGGCCACATTTCCACCGGTGGCGGCGCCTCCCTCGAGTACCTCGAGGGCAAGACGCTCCCCGGCCTCGCGGCACTGGAGAACTGACACCTGATGACTACGCGCACTCCGCTGATGGCGGGCAACTGGAAGATGAACCTCAACCACCTCGAGGCCATCGCCCACGTGCAGAAGCTCGCCTTCGCCCTGGCGGACAAGGACTACGAGGCCTGCGAGGTCGCCGTCCTGCCGCCCTTCACCGATCTGCGCTCCGTGCAGACGCTGGTCGACGGCGACAAGCTCAAGATCAAGTACGGTGCCCAGGACATCTCGGCGCAGGACTCCGGCGCCTACACCGGCGAGATCTCGGGCCCGATGCTGGCCAAGCTGAAGTGCACCTACGTCGCCGTGGGCCACTCCGAGCGCCGCCAGTACCACGACGAGACCGACCAGATCTGCAACGCCAAGGTGAAGGCCGCGTTCAAGCACGGCCTGACCCCGATCCTCTGCGTCGGCGAGGGCCTGGACATCCGCAAGGCCGGTCAGCAGGTCCAGTACACGCTGACCCAGCTCGACGGCGGCCTGAAGGACATCCCCGCCGAGCAGGCCGAGAACATCGTCATCGCCTACGAGCCCGTCTGGGCGATCGGCACCGGCGAGGTCGCCACCCCCGAGGACGCGCAGGAGGTCTGCGGCGCGATCCGCGGCCGTCTCGCCGAGCTGTACTCGCAGGAGCTCGCCGACAAGGTGCGCATCCAGTACGGCGGCTCCGTCAAGGCGAAGAACGTCGCGGAGATCATGGCGCAGGCCGACGTCGACGGCGCGCTGGTGGGCGGCGCCGCGCTGGACCCCGAGGAGTTCGTCAAGATCGTCCGCTTCGGCGAGCAGTGAGTATGCGGTAGCGGCAATACGTCGTACCCTTGCGGGGGCCGGGCCGCCTCGTGATCCGAGGCCCGGCCCCCGTCGTCGATACAGAGTCGATTCAGATCCGAGGAAGTTGGTCCAGCCGTGGTTATGGGGTTCTCGATCGCCCTGATCGTCTTCAGCGCTCTGATGATGTTGCTGGTGCTGATGCACAAGGGCAAGGGCGGCGGTCTCTCCGACATGTTCGGTGGCGGCATGCAGTCCTCCGTCGGCGGCTCCTCCGTCGCCGAGCGCAACCTCGACCGCATCACGGTCGTGGTCGGTCTGCTGTGGTTCGCGTGCATTGTCGCGCTGGGTCTGCTGATGAAGGCGAACAACTGACGCCAGCCACTGGTCGCTTGTCCGGTGCACGCCCGCCTGCGCGGCTTATCATGGGGCTTGCGTCCGGGGTGGGGGTGTAACTCCGCACACTGGACGCGCGTTGGGCCTTACGTAAACTGAGGCGCCCGCAGCAGCACCATCACGCAGGGAGTTACGACCGTGGCAAGTGGCAACGCGATCCGTGGAAGTCGGGTCGGGGCGGGGCCGATGGGCGAGGCCGAGCGCGGTGAGTCCGCGCCGCGACTGCGCATCTCCTTCTGGTGCTCCAACGGACACGAGACACAGCCCAGCTTCGCGAGCGACGCGCAGGTCCCCGACACGTGGGACTGCCCCCGCTGCGGCTTCCCGGCGGGCCAGGACCGGGACAACCCGCCGGACCCGCCGCGCACCGAGCCGTACAAGACGCATCTGGCGTATGTGCGTGAGCGGCGCAGCGACGCGGACGGCGAGGCGATCCTCGCGGAGGCACTCGCCAAACTGCGGGGCGAGATCTGAGACTTGGCTACCGGCCGGACACCGAGAAGGTGTCCGGCCGGTTTCCTGTTTCGGTACGTGTGCGGACAGACGTCTTCAGATATCTCATACCGACCGCTGATCGATTAAGTTGGGAAGTGCAGCGGGGCAAGGTACGTACGTGGGTACGAGAGAAGGCTGAAGTCCGAGATGAACGCAGAAAGCCGCGCCAGGCTCAATCAGACGCCCGAGTGGGCGGCGCTCGCCGCCCACCGCGAGCAGCTCGGGGAGGTGCAGCTGCGTGACCTGTTCGCCGCCGATCCGGCGCGCGGCACGTCGTACACGCTCCAGGTCGGCGACCTGCACATCGACTACTCCAAGCACCTCGTCACCGACGAGACGCTGCGCCTGCTGCGCGAGCTCGCCGCCGCCACGGACGTCTTCGGGCTGCGGGACGCCATGTTCCGCGGCGAGAAGATCAACACCACCGAGGACCGCGCCGTCCTGCACACCGCGCTGCGCTCGCCGAGCGACACGGTCGTCCGGGTCGACGGCGACAACGTGGTGCCCGAGGTGCACGCCGTCCTCGACCGGATGAGCGCCTTCTCGGAGAAGATCCGCTCGGGGGAGTGGACCGGTCACACCGGCAAGCGCATCAAGAACATCGTCAACGTCGGCATCGGCGGCTCCGACCTCGGCCCCGCGATGGCGTACGAGGCGCTGCGCTCCTTCACCGACCGCGGCCTCACCGTCCGCTTCGTGTCGAACGTGGACGGCGCCGACCTGCACGAGGCCGTGCGGGACCTGGACGCCGCGGAGACGCTCTTCATCATCGCCTCGAAGACGTTCACCACCATCGAGACGATCACCAACGCCACCTCCGCGCGCGACTGGCTGCTCACCGAGCTGAAGGCCTCGCCGGAAGCCGTCGCCAAGCACTTCGTGGCCCTGTCGACCAACGCCGGGAAGGTCTCCGACTTCGGCATCGACACGGACAACATGTTCGAGTTCTGGGACTGGGTCGGCGGGCGCTACTCCTTCGACTCGGCCATCGGCCTCTCGCTGATGATCGCCATCGGCCCCGACCGCTTCCGCGAGATGCTCGACGGTTTCCACCTCGTCGACAAGCACTTCCGCGCGGCGCCCCCCGAGTCCAACGTGCCGCTCCTGCTGGGCCTGTTGGGCATCTGGTACGGCAACTTCCACGACGCGCAGTCGCACGCGGTCCTGCCGTACTCGCACTACCTCTCCAAGTTCACCGCGTACCTCCAGCAGCTCGACATGGAGTCGAACGGCAAGTACGTCGGGCGGGACGGCAAGGAGGTCGACTGGCAGACGGGCCCGGTCGTCTGGGGCACCCCGGGCACCAACGGACAGCACGCCTACTACCAGCTCATCCACCAGGGCACGAAGCTGATCCCCGCGGACTTCATCGGCTTCGCCGAGCCGGTCGCGGACCTGGCCCCCGGCCTGGCCGCCCAGCACGACCTGCTGATGGCCAACTTCTTCGCGCAGACCCAGGCGCTGGCGTTCGGCAAGACGCCCGAGGAGGTGCGCGCCGAGGGCGTCGCCGATGAACTGGTCCCGCACAAGACGTTCAAGGGCAACCACCCGACCACGACGATCCTCGCCAAGGAGCTGACCCCCTCGGTCCTCGGCCAGCTCATCGCGCTCTACGAACACAAGGTCTTCGTCCAGGGCGCCGTGTGGGACATCGACTCCTTCGACCAGTGGGGCGTCGAGCTCGGCAAGGTCCTCGCCAAGCGCGTCGAGCCCGCGCTGACCGAGGGCGCCGAGGTGCCGGACCTGGACGGCTCGACCACGGCCCTGGTCGCCAAGTACCGCACACTGCGCGGCCGTTGAGTCTCACCAGGTGTTAATGGGATGCGGGCGTCCGGCCCGGCGGGTGACACTGCTTCAGCTCTGTCACCCGCCGGGAGGGACCCCCGCATGGACCAGCTGCACGCCGCGCTCGCCGACCCCGAGAGACTGAGGCTGTACGCGCGCATCGTCCTGGACGACCTGCCGCCGCGCGAGGCGGACTCCGCCACCGCCCGCAAGCATCTGGGACGGCTCCTCTCCGCCGGGCTCGTGGAGCGGCAGTCCGACGGGTCGCTGCGGGCCGACCCCGCCGTCTTCCGGCGGGTGCCCGGACCGGTGGACACCCACCCCGGCGTGCCGCGCCGGCTGACCGGCTTCTTCTCGCACGGCCGCCTGACCGCCATCCCCGTGCGCCCCGTGGTGCGCCACGAGCTCCTGGTCCACCTCACGGACACCCTCTTCGACACCGACCGCGCCTACAGCGAGGGCGAGGTCAACGACGCCTTCCGTACGGTGCACGACGACACCGCCGCGCTCCGGCGGTACTGCGTCACCGACGGCCTCCTCGTCCGCGAACAGGACGGCAGCAGCTACCGCCGCGCCACCTTCGCCAACGCCTGAGGGCCCCGCACCGGACGGTGCGGGGCCCTCTTCGCGTATCGGCTAGTACAGCCCGGCGGGCAGCTTCGAGGCAGCCGCCTCGTCGAGCAGCCACAGGGTGCGGGAGCTGCCGCGGGCGCCGGCCGCGGGGGCCCGCACCTCGTCGGCCCCCGACAGGGCGATGGCCGCGGCCTCTGCCTTGTCCTCGCCCGCGGCGAGCAGCCACACCTCGCGCGCGGCCCGGATTGCCGGGAGCGTGAGCGAGATACGGGTCGGCGGCGGCTTCGGCGCGTCGTGCACGCCGACGACCATGCGCTCCGTCTCACGCACCGCCGGGAGCTCGGGGAAGAGCGAGGCGACGTGCGTGTCGGGGCCGACGCCGAGCATCAGGACGTCGAAGGCCGGCACCGAGCCGTGGTCCTCGGGGCCCGCCGCGGCGGCGAGCTCCGCGGCGTAGATCTCGGCCGCTGCGTCCGCCTCGTAGGGACCGTCCGACGCCGGCATCGGGTGGACGCGGGCCGGGTTGAGGGGCACCGCGTCGAGCAGGGCCTCGCGCGCCTGGGTGTAGTTGCGCTCCGGGTCGCCGTCCGGCAGGAACCGCTCGTCGCCCCACCACAGGTCGAGCCGCGACCAGTCGACCGCGTCCCGCGCGGGGGAGGTGCCGAGGGCCGCGAGCAGGCCGTTGCCGTTGCGGCCGCCGGTGAGGACCACCGACGCGTGGCCCTTGGCGGACTGCGCGTCGACGACTGTCGTGATGAGGCGGGCCGCGGCGGCCTGCGCCATCAGTTCCTTGTCGCGGTGGACGACCAGTTGAGGCGCCGCGGTCACTTGGCGGCCGCCTTCTTCGCGGGTGCCTTCTTGGCCGGCGTCTTCTTGGCCCCGGCCGCCTCGTCGCCGCCGCCCTGCTCCGCGCCCCTGTCGGGGGCGGTCTCCGTGACCGGTTCCGACGGCTTGCCCAGGCGCTCGACGCCGTACTTCAGGGCCGACGCGTAGGTGTCGTCCGGGTCGAGGCGGCGCAGCTCCTCGGCGATCAGCTCCGCCGTCTCGCGGCGCTTGAGCGCCACCGCGCGGTTGGGCTGGCCCTCGATGTGGAGCGTGGCGAGGGAGCCGTCGGCCCGGTCGAGCACGATGGGACCGCAGTCGGTCTCCATCCGCACCCCGGTCAGGCCGGGGCCCGGCGAGAGCGCGCGCTTCACGGGTACGTCGAGGCGGTCCGCGAGCCACATGGCGAGCAGCTCACAGCTCGGGTTGAACTCCTCGCCGTCCACCTGCACCGACTGCACCTTGCAGGCGATCTGGTCCAGGGCCGCGGCCAGCATCGAGCGCCACGGGGTGATGCGGGTCCACGACAGGTCGGTGTCGCCGGGGTGGTAGGCCTCGGCGCGCGCGGTCAGCTCCGCGATCGGCTCCTCGGCCGCGTACGTGTCCGTGACGCGCCGCTGGGCGAGGGCGCCGAGCGGGTCGTTGGCGGGGTCCAGCGGGGCGTTCACCGGCCACCAGACGACCACGGGGGCGTCGGGGAGCAGCAGCGGGAGCACCACCGACTGGGCGTGGTCGATGACCTCGCCGTACAGCCGCAGGACCACCGTCTCGCCGGTGCCCGCCTCGACGCCGACGCGGACCTCGGCGTCCAGGCGCGAGGTGGTGCGGTCCCGGGGCGAGCGCGCGGCGCGCTTGATGACCACGAGGGTCCGCGAGGGGTGCTCGCGGGACGCGTCGTTGGCCGCCTTCAGTGAGTCGTAGGCGTTCTCCTCGTCGGTGACGATGACGAGGGTGAGGACCATGCCGACGGCCGGTGTGCCGATCGCCCTGCGGCCCTGCACGAGCGCCTTGTTGATCTTGCTGGACGTGGTGTCCGTAAGGTCGATCTTCATGGCCGACGCCAGCTCCGTCCGTCTCGTGCGAGCATTTCGTCCGCCTCGGTCGGGCCCCAGGTGCCTGCCGGGTACTGCGCGGGCTTGCCGTGCTTGTCCCAGTACTGCTCGATCGGGTCGAGGATGTTCCAGGACAGCTCGACCTCCTCCGTGCGCGGGAAGAGGTTGGCGTCGCCGAGCAGGACGTCCAGGATCAGGCGCTCGTACGCCTCCGGGCTCGACTCGGTGAAGGACTCGCCGTACGCGAAGTCCATCGAGACGTCCCGGATCTCCATGGAGGTGCCGGGCACCTTGGAGCCGAAGCGGACCGTGATGCCCTCGTCGGGCTGGACGCGGATGACGATCGCGTTGTGCCCGAGCTCCTCGGTCGCGGTGTGGTCGAAGGGGGAGTGGGGCGCGCGCTGGAAGACGACCGCGATCTCGGTGACGCGGCGGCCCAGGCGCTTGCCCGTACGCAGGTAGAAGGGCACGCCCGCCCAGCGGCGGTTGTCCACCTCCAGCTTGACGGCCGCGTAGGTGTCGGTCTTCGACTTGGGGTCGATGCCCTCTTCCTGGAGGTAGCCGACGGCCTTCTCGCCGCCCTGCCACCCGGCGGCGTACTGGCCGCGGACCGTGCTCTCGCCCAGGTTCTTGGGCAGCCGCACGGCGCCGAGGACCTTCGCCTTCTCGGCGACCAGGGCGTCCGCCTCGAAGGAGGCGGGCTCCTCCATCGCGGTCAGCGCCATGAGCTGGAGCAGGTGGTTCTGGATGACGTCACGGGCGGCGCCGATGCCGTCGTAGTAGCCGGCGCGGCCGCCGATGCCGATGTCCTCGGCCATCGTGATCTGGATGTGGTCCACGTACGACCGGTTCCAGATCGGCTCGAACATCTGGTTGGCGAAGCGCAGCGCCAGGATGTTCTGGACGGTCTCCTTGCCGAGGTAGTGGTCGATCCGGAACACCTGGTCCGGATCGAACACCTCGTGCACGATCGCGTTCAGCTCGCGGGCCGAGGTCAGGTCGTGGCCGAACGGCTTCTCGATGACGGCGCGGCGCCAGGCACCCTGGGGCGCGTCGGCGAGGTCGTGCTTCTTGAGCTGCTGGACGACCTGCGGGAAGAACTTCGGGGGCACCGAGAGGTAGAAGGCGAAGTTGCCGCCCGTGCCCTGGGCCTTGTCCAGCTCCTGGATGGTGGCCTTGAGCTGCTCGAACGCCTCGTCGTCGTCGAAGTTGCCCTGGACGAAGCGCATCCCCTGGATGAGCTGCTGCCAGACCTCCTCGCGGAACGGCGTACGCGCGTGCTGCTTGACCGCGTCGTGGACGACCTGGGCGAAGTCCTCGTCCTCCCAGTCGCGGCGGGCGAAGCCGATGAGCGAGAAGCCCGGCGGCAGGAGACCCCGGTTGGCGAGGTCGTAGACGGCGGGCATCAACTTTTTACGGGACAAATCGCCCGTGACGCCAAAAATGACCAGGCCCGACGGCCCCGCGATACGCGGGAGCCGTCGGTCTGCGGCGTCACGCAGCGGATTGCTGCTTGACAAAGTGGGTCAGCCCTTCGAAGGAGCGAGGCGCTTGAGCTCGGCCTCGGTCGACTTGAGCAGGTCGGTCCAGGAGGCCTCGAACTTGTCGACACCCTCCTCCTCGAGCAGCTGCACGACCTCGTCGTACGAGATGCCGAGCTTCTCCACCGCGGCGATCTCCGACCGAGCCTGGTCGTAGGTGCCCGCGATGGTGTTTCCGGTGATCGAACCGTGGTCGGCGGTGGCCTCCAGGGTCGCCTCCGGCATGGTGTTCACCGTGTTGGGCGCGACCAGGTCGTCGACGTACAGGGTGTCCTTGTACGCCGGGTCCTTCACGCCGGTCGAGGCCCACAGCGGACGCTGCTTGTTGGCCTGCGCCTTGTCGAGCGCGGCGAAGCGGTCGGAGGAGAAGACCTCCTCGTACGCCTCGTAGGCGAGACGGGCGTTGGCGAGCGCGGCCTTGCCCTTGAGGGACTTGGCCTCGTCCGTGCCGATGCCGTCCAGGCGCTTGTCGATCTCGGTGTCCACGCGGGACACGAAGAAGGACGCCACCGAGTGGATCTTCGAGAGGTCCAGGCCGCGCTCCTTGGCCTTCTCCAGGCCTGCCAGGTACGCGTCCATGACCATGCGGTAGCGCTCGAGCGAGAAGATCAGCGTGACGTTGACGCTGATGCCGAGGCCGATGACCTCGGTGATCGCCGGGATGCCCGCCTCGGTGGCCGGGATCTTGATGAGCGCGTTCGGCCGGTCCACCAGCCAGGCGAGCTGCTTGGCCTCGGCGGTCGTCGCCTTGGTGTTGTGCGCCAGGCGCGGGTCGACCTCGATCGACACACGGCCGTCCTGGCCGCCCGTCGCGTCGAAGACGGGGCGCAGGATGTCGGCGGCGTCACGGACGTCCGCCGTCGTGATCATCCGGATGGCTTCCTCGACGGTGACCTCACGGGCCGCGAGGTCGGAGAGCTGCTGGTCGTAACCGTCGCCCTGCGAGATGGCCTTCTGGAAGATCGAGGGGTTGGTCGTGACGCCCACGACGTGCTGCTGGTCGATCAGCTCGGCGAGGTTGCCGGACGTGATCCGCTTGCGCGACAGGTCGTCCAGCCAGATCGCGACGCCTTCTTCGGAGAGGCGCTTGAGTGCGTCTGTCATGGAAATTACATCTCCTACTTGGTCGTATATGGGCGTCAGCGCTGAGCGGCGGCGATCGATTCCCGCGCCGCCTCGGCCACCTTGTCGGCGGTGAACCCGAACTCACGGAAAAGCACCTTCGCGTCCGCGGAGGCGCCGAAGTGCTCCAGGGACACGATGCGGCCGGCGTCGCCGACGAAGCGGTGCCAGGTCAGGCCGATGCCCGCCTCGACCGCCACGCGCGCCTTCACCGAGGGCGGCAGCACGCTGTCGCGGTAACCCTGGTCCTGCTCGTCGAACCACTCGACCGACGGCATCGAGACGACCCGCGTCGGGACGCCCGCGGCCTGGAGCTGCTCGCGCGCCTCGACGGCGAGCTGCACCTCGGAGCCGGTGCCGATGAGGATGACCTCCGGCTCGCCGCCCTCGGCGTCGAAGAGGACGTAGCCGCCCTTGGCGGCGTCCTCGTTGTGCTCGTACGTCGGCACGCCCTGGCGGGTCAGCGCGAGGCCGTGCGGGGCGCCCACGCCGAACTCCTTGGTGTAGCGCCGGAGGATCTCGCGCCAGGCGATGACGGTCTCGTTGGCGTCGGCGGGACGGACCACGTTCAGGCCCGGGATGGCGCGCAGCGAGGCCAGGTGCTCGACCGGCTGGTGCGTCGGGCCGTCCTCGCCGAGACCGATGGAGTCGTGCGTCCACACGTACGTCACCGGGAGGTGCATCAGCGCGGACAGGCGGACGGCGTTGCGCATGTAGTCGGAGAACACCAGGAAGGTGCCGCCGTAGATGCGGGTGTTGCCGTGCAGCGCGATGCCGTTCATCTCCGCGGCCATGGAGTGCTCGCGGATGCCGAAGTGGACCGTACGGCCGTACGGGTCGGCGCCGGGCAGCGGGTTGCCCGTGGGCAGGAACGACGACGTCTTGTCGATCGTCGTGTTGTTCGAGCCCGCGAGGTCGGCGGAGCCGCCCCACAGCTCGGGAATGACCCCGCCGAGCGCCTGGAGGATCTTGCCGGAGGCGGCGCGGGTGGCGACGGCCTTGCCGGCCTCGAACTCCGGGAGCTTCTCCTCCCAGCCTGCGGGCAGCTCGCCCTTGGCGACGCGGTCGAATTCGGCGGCGCGCTCGGAGTTGGCGGAGCGCCAGGCGGCGAAGCCCTTCTCCCACTGGGCCTTGGCCTCGGTGCCGCGGTCCAGGGCCTTGCGGGTGTGCGCGATGACCTCGTCGGAGACCTCGAAGGACTGCTCCGGGTCGAAGCCGAGGACGCGCTTGGTGGCGGCCACCTCGTCGTCGCCGAGCGCCGAGCCGTGGGCGGCCTCGGTGTTCTGCGCGTTCGGGGCCGGCCAGGCGATGATCGAGCGCATCGCGATGAAGGAGGGACGCTCGGTCTCGGCCTTGGCGGCCTGGATCGCGGCGTAGAGGGCGGCCGGGTCGAGGTCGCCGTTCTCCTTGGGCTCCACGCGCTGGACGTGCCAGCCGTAGGCCTCGTAGCGCTTGACGGTGTCCTCGGAGACCGCGGTCTCCGTGTCGCCCTCGATCGAGATGTGGTTGTCGTCCCACAGCAGGACCAGATTGCCGAGCTTCTGGTGCCCGGCCATCGAGGACGCCTCCGCGGAGATGCCCTCCTGGAGGCAGCCGTCACCGGCGATGGCGTAGATGAAGTGGTCGAACGGGGAGGTGCCGGGGGCCGCCTCCGGGTCGAACAGGCCGCGCTCGTAGCGGGCGGCCATCGCCATGCCCACGGCGTTGGCGACGCCCTGGCCCAGCGGGCCCGTCGTCGTCTCCACACCCGTCGTGTGCCCGTACTCCGGGTGGCCCGGAGTCTTCGAGCCCCAGGTGCGGAACGCCTTGAGGTCGTCGAGCTCCAGGCCGAAGCCGGCCAGGTAGAGCTGGGTGTAAAGGGTCAGTGACGAGTGGCCCGCGGAGAGGACGAACCGGTCGCGGCCGGTCCAGTCGGCGTCCGCCGGGTCGTGCCGCATCACCTTCTGGAAAAGCGTGTACGCGGCGGGCGCGAGGCTCATGGCCGTACCGGGATGGCCGTTGCCGACCTTCTGTACGGAATCCATGGCCAGGACGCGAGCGGTGTCAACGGCTCGCTGGTCCAGTTCGGTCCACTCGAGGTCTGTGGTGGTCGGCTTGGTGCTCACCCTGAGTCAGGGCTCCTCTCCACATGTCGAATGCCGGCGATGTCGATCTCACCGGCCGTAGTCGAGCCTACCGCTGCTAAGGCGTGCATTTTTTCGACTCATTCCAGACTGCCGGGACAACCGGGTATCCGCCTCCTGAAAGGAATAAGCGCCGATTCGCCATGTGAATACACAAGCGCTCATGTGACCGCTCAAAGGGCTCTCCGTATCGCTCATGTGTCCGCTCAAAGGACAGCGGATACCGCTCACGTGACTGCCCGGCGGACATCCGGTACCCCCGGGTGCGGCGGTCAACACGACCCCACCCCCGCGAAGAGCGAAGTATGGGCAACGTCTACAGTGGCGTGGTACGCGCGGGTCTTTACCGGATCTTCATGTCAGAAGTGCTGGTCGGCCCGCTGGGATGTCTCTGTCAGGGGTGTGCGTGACGGCCGTTGAATCCCGTCCAGCGGGGGTTTCCGGGACGGAACTTAGCCCGAGCCATCGGCCGTTCGGGGCCCGTGTCAAGGCGTTCGTGGCTCTGACCAAGCCGCGGATCATCGAACTCCTCCTCATCACCACCGTTCCGGTGATGTTCCTCGCCGAGCAGGGCGTGCCCGACCTGTGGCTGGTCCTCGTGACCTGCGTGGGCGGGTATCTCTCGGCAGGGGGCGCGAACGCGCTCAACATGTACATCGACCGCGACATCGACGCCCTGATGGACCGGACGTCGCAGCGGCCACTGGTCACCGGCATGGTGAGCCCGCGCGAGTGCCTGGTCTTCGGCATCGGCCTCGCGGTCGTCTCGACGCTGCTCTTCGGCCTCGCCGTGAACTGGCTCTCCGCCTGGCTCTCGCTCGGCGCGCTCCTCTTCTACGTGATCGTCTACACGATGATCCTCAAGCGGCGCACCTCGCAGAACATCGTCTGGGGCGGCATCGCGGGCTGTCTGCCGGTCCTGATCGGCTGGTCCTCGGTCACCAACTCCATGTCGTGGGCGCCGATCGTCCTCTTCCTGGTCATGTTCTTCTGGACGCCGCCGCACTACTGGCCGCTGTCCATGAAGGTGAAGGAGGACTACGCGCGCGTCGGCGTGCCGATGCTGCCGGTCATCGCCTCCAACAAGGTGGTCGCCCGCCAGATCGTCCTCTACAGCTGGGTCATGGTCGCGGTCTCCCTGCTCCTCCAGCCCCTCGGCTACACCGGGTGGTTCTACACCGTGGTGGCGCTGGTGACCGGCGGCTGGTGGCTCTGGGAGGCGCACGGGCTCCAGAACCGCGCCAAGTCGGAGGCCACGGGCGGCAAGCTCAAGGAGATGCGGCTCTTCCACTGGTCCATCACCTATGTGTCGCTGCTCTTCGTCGCGGTGGCCGTGGACCCCTTCCTGCGCTGAGTCCCCCGCTGTTCTCGACGGGCGGGGCGTGTGGTGTCGTACACCACGCGCCCCGCCCGTCGCGCGTTGATCTACCCGTCGGTAGCATCCTGCTCATGGCAGAGACCGAGCAGGTTGAGGACAGCAAGAAGGCGGCCAGGGCCGAGCGCCGGGCGGCCAAGCTCGCCAAGGAGATCGGCGCCTTCGCGCAGGCGCACGGCGGGGCCGAGGGGCAGCTCGCCTACATCGGGCACGAGGGCACCCGCATCGTCCTGGTCGGCGAGGACGGCGGCTGGGGCGACCTGGTGGCGCCGACCTACGCCGTGGCGCAGAGCGCCGTGGAGAAGGCCGGGATCACCGTCCACGAGGACTTCGACGGGGAATTCGCCGCGAAGGTGGAGACCGGTCCCTACGAATGGACGCGCATGGCCGGGATCCAGGTCGGCGGACCGAAGAACAAGTGAGGCATGCCCCGATCGGGCGAGGGGCACCGAACGGACGGGCCCCGGGCGGCTGAGCAGCGCGGGAACGGCTGAGGTCGCCCTCCGGGGGACTGTTTCGCGTCTCTGTTCGGCACGCAGTGGCCGGATAAAGGCAACACCAGACGCCGGGGTCACCCGTTAGGACCGGTACGAGCCAGGTCCATTCAGCGGGAGTCCTCGGGAGTCCGCATGATCGAAACGCCGTCCCTGGTGGACCAGTACTGCCATGGCGTCCTCCGTACGGAGCTGGGCCTCGGCACGTTCGAGACCCACCTCGGCCGGGGCGGGGGACCGCCCGCCCCCGGCACCACCTTCTTCGACACCCAGACCGGCTTCGCGGTGCGCCGCCTGTGCCCGCCGCTGCTCGGCCTCGATCCGCACTGCCCGCCGGTCCGCTATCTGGCCAGGCGCCGCGATCTGGGCGTCCTGGAGTCGGGGCGGCGCCTGCTGCGGGGCAGCGGCATCACCACGTACCTCGTCGACACCGGGCTGCCGGGGGATCTCACGGGGCCCGGCGAGATGGCCTCCGCCGGCGATGCCGAGGCCCACGAGATCGTCCGCCTGGAGCTCCTTGCCGAGCAGGTCGCGGACACCTCGGGCACCGCCGACTCCTTCCTCGCTAACCTCGCCCAGTCCGTGCACGCCGCGGCCGCGGGCGCCGTCGCCTTCACCTCGGTCGCGGGGGTGCGCCACCCGCTCGCCCTGACGGCACGGCCGCCGGGTCCCGGCGAGGTGCGGGGTGCGGTGGAGCGCTGGCTGGGGAGGCGGCAGGTGGGCGGGGAGCTCGCCGATCCCGTCCTGCTGCGGCATCTGCTCTGGATCGCGGTGGATTCGGGGCTGCCGCTCCAGCTACACGCGGGGGCGGGGGACCCGGGGACGTACTTCGGGGACTTCGCGCGGGCCACCGCGGGGCTCGGCACCGACCTCGTACTGCTGCACGGCTATCCGTACCACCGCAGCGCCGCACACCTCGCGGCGGTCTTCCCGCACGTCTACGCCGACCTCGGCCCCGCGCTCGTGCGCACCGGGGCGCGGGCGGCGGCCGTACTGGCGGAGATCCTCGAACTCGCGCCCTTCGGCAAGCTGCTGTTCTCCAGCGGCGCGCACGGCCTGCCCGAGCTGCACGTCGTGGGGGCGCACCTCTTCCGTGAGGCGCTCGGCACGGTCCTCGGGACCTGGGTCGCGGAGGGGGCCTGGTCATTCACCGACGCCCAGCGCGTCGCTGGCCTCCTCGCGGCGGGCAACGCCCGCCGCGTCTACGGCCTCCCGGAGGCCGCCTAGACCGCCGAGAGCTGCGCGTCGTCCTTCGGGGCGGGTACCTCGGCCGTGGCGGCCGGGCGCTCACGCAGGGAGAGGAGCACGCGCATCACGGCGATCCACACCAGGCACGAGCCGAACATGTGCAGGCCGACCAGGACCTCCGGCAGGTCCGTGAAGTACTGGACGTAGCCGATGGCGCCCTGCGCGAGGAGGATCAGGAACAGGTCACGGGTGCGGGCCAGCGGGCCGGGCGGCGCGTCGACCGCCTTGAGGACGAACCAGAGGGCGAACGCCAGCGTCACCACGATCCAGGCCAGGACCGCGTGCAGCTTGGTGACGCCCTCCCAGTCGAGCCCGACGGGGGCAAGGTTCATCCGCGGCACGTCGCTGGAGTCGCCGGCGTGCGGTCCCGCGCCGGTCACGACCGTGCCCACCGCGATCAGCAGCGCCGAGGCCGTGACCAGGACCCATACGAGCTGTGCCACGGCCCTGCCGACCAGCGGGCGCGGCTCGGCGTCGCCCTCACGGGTGCGCTGCCACATCGTGACGGCGACCGCGATCAGGGCGCTGGAGAGCAGGAAGTGCGCGGCGACGGTGTAGGGGTTCAGGCCGACGAGGACCACGATGCCGCCGAGCACGGCATTGCCCATGACCAGCCAGAACTGGGCCCAGCCGAGCAGGGTGAGGCTGCGCCGCATCGGCTTCTGGGAGCGGGCCGCGATGATCGCCCAGCCGACGGCCGCGCACAGCACGTACGTCAGCATGCGGTTGCCGAACTCGATGGCCCCGTGGAAGCCCATCTCGTGGGTCGCCGTCAGGGAGTCGTCCGTGCACTTGGGCCAGGTCGGGCAGCCGAGCCCCGAGCCGGTCAGGCGGACGGCGCCGCCGGTCACGACGATCACGACCGTCATGGCGAGCGAGAGGAAGGCCGCCCGCTGGACGGTCCGCTGAGTGGGAGTCCAGCGCTCGGCGATGTAGGCGAGCGGGTTCCGCGCGGCTTGAGCGACGTCGGCTCGGGTCACGTTTGGCACGGGTCCCATCGTAGGGGGCCGCTTGTGCACGGCTTCACGAGGGGGACGTATGCGGTGCTTCTGTGACGCCGGTTACGCCGGGCCGGTGACGTCGGGCCGTGGCGCCGGGCCGTGGCGTCGCTCCTACTCCCAGCGGAAGAACTTCGCCGCCGCGCCGAGCCCGAGCACCGCCCACACCGCCAGGATGCCGAGGTCGCCCCACGGCAGGCCCGCGCCGTGCTGGAGCACGTCGCGCAGCCCGTCCGAGAGCGCCGAGACGGGCAGCAGGCCCAGCAGCGTCTGCGCCGCGTCGGGGAACTTGTCCAGCGGCACGATGACGCCGCCGCCGACCAGCAGGAGCAGGAAGACGAGGTTCGCCGCGGCCAGCGTCGCCTCGGCCTTGAGGGTGCCCGCCATCAGCAGGCCGAGCCCGGAGAACGCCGCCGTGCCGAGCACCAGGAGGAGCAGTACGGAGAGCGGGTTGCCGTGCGGCGACCAGCCGAGCGCGAAGGCGATGGCCGTGAGCAGCACGATCTGAAGGACCTCGGTGACCAGGACCGACAGGGTCTTCGCCGCCATCAGGCCCCAGCGGGGCAGTGGCGAGGCGCCGAGCCGCTTGAGCACGCCGTAGCGGCGCTCGAAGCCCGTCGCGATGGCCTGCCCGGTGAAGGCGGTGGACAGGACGGCGAGCGCGAGGATGCCGGGCGCGAGGAAGTCCACGGCCTCGCCCTCTCCGGTGTCGACGATGTCGACCGCGCTGAAGAGCACGAGCAGGAGCGTGGGGATGACGACCGTGAGGAGGAGCTGCTCGCCGTTGCGGAGCAGCATCTTCGTCTCCAGCATGGCCTGGGCGGCGATCATGCGGGGGAGCGGGGCGGCGCCCGCCTTCGGCGTATACGTACCGGCGGCGCTCATCCGCGCAGCTCCTTACCCGTGAGCTCCAGGAAGACGTCTTCCAGGGTGTGGCGTTCGACCGCGATCCGGTCCGGCATGACTCCGTGCTGGGCGCACCACGACGTGACCGTGGCCAGGAGCTGCGGGTCGACCGTGCCGCTGACGCGGTAGGCGCCCGGCGTGAGCTCGGCCGCCGCCGAGTCCGGTGGCAGCGCCTTGAGCAGCGAGGCGACGTCGAGGCCGGGGCGGCCGGTGAAGCGCAGGGTGTTCTCGGCGCCGCCGCGGCACAGCTCGTCGGGGCTGCCCTGGGCGATGACCTTGCCCGCGTCGATGACGGCGACGTCGTCGGCGAGCTCCTCGGCCTCGTCCATGTGGTGCGTGGTGAGGATGACGCCGACGCCGTCGCGGCGCAGGTCGCGTACGAGGTCCCAGGTGGCCCGGCGGGCCTGCGGGTCCAGGCCGGCGGTCGGCTCGTCGAGGAAGACCAGATCGGGCCTGCCGACCACGGCCATCGCGAGCGCGAGCCGCTGCTGCTGGCCGCCGGAGAGCCGCCGGTAGGTGGTGCGGCCGCAGCTCCCGAGGCCGAGGCGCTCGATGAGGTCGGCCACATCCAGTGGTTCGGCATGGAGCTTGGCGACATGGCGCAGCATCTCGTCCGCGCGGGCGCCGGAGTAGACGCCGCCGGACTGGAGCATCACGCCGATGCGGGGCCGCAGCGCGTCGGCCTCGCGGACGGGGTCGAGGCCGAGCACCCGGACGGTGCCGGAGTCCGGTCTCCGGTAGCCCTCGCAGGTCTCGATCGTGGTGGTCTTGCCCGCGCCGTTGGGGCCGAGGACGGCGGTGATGCCCGCCCCTGCCGTGAGGTCGAGACCGTCGACCGCGGTCTTGTTTCCGTACCGCTTGACCAGACCCTGGATCTGGACGACGGGCTCGTTTCGCATGGTGAGCCAGTCTAGGGACGCCGGAGGCCTCCCGGGCGCGCGGGGCGGAACCGGATGGCCGCGCCCGGGAGGGCCGACCCCCGCTCCCGCCTGCCCCGGCGCGCCCCCCGTGATCATTTCCGCAGGTCAGCTTAGGTGAACCTAAGTGACGCAGCGCACCGGGAGGTGATCGCGGCGCGGGTTGTCAGGGTCTGAGGAATTACGCAACAATGGCGTTGTGAAAAACGTTGGCGAGGCTCCGCAGGAGGAACTCGTGACCGGGGAGCGCTCCACGCGCAACCGGGTCGCGCGGTCCATCCTGGACCATGGCCCCTCCACCGTCGCCGACCTCGCGAAGCGCCTCGGCCTCACCCAGGCGGCCGTCCGCAGGCACCTCGACACACTCGCCCATGAGAATGTCGTCGAGCCCCGCGAGCAGCGGGTCTACGGCGCGCGGACCCGTGGCAGGCCCGCCAAGGTGTTCGCCCTGACCGACTGCGGCCGCGACGCCTTCGACCAGTCGTACGACAAGCTGGCCGCGGACGCCCTGCGGTGGATCACCGAGCACCACGGCGAGGAAGCGGTGGTCGCGTTCGCGAAGGCACGGATCGCCGCCCAGGCCGATACGTACAGGCAGGCGATCGACGCGGCGCCACCCGAACGGCGCACCGAGGCTCTGGCGAAGGCGTTGACCACCGACGGGTACGCTGCTACGGCGCGCACCGCGCCGGTCGGAGAGCAGCTCTGCCAGCACCACTGCCCGGTCGCCCACGTCGCCGAGCAGTTCCCGCAGCTGTGCGAGGCGGAGACGGAGATGTTCTCCGAGCTCCTGGGCACGCACGTGCAGCGCCTCGCCACCATCGCCCACGGAGACGGCGTCTGCACGACGTTCATCCCGCGCAGCGGCGGCAGCACCCCCCAGACAGCACAGACCACCAATTCAGCATCAGCACGCACGGCCGGGAGGAACCCCGCATGACGCTCCCCACGGAGACTGCCCACCCCGAACTCGATGGTCTGGGCACGTACGAATACGGCTGGGCCGACTCCGACACCGCCGGTGCCTCTGCCAAGCGCGGCATCAACGAGGACGTCGTCAAGGACATCTCGCAGAAGAAGTCCGAGCCCGAGTGGATGACGAAGCTGCGCCTGAAGGGCCTGCGGCTCTTCGACAAGAAGCCCATGCCCAACTGGGGCTCGGACCTGTCGGGCATCGACTTCGACAACATCAAGTACTTCGTGCGGTCCACGGAGAAGCAGGCACAGTCCTGGGAGGACCTGCCCGAGGACATCAAGAGCACGTACGACAAGCTCGGCATCCCCGAGGCGGAGAAGCAGCGCCTCGTCGCCGGTGTCGCGGCGCAGTACGAGTCCGAGGTCGTCTACCACCAGATCAACGAGGAGCTCGAGGCGCAGGGTGTCATCTTCATGGACACCGACACCGCGCTGAAGGAGCACCCGGAGCTCTTCAAGGAGTACTTCGGCACCGTCATCCCGGTCGGCGACAACAAGTTCGCGTCGCTGAACTCCGCGGTGTGGTCCGGCGGCTCGTTCATCTACGTGCCGAAGGGCGTGCACGTCGAGATCCCGCTCCAGGCCTACTTCCGCATCAACACGGAGAACATGGGCCAGTTCGAGCGGACCCTGATCATCGTCGACGAGGGTGCCTACGTGCACTACGTCGAGGGCTGCACCGCGCCGATCTACAAGTCGGACTCGCTGCACTCCGCCGTCGTCGAGATCATCGTCAAGAAGGGCGGCCGCTGCCGCTACACGACGATCCAGAACTGGTCGAACAACGTCTACAACCTGGTCACCAAGCGCGCCGTGGCGTACGAGGGCGCGACCATGGAGTGGATCGACGGCAACATCGGCTCCAAGGTGACGATGAAGTACCCCGCCGTCTACCTCATGGGCGAGCACGCCAAGGGCGAGACCCTGTCCATCGCCTTCGCGGGCGAGGGCCAGCACCAGGACGCCGGCTCCAAGATGGTCCACATGGCGCCGAACACGTCCTCCAACATCGTCTCCAAGTCGGTGGCGCGCGGCGGCGGTCGTACGTCGTACCGCGGCCTCGTCGAGATCGGTGAGGGCGCCCACGGCTCGAAGTCGAACGTGCTCTGTGACGCGCTGCTCGTGGACACGATCTCCCGCTCGGACACCTACCCCTACGTCGACGTCCGCGAGGACGACGTGTCGATGGGTCACGAGGCGACGGTCTCCAAGGTCTCCGACGACCAGCTCTTCTACCTGATGAGCCGCGGCATGACGGAGTTCGAGGCCATGGCGATGATCGTGCGCGGCTTCGTCGAGCCGATCGCCAAGGAGCTCCCGATGGAGTACGCCCTGGAGCTGAACCGGCTGATCGAGCTGCAGATGGAGGGCTCGGTCGGTTAAGACCGGCCGCGCCCCGTAGCAGCGAGCAGTTTCCTTACGCAGAGAGAGAGCACGACGACAGCCATGGCTGAGGCTCAGAATATCCCGGTCGGGTCGACGACCGCCGGATCCATCGCGGTGGCCGCCGAGTCCACCGTCGCCACCCGCATGAGCGCGCCCCCGTCCTACGACGTGGCGGACTTCCCGGTCCCCCACGGCCGCGAGGAGGAGTGGCGGTTCACGCCGCTGGAGCGCCTGCGAGGTCTGCACGACGGCACCGCGGTCGCCGACGGCGGCATCCGCGTCGAGGTGAGCGCCCCCGAGGGCGTCACCCAGGAGACCGTCGGCCGGGACGACGCGCGCGTCGGCAGGGCGGGCAAGCCCGTCGACCGCGTCGCCGCCCAGGCGTACTCGTCCTTCGAGAAGGCCTCGGTCGTGACCGTCCCCAAGGAGACGGTCCTCACCGAGCCCATCCGTATCGCCGTGCACGGCGAGGGCGGCACCGCCTTCGCCCACCAGGTGATCGAGCTCGGCGCGTTCGCCGAGGCCCTCGTCGTCATCGACCACACCGGTGACGCCGTGCTCGCCGCCAACGTCGACTTCGTCGTCGGCGACGGCGCCAAGCTCACCGTCGTCTCCGTCCAGGACTGGGACGACACGGCGGTGCACGTCGCCCAGCACAACGCGCTGGTCGGCCGCGACGCCTCCTTCAAGTCCGTGGTCGTCACCTTCGGCGGCGACCTGGTCCGCCTGCACCCGCGTGTCCACTACGCGGGCACCGGCGGCGAGGCCGAGCTCTTCGGCCTGTACATCACGGACGCGGGCCAGCACCAGGAGCACCGCCTCCTGGTCGACCACAACACCCCGCACTGCAAGTCCAACGCCGTCTACAAGGGCGCGCTCCAGGGCGACGACGCCCACGCGGTGTGGATCGGCGACGTCCTCATCGAGGCCGCCGCCGAGGGCACGGACACGTACGAGATGAACCGCAACCTCGTGCTGACCGACGGCGCCCGCGTCGACTCGGTGCCGAACCTCGAGATCGAGACCGGCGAGATCGTCGGCGCGGGCCACGCCTCGGCGACCGGCCGCTTCGACGACGAGCAGCTCTTCTACCTCCAGTCGCGCGGCATCCCGGAGGACGAGGCCCGCCGCCTGGTCGTCCGCGGCTTCTTCGCCGAGCTCGTCCAGCAGATCGGTCTGCCGGACGTCGAGGAGCGCCTCATCGCGAAGATCGAAGAGGAGCTGGAGGCGTCGGCCGTATGACCACCGACCAAGCCCGGTTCGTTCGGGCCTGTGGGCTGAGCGAGCTGGAGGAGGACACCCCGAAGCGGGTGGAACTCGACGGCACGCCGGTCTCGGTCGTCCACACCGAGGGCGAGGTGTTCGCGATCCACGACATCTGCTCGCACGCGAACGTCTCCCTCTCCGAGGGCGAGGTGGAGGACTGCCAGATCGAGTGCTGGCTGCACGGCTCCAGCTTCGACCTCCGCACCGGCAAGCCGTCCGGCCTTCCCGCGACGCGCCCCGTCCCCGTATACCCCGTAAAGATCGAAGGGGACGATGTGCTCGTCTCCGTCACCCAGGAGTCCTGAGGCACATGGCAACGCTTGAAATCCACGACCTGCACGTCACCGTCGAGGCCGACAACGCCACGAAGGAGATCCTCAAGGGCGTCGACCTGACCGTGAAGCAGGGCGAGACCCACGCCATCATGGGCCCGAACGGCTCCGGCAAGTCGACGCTCGCCTACTCCATCGCGGGTCACCCCAAGTACACGATCACGCAGGGCACCGTCACCCTCGACGGCGAGGACGTCCTGGAGATGTCCGTCGACGAGCGTGCCCGCGCCGGCATGTTCCTGGCCATGCAGTACCCGGTCGAGGTCCCCGGCGTCTCGGTCTCCAACTTCCTGCGTACGTCGGCGACGGCGCTCCGCGGCGAGGCCCCCAAGCTGCGCACCTGGGTGAAGGAGGTCAAGTCCGCGATGGAGCAGCTCCAGATGGACCCCGCCTTCGCCGAGCGCAACGTGAACGAGGGCTTCTCCGGCGGCGAGAAGAAGCGCCACGAGATCCTCCAGATGGAGCTCCTCAAGCCGAAGATCGCGATCCTCGACGAGACCGACTCCGGCCTGGACGTCGACGCCCTGCGCCAGGTCTCGGACGGCGTCAACCGCGTCCGTGAGACCGGTGAGGTCGGCACCCTGCTGATCACGCACTACACGCGCATCCTGCGCTACATCAAGCCCGACTTCGTGCACGTCTTCTCGGCGGGCAGGATCGTCGAGTCCGGCGGCCCCGAGCTGGCCGACACTCTTGAGGCCGAGGGCTACGAGAAGTACACGAAGGGTGGCGTATCAGCGTGACAGCGGCCCACCAGGGGCTCTCCGGCCTCCTCGACACCGAGGCGAT
Source organism: Streptomyces sp. NPDC046335 (assembly GCF_055587985.1). Taxonomy (NCBI): domain Bacteria; kingdom Bacillati; phylum Actinomycetota; class Actinomycetes; order Kitasatosporales; family Streptomycetaceae; genus Streptomyces; species Streptomyces sp. NPDC046335. The sequence goes on along the minus strand of NZ_JBVJFF010000009.1, from coordinate 134,852 downwards.
CCGCAAGGACTTCCCGATCCTGGATCGCACGATCCACGACGGCAAGAAGCTCGTCTACCTGGACAACGCGGCGACGTCCCAGACGCCGCGCCAGGTGCTCGACGTACTCAACGAGTACTACGAGAAGCACAACGCCAACGTCCACCGCGGCGTGCACGTCCTCGCGGAGGAGGCCACGGCGCTGTACGAGGGCGCCCGTGACAAGGTCGCGGCGTTCATCAACGCGCCGAGCCGCGACGAGGTGATCTTCACCAAGAACGCCTCGGAGTCGCTCAACCTCGTGGCCAACATGCTCGGCTGGGCCGATGAGCCCTACCGCGTGGACCACGAGACCGAGATCGTCATCACGGAGATGGAGCACCACTCCAACATCGTGCCGTGGCAGCTGCTCTCGCAGCGCACGGGCGCGAAGCTGAAGTGGTTCGGTCTCACGGACGACGGCCGGCTCGACCTGTCGAACATGAACGAGATCATCACGGAGAAGACGAAGATCGTCTCCTTCGTCCTGGTCTCGAACATCCTGGGCACGCACAACCCGGTCGAGGCGATCGTGCGCCGTGCGCAGGAGGTCGGCGCCCTGGTGCTGATCGACGCCTCGCAGGCCGCCCCGCACATGCCGCTGGACGTGCAGGCGCTCCAGGCCGACTTCGTGGCCTTCACCGGCCACAAGATGTGCGGCCCGACCGGCATCGGCGTCCTGTGGGGACGGCAGGAGCTCCTGGAGGACCTGCCGCCCTTCCTCGGCGGCGGCGAGATGATCGAGACCGTGTCGATGAACTCGTCGACGTACGCCCCCGCGCCGCACAAGTTCGAGGCCGGCACGCCGCCGGTCTCCCAGGCCGTGGGCCTGGGCGCGGCCGTGGACTACCTCTCGGCCATCGGCATGGACAAGATCGCCGCTCATGAGCACGCGATCACCGAGTACGCGGTCAAGCGGCTCCTGGAGGTCCCCGACCTCCGGATCATCGGCCCGGCGTCGGCCGAGGACCGCGGCGCCGCGATCTCCTTCACGCTCGGCGACATCCACCCGCACGACGTGGGCCAGGTTCTGGACGAGGAAGGCATCGCGGTCCGCGTGGGTCACCACTGCGCCCGCCCCGTCTGCCTCCGTTACGGAATTCCTGCGACCACGCGAGCGTCGTTCTATCTGTACTCCACGCCCGGGGAGATCGACGCTCTCGTCGACGGCCTGGAGCACGTACGGAACTTTTTCGGCTGAGGGGCTGGCTGGGACGTGAAGCTTGATTCGATGTACCAGGAAGTCATCCTGGACCACTACAAGCACCCGCACGGGCGTGGTCTGCGCGATGGCGACGCCGAGGTGCACCATGTCAATCCGACCTGCGGTGACGAGATCACCCTGCGTGTGAAGTACGACGGATCGACGATCGCCGACGTGTCGTACGAGGGCCAGGGCTGCTCCATCAGCCAGGCCAGCGCATCCGTCCTGAACGACCTCCTGGTCGGCAAGGAGCTCGACGAGGCGCAGAAGATCCAGGGCGTGTTCCTGGAGCTGATGCAGTCCAAGGGCAAGCTGGAGCCGGACGACGCGATGGAGGAGGTCCTGGAGGACGCCGTCGCGTTCGCCGGGGTCTCGAAGTACCCGGCGCGGGTGAAGTGCGCCCTGCTGAGCTGGATGGCTTGGAAGGACGCGACCGCCCAGGCACTGGGAGACACCGACGGGGCCGCTGAAAGGAAGACGGCATGAGCGAGAACGGTACGCAGGAGACCCTGACGACGAAGCCCGCTTCGGAGGAAGAGGTCCGCGAGGCGCTGTACGACGTCGTCGACCCCGAGCTGGGCATCGACGTCGTCAACCTCGGACTGATCTACGGCGTGCACATCGACGACGCGAACATCGCGACGATCGACATGACGCTGACCTCGGCGGCCTGCCCGCTGACGGACGTCATCGAGGACCAGGCGAAGTCCGCCACCGAGGGGATCGTCAACGAGCTCCGGATCAACTGGGTCTGGATGCCGCCGTGGGGCCCGGACAAGATCACGGACGACGGCCGCGAGCAGCTTCGCGCGCTCGGGTTCAACGTCTGAGGCTCATGTGACGACGGCGGTCGATTCCGCCGGAAGGGCCCCCCGCGCCATGGCGCGGGGGGCCCTTCGTCGTACCTGCGTCGTACCTTCGTCGTGCCGGGGGCCGGCGGTGTCACCGCCCGTCCGGGGAGGCCTCCGCCAGCGCGTGGGCCAGGCCCTCCTTGCGGATGCGGCGGTCGATGTAGAGAAGGGCGGTCACCAGGGGCAGGAAGACGGTGGCCAGCAGTTGGGCGAGGAGCGTGCCGACCAGGCCGACCAGGGCGAGCGGGAACTGGGAGCGGAGTACGTCGAAGAAGATCTCGGCGGCGGAACCGCCCGGGTCCGGCTCCGGCGGCGCCGGGGCCAGGAAGCTCATCGGGACGCGGAACAGCATGGACACCGCCATCACCATGCCCCCGGCGAGCAGCGAGAGGCCGAACGTCCGCCACCACGCGCCGCGCACCAGCCGGGCCGAGCGGCGCAGCGCGGTCAGCGGGCCCGCCGACTCCAGGACCGCCGTGGCGGGCGCGAACGCGAACAGGACGTACAGCCACGCCGCCAGCGGGATCACGAGGAAGAAGAGCAGGAGGAGCAGCAGGACGGGGGCGAGGGAGTCGGTCCGCACCGACACGAAGAAGCCGAAGAGGAGCAGGGCGAACGCCACCACCGGCAGCAGCAGGATCAGCGCGAGCAGCACCGTCACGGCCGTCACCGCGGGGGTGCGCGACCAGGCCCTGCGCCACACCGCGCCGAACGTCGCGCGGCGGCCGATGACCGCCTCGTGCAGGGTCGCCGCGCAGGCCGCCTGGATGAAGGAGTTCACGGCGAGGCTGGCCAGCAGGCCCGTCAGCCAGACCGCGCCGAACGCCAGCAGCAGCGGCCGGCCGTGCTCCCAGGAGAAGTCGGCGTCCGCCGCGGACAGCGCGCGGAGGTCGTCGCGGGTGGCCGCGTACGCGAGGAGCAGGGCGCCCGTCATGACCGCGGCCAGGACCCCGTACGCCGAGGCGGCCGTGCCGAACAGCGGCTTGGCGTAGCGCCGCATCGTGGCGAAGGTGCCGCCGAGGATGTCGCCGACGTCGAGCGGGGCGAGCGGTATGACCCCCGGCTTCGGCGGAGGCGGCGGGGGCGGCCCCCACCCTGCCGGCCCCCACCCTGCCGGCCCCCACCCTGCCGGCCCCCAGCCGGGCGGGGGCGGCGGTGCGACGGGCGGACCTCCGTATGGCGGCTGTGGCTGCTGAGGTCCCCACCCCGAGGTGTCCGGCATCGCGTCCGTGCTCCATGTGTGTCTCACGCCCCTGTGGTCCCCCCACAGTGATCGCGTCACCTTAGCCCCCCGCGCCTCCGCGTCGAGCCACAGGTCCGCCGCCGTTGCGTACGCCCGTACGCAACGTTATGTACACTCGTACGCATGGGATACGCACTGCTGGCCGCGGCCATCGCGGCGGAGGTGGCCGGGACCACGGCCATGAAGTACAGCGAGGGGTTCAGCAGGCTGTGGCCGTCACTGATCACGGTCGCGGCGTATCTGGTGGCGTTCACGCTGCTCGCGCAGACCCTGAAGACGCTGTCCGTGGGCACCGCGTACGCGATCTGGGCGGGCATCGGGACGGCGGCCGTCGCCGGGATCGGCATGCTGTTCCTGGGGGAGAGCACCAGTGCGGTCAAGGTGGCCGGCATCGCGCTGGTGATCGCCGGCGTCGTCGTGCTCAACCTGGGAGGTTCCCACTGATGCCCCGTCGCTACGACCCCGAGCGCCGGCAGCGGATCATCGACGCCGCGATCAGGGTGACCGGCGCGAAGGGGATCGGCGGGCTCAGCCACCGCTCGGTGGCGGCCGAGGCGGACGTGCCGCTGGGCTCGACGACGTACCACTTCAAGACGCTGGACGAACTGCTCGTGGCCGCCCTGCGCCAGGCCAACGAGGGCTTCGCCAAGGCGGTCGTCGCCAGCGGCGCCTTCGAGGACCCGCGGGCCGACCTCGCGGGTGAGCTCGCCGCGCTGCTCGGCGAGTGGCTGGCCGGGGAGCGCGCGGGCGTCGAGCTGGAGTACGAGCTGTATCTCGCCGCCCTGCGCAGGCCCGCGCTGCGGCCGGTGGCCGCCGAGTGGTGCCAGGGCATCGGCGACGAGCTCGCGGGACGCGTCGATCCGGTCACGGCGCGGGCGCTGGTCGCCCTGATGGACGGCATCTGCCTCCAGGTGCTGCTGACGGACACACCGTACGACGAGGCGTACGCGCGAGAGATGCTGAACCGGCTCCTCGCGCCGGGCGGCTGATCCCGCCGGGAGGGCGATCCAGCTGGGCGGCTGCTCCGGCTGGGCGTCTGGTTCCGCAGGGAGGCTGCTCGCGCCGGGAGGCTGATCCCTCCGGGCGGTCGATCCTGCCGAGCGGGTGCTCCCGCTGGGAGGCCGCTCGCGCCGGGCGGGCGATCCCGCTGGGAGGCTGCTCCCGCTGGGCGTCTGGTTCCGCCGGGAGGCTGATCCCGCCGGGGGTGACGGCTTCCCGGCTCGGAGCATGAGACCGGTTCGCCCGCGCGGCGCCGCTCCGGTTAGGTTTCACCCATGACCGACACGACTGCTACTCGTACCACCGGCGCCGTCGCCGCAGGCCTTGCCACCATCGCCGCCGACGGCACCGTCCTCGACACCTGGTTCCCCGCGCCCGAGCTCGTCGCCGAGGCCGGCCCGGCCGGCAGCGAGCGGCTGACCGCCGAGCGCGCCGTGGAGCTGCTCGGCGAGGGCGCCGCCAAGGCCATCGGCCCCGACGCCCGCCGTGGCGTGGAGATCGTCGCCGTACGTACGGTCATCGTGTCCCTGGACGACAAGCCGCTGGACGCCCACGACGTCTACCTGCGCCTGCACCTGCTCAGCCACCGCCTGGTCAGGCCGCACGGCGTGAACCTCGACGGACAGTTCGGCTTCCTCGCCAACGTCGCCTGGACCTCGCTCGGCCCGGTCGCCGTGGACGACGTCGAGAAGGTACGGCTCAACGCCCGCGCCGAGGGCCTGCACCTCGCCGTGACGTCCGTCGACAAGTTCCCGCGCATGACGGACTACGTCGCGCCGAAGGGCGTCCGCATCGCCGACGCCGACCGCGTCCGGCTCGGCGCGCACCTCGCCGAGGGCACCACGGTCATGCACGAGGGCTTCGTGAACTTCAACGCGGGCACCCTCGGCACCTCGATGATCGAGGGCCGCATCTCCGCCGGTGTCGTCATCGGCGACGGCTCCGACATCGGCGGCGGCGCCTCCACCATGGGCACCCTCTCCGGCGGCGGCAACGTCCGCATCGTCATCGGCGAGCGCTGCCTCATCGGCGCGGAGGCGGGCGTCGGCATCGCGCTGGGCGACGAGTGCGTCGTCGAAGCCGGCCTCTACGTCACCGCGGGCACCCGCGTGACGATGCCCGACGGACAGATCGTCAAGGCCCGCGAGATCTCCGGCGCCTCGAACATCCTCTTCCGCCGCAACTCGGTCACGGGCACGGTCGAGGCCCGCCCGAACAACGCGGTCTGGGGCGGCCTGAACGACATCCTGCACAGCCACAACTGACGCACGCGGAACGGCCCGGCTTCCCCGCCGCGCGCCGGACCCCGCTCGCTTCACCGGAGCGGCCACCCTGAGAGGTGGCCGCTCTTTCTCTTGCCCGGCGGACGCCCGGCGGATATTTCTCCGCGGGCAGGCATAGCGGGGAGCGTCCGGACCCGTCCTCACCTGTGCGGGAGGGCAACAGGCCCACCAGGGAGCGAAGGTGACGATGGATGCCGAAGAGCAGAACAGCTTCCGGGAGTTCGTGGAGACCCGATCGTCGGCCCTGCTGAAGACCGCCGTGCTGCTCAGCGGCGGCGACCGGCACGCGGCGGAGGACCTGCTCCAGAACGCCCTCGTCAAGGCGGCGGGCCGGTGGCGTCGGATCGACGAGCCGGAGGCGTACGTACGGCGGATCCTGTACCGCCAGCAGGTGAGCCGGTGGCGGCTGAAGTGGCCCCGCCGCGAACTGGCCGTCGCCGAGCCGCCCGAGAGCCCGTCGGCCGAGAACGGCACGTCCGCCGCCGAGCTGCGGATCGTGCTGCGCGGCGCGCTCGCCAAACTGACCGCGCGCCAGCGGACCGTGCTGGTCCTGCGCTACTTCGAGGACCTGCCGGAGGCGGAGGTCGCCCGGCTTCTCGGCTGCACCGTCGGCACCGTGCGCAGCACCACGCACCGCTCCCTCGCCCGGCTCAGGAGCCTCGCCCCCGAACTGGCGCGGCTGGACGGGCCGGACGGGCCGGACACCGGCACCCGTCCGCACTCCACCGACTTCTCGCCCATGGAGGTATGACCGTGAACGTGGAAGAGCTGGTGCGCGAGTCGCTGAAGGAGCAGGCCGAGCAGGGCGGCCCCCTGCCGGGGGACTTCGCCGGCCGGGTGCTCGCCGCGCGGCGGCGCCGCAGGAACCGTACGATCGCGGGCGCCTCGCTCGCCGTCGCGGCGGCCACCGTCGTGGCGGTGGCGGTGCCGGGCCTCGACGCGGATGCCGGGCGGCAGGAGACGCGGACCGCCAGCGAGCTGCGGGCCGGCGACGTCGTCGCGCACCCCGGACAGACGCCGCCACGCGAACTGATCGCGGCGGGTGACATGGCGCTCGCCGCCTACAGCACCGCCAAGCGCGTGCCGCAGGGCAAGGGCGTCGAGATCAACACCCGCACCTACCGGCTGCTCGACCAGAAGACCGGCACCTACAAGAAGGACACCCGGTGGTCCGTGCTGGCCGTAGCGCCGGGCATGCGCACCGCGGCCGTCCTCGAACGCGAGCTGCCCGCCCGGCGGGTCGGTCTCCTCGACATGGTCACGGGCAAGGTCGAACGGTGGATCGAGACGCCTCGCGGGGCCGGCGGCGTCGAGTTCTCGCCGGACGGCACGAAGCTGGCGGTGACGACGTACGGGGAGAACCCGGACCGGTTCGACATGGACAATCCCATGTCCGACGGCGAGGGCAAGGAACCCGGCCCCGCCACTCCCAGCAGGACCGGTTTCTACGTGATCGACGCGGCGTCGGGCGACTCCGCCTGGAGCGCGGTGAAGACGAAGGCCGTCAAGCTCGGCCCGGCGAGCATCAACACCCGTCAGGACTTCGCCTTCAGCCGGGACGGCAGCCTGCTCTGGTCGGGCCTCACGTCGGCGCCCCACCAGCAGTACTACGACTTCGGCGGCCGTGAGAGGAGCACTCCCGCGAAGGAGCGGCATCTGCACTGGATGGACACGGCCGGCCTCTCGCCGAGCGGGAAACTCGCCGATGGCGGCTTCGTGGGCAGTTCCAGGACCACGGCGTCCGAGATCATCGACTCCGTCACCGGCAAGCGCGTCGCCAAGGTGCCCGGCCAGCAACTCGTCGCCTGGGCCGACGAGAAGCGGCTCATCGCCTGGGACATCGCCTCCGGCTCGAACGAGTACCGGCAGCGCCTCGTCCTCGTCACCATCGGGAGCGGGAAGACCGTCCCGCTGAGCGGCTACCGGTCGCCGGACTTCGGCTCGGCAGGGCGCTGGTACCCGGTCTTCGCCGCCCGGTAGGCCGCGAGCAGCCCCTCGGTCACCGCGCGGGACGCGGGCAGCAGCGGTGGCCGCACCGGGCCCGCGGGGAGGCCGAGCTCGGTGAGCAGGGCCTTCGCGGTGACCGTGCCGGGCAGGCCCGCGGCCATCATCAGCTCGATGAGCCCGGTGGCCGCGAGCTGGCCTTCGCGCGCGGCCGCCGTGTCGCCCGCGTCGTACGCGTCGAGGACCGCCCGTACATGCGCGGGGATCGCGTTGGCCACCGTGCTGACGCACCCCGCCCCGCCCACCGCGTACAGCGCCAGGCTGTACTCGTCGCAGCCCGCGTAGTACGCCAGGTCCGTCCGGGCGATGACCTTCTGGCTGCCGAGGATGTCGTACGCGCAGTCCTTCACGCCGACGATCCGCGGATGGTCCGCGAGGCGCAGGACCGTCTCGGGGTCGATACGGGTGCCCGTGCGGCCGGGGATGTCGTAGAGCAGGGCCGGCAGCCCGCAGGCGTCCGCGACCGTGCGGAAGTGCGCCGCCACGGCGTCCTGCGGGGGCAGGCTGTAGTACGGCGTGACCACCAGCAGGCCGTGCGCGCCCGCCTTCTCGGCCGCCAGGGCCTGTTCCACCGTCCGCCGGGTGTCGTTGCTGCCGACGCCTGCGACGATCCGGGCGCGGTCGCCGACCGCCTCGGTGACGGCGCGGATCAGGGCGGACTTCTCGGCGGTCGTCGTGGTCGGCGCCTCGCCGGTCGTGCCGGACAGGACGAGACCCTCGCAGCCCTCGGCCACCAGGTGAGCGGCCAGCCGCTGAGCGCCGTCGAGGTCGAGGGCGCCGGTCTGCGTGAAGGGCGTGATCATCGCGCAGAGGGCGCGGCCGAAGGGAGCGGGGGCGCGAGTGGTCGCTGAGGCGGTCATGCGGCAAGTCTCGGCCCGCCGACGCTGAAGCTCCACTTAATTCTTCTACGAGGTGAATGACAGTAATGCTACGAGGTGCGGAGCGGTGCTGGGCGACCGGGGATAGCCGGGCGCGGCCCGGGTACCCGGGCCCCCAGCCCAGAAGGGAGGCGGCACACGTGACCGGGACCATGGACGAGCGGCCGGCGCACGAGCAGGCACAGCACTCGGTGGGAGAGCTCATCGAGCGGGCCACCACACAGCTCTCGGACCTCGTACGGCAGGAGATGCGGCTCGCCGGGCAGGAACTGACGGAGAAGGGCAAACGCGCGGGGCGCGGCGGCGGGCTCCTCGGAGCGGCCGGCGCGGTCTCGTACGTCGGGCTCATGGCCCTGGCGGCCACGGCCGTCGCGGCGCTCTCGCTCGCGCTGCCCGTGTGGGCCTCCGCCCTGATCGTCACCGGCGTGCTCTTCGCCGTGGCCGGGGTACTCGCGGTGCTGGGACGCGGGCAGCTGGCCCGCGCGGTTCCGCCCACGCCGCAGGGGGCGATGGACAGCGTCAAGGCGGACGTCGAGGAGATCAAGGAGAGGGCGCACCGATGACGAAGACGCCCGAGGGCCCGAAGAACACGGGTGCGAAGGGGCCGGACGAGTTGCGCCGGCAGATCGAGGAGACCCGCGGACAGCTCGGCGAGACCGTCGAGGAACTGGCCGCGAAGACGGATGTGAAGGCCCGCGCCCGGCACCGGGCGGACGTGGTCAAGGGCCAGGTACGAGGAACGGCGGCGCAGGTGCGGGAGAAGGTCACGGAGCAGGCGGCACGCGTCAAGGACAAGGCGTCGGACGAGAAGGGCCAGGCCGCCGAGGGCGCCGCCCTGGCCAAGGGCAAGGCTGCCGAGAGTGCCGCCCTGGCGAAGGGCAAGGCTGCCGATGGTGCCGCCTTGGCGAAGGGCAAGGCCGTCCAAGGGGCTGCCCTGGCGAAGGAGGCCGTGCTCGGCGTCAAGGCGCGGGCGGAGGAGAGCCCCGCCGTGACGCAGGCCGAGCAGAAGGTCGCCGAGACCGCGCGCCGGGTGCGGGAGAACGCGCCCGAGCCGGTCAGGACCGCCGCGGACAACGTCGTCCGCACCGGCGGCCGCCACCCGGGGAAGCTCGCCGCGGCGGGCGCGGGGGCGCTGATCGTCTGGATGGCACTGCGCCGCCGCGGGAAGGCCGGCCGCCGATGAGCAAGACGAAGATCCTCTACAAGCCGCTCGGCATGGGCTTCGGCCTGCTCGGCGGCATGCTCGCCAGCGCGCTGTTCGACCGCGCCTGGAAGGCGGTGGCCGGCCAGGACGACGCCCCGGACGCCCACGACGAGGACCGCGCCTGGGGCGAGATCCTCGCCGCTGCGGCCTTGCAGGGCGCGATCTTCGCGGTGGTCAAGGCGGCGGTGGACCGCGGCGGCGCGGTCGGCGTGCGCCGCGTCACCGGCCGCTGGCCGGGCTGAGCGCGAGCAGCCGGGCCGGATGGGACAGTCGGCCCCGCTGAGCCGTCGGACGGCCGTGTCCCCGGGCGGGGCGCGGCCGTCCGTGGTGTGTGCGAGGCCGCGTTGACGGGGCCGGAGGCGCGGAGGAAGCTCGGGCCATGAGCTTTGCGGAACCGCATCCCTATACGCGCTACGTGGCGATCGGCGACAGCCAGACCGAGGGCGTCGGAGACGGTGACGACGCCCTGGGGTACCGGGGGTGGGCCGATCGGCTCGCCGAGATCCTCGCCGAGGGGCGGCCGGACTTCGGTTACGCCAACCTCGCCGTGCGCGGCCGGCTGACGGCGCGCATCAAGGCGGAGCAGCTCGGGCCCGCCCTCGCGCTGAAACCGGACCTGGTGACCGTCATGGCGGGCATGAACGACCTGGTGCGCCCCGGCTTCGACGCCGCGCGGATCGCCGCCGACATCGAGGAGATGTTCACCGAACTCACCGGGGCGGGCGCGCGGGTGGCCACCGTGACCTTCCCCGACATCGGGCGGATCGTGCCCCTCGCCCGCCGGGCGCTGCCCCGCGTCCTCGAACTCAACGCCCGGATCAGGGCGGCCGCCGACCGGCACGGCGTGGTCGTGCTCGACACGTTCCCGCACCGCGTCACCACCGACCCACGGCTCTGGAGCGGCGACCGCCTGCACGCGAGCCCGCTGGGCCACGCCCGCATCGCCGCCGGGATGGCGGACGCGCTCGGCGTGCCGGGGCACGAGGGCTGGCGCGGGACACTGCCGCCGCTGCCGCCCATGTCCGTCCTCGGCGAGGTCACGGGCGAGGCCCGCTGGCTCGCGGGGTTCATGGGCCCGTGGCTGTGGCGGCGCCTGCGCGGCCGCTCATCGGGGGACGGCCGGGTGCCCAAGCGCCCCGATCTCGCCGAGGTGTCCGCGCCGGATCACGAAAAGGCTTGACCTGAAGCGCGCTTGAGGTCGGAACGTGGTGCGTACGAGGCGCCGGCCCCGCAGGGCCCGGCACTCGCGCCCACCGAAGCCGACGGACGGACGACAGCCATGTCTGCGACCAGCACACCCCAGACCCTCAGCACCGGCACCCACCCCGACCCCGCCCGCGCCGACGTGGGCCTCACCTTCGTCAGCACCTGGCGCACCGGCTCGCCCGAGCGGCAGCGGGACACGTTGATCGCCATCGCGCGGGCCTGGGAGAGCCGCCCGTGGCCGCACCCGGGGCTCCTCTCGTACAACGTGTACGCGGGCTCGGACGGCTCCACGGTCATGCACTACTCGCAGTGGCGGGACGAGGAGGCCTACGGGGAGTTCTTCGCGCACTCAGGGAACGGCAGGGACGCGCGGAACGCCGACATCGACGCGGCCGTGCCGGGCATCGAGCGCCTCGGACTGACCAGGACGCGGCTGTACCGCAGCGGGCCCGGTGACCACCGGGCGCGGCGCGAGCCCGGCGCGATCGTGACCGTGCGGGTCGACTTCGACGCCCCCGACCCCGGCCGTGCCCGCGCCTGGGTGGACGGCGTCCTGGACGCCCTCGGCGGCGATCCGGTCGAGAGGCCGGGGCTGCTCGGTGCCCACTTCCACGTCAGCACCGACGGTGCAACGGTGATCAACTACGCCGAGTGGGAGAGCGAGCAGGCCCACGCCGACGCGCTCGCCGCGGCCGGCGAAGGGATCGGATCACCCACACCCGAGTGGCGAAGGGTGCGGGAGTTCCCCGGCGTCGTCCAGGACGACGCGGTCTCCCGCCACCGGTTCGCCTACGGCTTCCTACCGAGCTGAGCGTAGTTTCCCCGCTCGCCCCGCCGCCGACCGCCGCACCCGCCTGGACAGGCCCAGACGGCGGCGGGACGGTGGAGACTCCACCCCAGGGAGTCGGCATGAGCGGCAGCGGAACCGGCAGGTCCGGCACCGGCAAGGAGTTCGAGATCGCCCGGGAGTTCGAGGTCGAGGGCTCCCCGGCGCAGGTCTGGGCCGCGCTCACCACCGGCACCGGCGGCTGGCTCCGGCCCATGCTCTACGAGCCGTGCGAGGGCGGCAGCGCCCCGCACGGCGGGACCGTCGTCCGCTGGGACCCGCCCCACCGCCTGACCGCCCGGGTCGAGGACCCGGACGCGGTGCCGGGCCAGAGCCTGGACCAGGTCGACCACACCATCGAGCCCCGCGACGGCGGCCGCCGCTGCCGGCTGCGCCATGTGCACAGCGGCGTCTTCACCGGCGACTGGGACAGCCAGTACGACGGCGCCGTCAAGCACACCGACTTCCACCTGCACACCCTGGCCCAGTACCTGGCGCACTTCGTGGACCGCCAGGCCGTCTACTCCGGCCTCAACGGCCCGCCCGCGTCACGCGCCCCCGACGCCTTCGTCCGCCTCGCCCGGGCGCTCGGCATCCCCGACGACGCGACCGAAGGCGCCCGGGTCCGCGCCGGGGGACCGGGCGAGGAGCTGAACTGCGTAATCGACTTCCGCAGTCGGTACTTCATCGGGCTGCGGACGGACGACACCATGCACCGCTTCTTCGGCCGCAACCACTTCGGCGCGCCGGTCGCGCTGAGCGTCCACGACTTCGGGGCGCACGCCGACGCCAAGCGCACCGAACTGGCCTGGCAGGACTGGCTGCACCACCTCTACGGCTGAGCCGGCCCCGCCCCGGGCGGCCTACGGGCGGAAGCGCAGCACCTGCGGGTCGTGGTCGCTGTTCTGCTCGGCGAACTCCGCGTTGATGTGCACACTGTCGTAGCTGAAGCGGTTCCCGACGCCGGGGCTCGTCAGGATCTGGTCGAGGACCTGCGCGTTGCCCTGGTAGACGTACGAGTACCGCTCGCTCCTCGGCAGCGACTCGACGGCCGGACGCAGGGCGCCGCCGTCGGTGAGGGCCTCGGTGGTGCCCGAGAACTCGAAGTCGTTGATGTCGCCGAGCACGACGACGTCCGCGTTCCGCTGCGCCTCGCGGATGTCCTTCACGAAGCCGTTCACGGCCCGCGCCTGGAGCAGCCGCTGCTCCTCCGACGAGCGCCGCGGCGGCTGGTGGTGCGAGGTGAGCCCCTCGTCGCCGCCCTTGGACGCGAAGTGGTTGGCGATCACGAAGACCGTGCGGCCCCGGAAGACGAACTCACCGGCCAGCGGCTTGCGGCTGTTCGTCCACGCCGCGTTCTGCGGGTCGACGCGGCCCGGGGAGCGGGTCAGCGCGGCGCGGCCCTTCTCCCGTACGGCCTCGGTGGGCGTCGTCGCGTCGCCGCCGGAGCGCTCGGTGAACGAGACGCGCGCGGGGTTGTAGAGGAAGACCTGACGGATGTTGCCGCCGGGCTCGCCGCCGTCCTTGTTGTTCTCCGGGTCGATGGAGCGCCAGGCGTAGCGCGGCCCGCCCGCGGCGACGATCGCGTCCGTGAACTTCCTCAGGGTCGTCTCCGCCGACACGGTGCCGTCGTTCTTGGCGCCGTTGTCGTCCTGGATCTCCTCCAGGGCGACGATGTCGGGCGACGCGAGGTTCTCGACGACGGCCCCCGCGAGCGCGTCGAACTTCGTCTGCGGGTCGGTCGGGTCGAGGTTCTCGACGTTGTACGTGGCGACCGCGAGCTCGCCCTTGCCCTGCTTGCGCGTCTTCTCCCGCTCCAGGCCGCTGTCCCGGACGTCGCCCAGCTCACGGGCGGTCAGGGTGTAGCCGCCGAACTGGTTGAAGTCCAGCGGGCCTTCGGTGGTGCCGCGCAGGACGTCCCCCACGTCCGCCTTCGGGAAGGGCCGCTCGGAGACCGGGGCGAGCTGCTGGATCTGGAGCCGGCCGCCGTTCTGCGCGGAGTAGGAGCCGTAGACGGTGCCGCCGCGCCGGTTGGCGTTCTCGTGCGGCTTCACCGTCACCCACAGCTCGTTGTACCGGTCGGTCGCGCCGACCACGCGCGAGCTGCCGATCCGTACGTTCATGCCCTCCAGGGACTCGTACCGGTCCAGGGCGTAACGGCTGGGCCGCAGGGGCAGCGCGTTGATGCTGCCGCCCCGCGCGGGGTCACCGGCGGGCGCGTAGCGGTCGGGCACGGACTTGGCGGTGATCGTTGCCGGCGCGGGCAGGGCGTTGCCGGAGGACTCCACGGTCACCGTCGGCCTGGTGATCTGCGTCAGGGACTGGTTGCCGGAGCCGGTGCCCCCGGGCACGTACTCCCCGACCGTCCCCGAGACCCGTACCGCGTCGCCCGGCTCGACCGTGGGCGCCGCCGAGCCGGTGAAGACGAAGACGCCCTCGCTGGTGGCCGCGTCGCCGTCCGCCGTGCCGTCGGGGGACTGGATCCAAAAGCCCTTGGAGCCGTAGCCGCGCACGCCGGTGACGATGCCGGACACGTCGCTGACCTGCTGCCCCGCCAGGGGCGACGTACGGGTGTCGCCCTGGATGTCATGGATGCGGACCGCGTCGGCAACGGCCGCGGACGAGGTGACGGCGAGCAGGCCGGCCGCCAGGGCAGTGGCGAGCACGGCGCTGACGGCGGCGGATCTCGGAAGGCGGGGCGTCGATATGTGAGGCATCTGGGACTCCGGATGAGGGTGGAGGAACGAAGCTGCGGCACAGGGCCGACCGGGTGCTCTACGCGCGTCAATCTCTTGCCTGACCAGGGGAGTTGTCAAGGTTGTACGGGTGTTCCCGCGCTGTACGTTTCCTGACGGGGACATGAACCGGGCGGCATGGTGCCAAATCCGTCTAGGCTTGCGCACTGCAGAGCCCGTACCTCCGGAGGAGAACCAGCCGATGTCCGTAAGCCCCGCCACCCTGCCGCCGGTGCTGCTGCACTCCGAAGCGGAGCTCGCGCGGGCCGCGCTCGCCACCCCGCTGCTCTCCCGCGCCGTGAGGCTCGCCCGCTGGGCGGGGCCCGGGACCCGGGTCGGCGCGGGCGGTGAGCTCGTCGACGCCCAGCTCCCCGCGGCCGCCGCCGAACTCGGCCTCGCGGCCGACGACCCGGACGCCGCCGCGCACGCCAGCGAGGCCTGGCGGATCGCCGTGGACACCGGGCTGATCGACGTCACGGACGCCGAGGAGGAGGGCGCGGAGGGCACCGTCACCCAGGGCGAGGACCTCGCGGTGCTCTCCGGGGGCAGTCCGCAGGACGTCCTCGCCGTCTGGCTCGGCGCCCTGGACACTGTGTACGCGGACGCCACCGTGCCCGACATGGACAACCTTCTCGACGTCCTGGAGGAGAACGGCGAGGTCGACTTCGCCGAGCTCGGCTGGGACCCGCAGGCCGAGGCCGACTTCCTCGACGGGGTCCTCGGCAACCTCTACCTGCTCACCGTGGGCGACGCCGCGGGCGGGGAGGGACCGGTGCCGCTGCCCGCGCTCGCCGCCTCGATGATCGTCCCCGACGACATGGGCGAACCCACGGACGACGTCCTGGAGCAGGTGTCGGACGCCATGATGAAGCTCGACGACCAGTTCCGGCTCTTCGAACCGCTCGGCCTCGTCGAGTACCAGCCGGTGGACGAGGCCCTCATGGCCGAGATCGACGACGCGGAGGAGCCCGCCCCCGTCGACGACGAGGACGTCTCCCGCTACGGCATGGTCCGGCTCACCCCGCTCGGCCTGTACGGCGTCCGGGCCCGCATGCTGGAGGCCGGCGTCGACGCGCCCGCCGTCGGCGACCTCGCGGACAAGGGCGCCGACGCGCTCCTCGAAGGCACCTCCGGCTTCCCGCAGGGCGCCGCGCAGGCCGAGATCGTGCAGTGGCTCGCCCGGCACGAACCGCTGGACGCGGCACGGGAGCTGCTCGCCGCGGCCCGCGGCGGCGACGAGAACGCGCCGCTGCGGCGGCTCCGCTGCCAGCAGGCACTCTCCCTGGTCGGCGGCGAGGCCGAGCCCGCGCTGCGCGAGGTGCTCGACGACGCCGAGCTCGGAGGGCTCGCCAGGGTCTGGCTGACCGAGCACGGGGCCGCGGACGTGCCCGCGCCCTCGGAGGCGCTCATCTTCTGGCTGACCATCGACACCCTGGCCGCGCAGCTCGCGGCCGAGGGCAACTCCGACGAGCTCCAGGGCCTGGTCGAGGGCCTCGCGCAGCAGCACAGCGGCTTCTTCGCCACGGCGTGGCGCGTGGAGCACCCCGCCACGGCGGACGTCCTGGAGGCGATGGGCCGCCTGCACCCGGACAAGAAGGTGGCGAAGGAGGCCCGCAAGGCGGCCTTCAAGGCCAGGTCGCAGCAGGGGCTGTAGACCGGAGCGGGCCCCGCACAGCAGGGCCCGCCCGGCGTCCGCTCACCGTGCCGCGGGCGTCAGCACTCGTACCGCGTCGTGTGCTTGAAGGACGACGTCGCCCCGTCGAAACCGTAGGTCCCCCGGTAGGCCGGAGGGTTCTGGTACTCGCCCACGATCGTGATCGTCGAGGCACAGCTGCCCTGACCGGCGCGCTTGGCGTCCAGGCGGAGCGTCTCGCCGACCGTGCCGCCCGTGATGTCCCACGGCGCGCCGCAGATGCCGGCGGTGATCTGCCCGCCGGTCACCACGTGCGGATAGGTGTTGGGGTTGTACTTCACCTCGATGGCGAAGGTGACCTGGCCGCTGTGGAGCGTCAGCCTGCACCCCGTCGACAGGTCCTGCGCCGACACGTCGGCGATCCGCGAGGCGAACGCCTCGTCGCGCGTCTTGACCTCGGCGCCCTGCGGATTGTGGAAGCGGCGCTCCGTCCGCGACCGGCCCTTCTCCCCGCGTGCCTGTGTGGTCATGGGAAATCCTCCTTCCAGTCCTGACCGTCAGGCCAGCAGCTCGGCGATCTCCACGCGCAGCAGCGCGCGGACGTTCTCGATGTGGTTGACCACGGTCACGGTCGACGACCCGGCGAAGAGCAGGCCCACCGCGACGTCGTCCTGCGAGGTGACCAGCGAACCGGAGTCGCCGCCCGCGGAGATGTTCGTCGTCAGGATCTGGTCCTTGAAGCGGGCGGTGCCCGCCGTGCCGTAGTTGACGTCGATGGTCGCGTCGACCGCCATGATCCGGCCGAAGCTGATGTTCGTCGTACGCCCGGTCTTCTTCACCAGGTCGCCGACGGCCACGTTCGCCTTGCGCCGCCAGGCGCGCGGCGCACCGCTGAAGTACTGCTCACGCGTCGCGTCCTGGAAGTCGACCGAGCCGAGCGCCGCGTCCACGACGTTGTTGTGCCGCTCCAGCGGGATCTGCGGGGCGAACTGGATGGTGATGAACCGTTCGAGGACCGCGATGCGGTCCGCCGGGTCCTGGCCGCCGTCGAAGACGCCCGGCTGCACGATCGCGCTGCCGAGCTGCGCCCGGTTGGAGTCGGCAAGGACGTGGTTGTTGGAGAGGACGTAGAACTTCGCCGGGACGCCGAGCCCGGAGCCCGGCGGATCGACGGAGGCGCCGGGCAGGAAGTCGTAGACCACGCTGCCGAGCGTGCCCGCGGTCACCCGGACGTTGCCGACCGAGAAACCGGAGGGGCACGGGCGCATCCGGCGCTTCAGGAGCTGCGGCTCGAACGCGCCGAGCCCCCCGAGCTCCTCCAGCTGCGGCTGGCCGAGGCCCGAGAGCTGCTCGCTGACGCCGCCGTCGGGGCCGTACGCCACCGGGGCGCGGTCCTCGGCCCGGCGACCGCCCGGCCTGCTCTGCCTGCGCTGTGCCGCGATGTGGCCGACCGCGACGACATCGGTCGGGGTGCCGTCGTCCATCCGGCTCGGGACGACGTCCCGCTCGGGCAGCATGGAGTCCGGGACCTTCTGGGTGACGAAGATCAGGACGGCGGGTTCGCCGGTGGGCCGGCCGCTCGTCCACTTCACGCCGTGGCCGAAGCCGACGACGTTGGCGAGCGGCTGCTGGGGCCGCAGGAAGTCGGAGACCGCCTGCTGACGGGAGCTGTCGCTCAGCTGACCGCCGGTGGGTCCTCGCATCAGTTCGGGCTGGCTTTCCACGCCAGACCACCTCTTCACCTTGGATGCAGGGTGAGGGTTCCGGGGGCGCGCTCAGGTGCCGCTCCCCGCTACGTGCCGCCGCTCTGCGCGTCGACCTCGCCGATGGCGAGCACGCTCACGGGGACACCTTCCAGCACGTCCGGAACCACGTCTTCGTCGCGGAGCCGCTCACGGGGCACTCGGTGGGTGACAAAGACGACGATCACGTCCTGGCCCGAGTGTTCGTCCCGTCCTGTGCCGACGCCGGTGACATTGGCCAGCTTCATGAGCCGGTCCTCATGGAGGCTGCGCGCCTGATGTGCGTCCACTCGGCCCGCCTCCCCGCGTGGGTGCTGCGGTTGCACGTACGTGCTGTCTATTGCCAGGGACCGCCCGGGTCAAGGTGTGCCGCGCCGATTGCCGGTCCAGGACCAGGTTCACCGAAGGTGGCCCTCCGCGGTCGTGCGCCGTTAAACCGCCGTTCAGAAGCGGGAGCGACCGTTTCCGCTACAGCAGCCAGGCCCCTCGCGCTTCGCGCCTGCACCCAGGAGTAACCATGCCGCTCACCCACAGGGATCTCACCAGACGCTCCGCGATCACCGGGGCGGGGGTCGTCCTGGCCGGCAGCGTCGGCGCGCTCGCCACCGCGCCCGGCGCGCTCGCCGCCTCCGAGACCGAGGAGGCCGGTGTCACGGGCGAGGACGGGTCCCGCGGCCACGGCCACCACGGCCCCGGCTACGGCCCGCTCATCCCCGACCCCGAGGGGCTGCTCGCGCTGCCCGCCGGATTCTCGTACCGCGTCCTCACGTACAGCGGGCGCACCAAGCTGGAGAGCGGCGAGTTCACGCCCTCCAACCACGACGGCACCGCCGCCTTCCGCGGCCCGCGCGGCACCACCTACCTCGTCAACAACCACGAGCTCGGCGGCGCCCGCACCAAGTGGAAGCACCCCGTCCCGCTCACCGAGGGGCTCGTCTACGACCCGGCCGCGGCCGGCGGCTGCACGGTCGTCGAGATCCGGCGCGACGGCCACGTGGCCGAATGGGTGGGCATCGCGGGCACCGCCACGAACTGCGCGGGCGGCAGCACCCCCTGGGGCACCTGGCTCACCTGCGAGGAGACCGAGGACAAGGCCGGCCAGAACGGCATGACCAAGGACCACGGCTACGTCTTCGAGGTCGACCCCCAGGACCGGCGCGCCGGGCGTCACCCCAAGCCGATCAAGGCCTTCGGCCGCTACGCCCACGAGGCCGTCGTCATCGACCCCCGGCGCGGCCACGCCTACCTCACCGAGGACGCCTCGGGCCCGAACGGCCTGCTCTACCGCTGGACCCCGCCGCACGGCTTCGAGCACGGCCGCGGCAGGCTGCGCGGCCTCGCCGACGACGCGGGTGTCCTGAAGGCGCCCAAGTGCTACGACTCCGGCGGCCGCTTCGTCGACGACCTCTCGCGCGCCACCAGGACCGGCACGGTGTACGGCGTGGACTGGGTGGAGGTCCCCGACCGTGACGCGCGGACCGTGCCGGTGCGCGAGCAGTTCGACGACGGCGACATCACGCGCGCCCGCAAGCTCGAAGGCATGTGGTGGGGCGACGGCGGCGTCTACATCGTCTCCTCCTTCGCCCGCGGCGAGAGCCCCGCCCAGCACGACGGACAGGTGTGGTTCTACCACCCCGGCCGCCGCACCCTCACCCTGAAGGTGCTGCTCGGCGTGAACCCCGACCCGGACAAGGACGGCGCCTTCGACGGCCCCGACAACATCACCGTCTCGCCGTACGGCGGTCTGGTCATCGCCGAGGACGGCGACGGCATCCAGCACCTCTTCGGCGCGACCGAGCGCGGGCGCACGTACCCCATCGCGCGCAACGAACTCAACGCCGGCACCGAGGACGACCCGTCGTACAGCGAGTTCACGGGCGTCACGTTCTCGCCCGACGGCAGGACCCTCTACGCCAGCATCCAGACGCCCGGAATCCTGCTGGCGATCACGGGTCCCTGGAAGCGGCAGCGGCACTAGGGCCTTCTGGCCGTAGGTGACATAACGGTCACGTGGCGTCGATATCCGGGGCCGGAACGTCACGGGAGTACCCCTTTAGGGTGATTTACAGGGGCGCTGGGCGTGGCGTTTCGGCTGCGGTTTGTGTGTCTGTTCCATACCGATGTGAGGGCGGTGTGAGGTCGGAGCATGGTGCGGCGGGCGTCCGGGGGCGCATACTGCAAACATGACGAGGCCCGCCGGCTCGCGCCGCCATCTGCCGAACAGTCCCTTCAACGTGCCCGCACCGCCCGCCCCACCCGTAGAGCAGTTCGCCGTGGGTGACCGTGTCTCCCACGACCAGTACGGCCTCGGGAGGATCGTCGGTGTCGAGGGGGAGGAAGCGGTCGTCATCGACTTCGCGGGCCGTCAGGGACGGTTCCTGAGCCCCTATCCCAAGCTGGCCAAGCTCTGATCCGCTGAATCGCTCCTGACCCGCCGAAGGGGCGGCGAGCCGCGTCGCGCGGCCCGCCGCCCCTTTCGTCTGCCCTCTCGTCCGCCGTGCGCGGCGCTTGCTCAGAGCGACTGCGCCGCCGGCTTCACCATGCCGCGGACCGTGCGCGACTTGACGAACTGCCCCATCGCGGTCATTTCCCACTCGCCGGTGAACTGCTTGATCAGCTTCGCCATCATGACGCCCGTCTGCGCCTCGGCGTTGGTCAGGTCGAAGCGGACCAGCTCCTCGCCGGAGGCCGCGTCGATCAGGCGGCAGTAGGCCTTGGCGACCTCGGTGAACTTCTGGCCGGAGAACGAGTTCACCGTGAAGACCAGGCCCGTGACGTCCTGGGGGAGACGGCCGAGGTCGACGACGATCACCTCGTCGTCACCGCCGCCCTCACCCGTGAGGTTGTCGCCCGAGTGCTTGATCGCGCCCTTCACGATCGACAGCTTGCCGAAATAGCAGCTGTCGACGTGGTTGCGCTGCGGGCCGTACGCGATGACGGAGGCGTCGAGGTCGATGTCCTTGCCGCGGAACGCGGGCTCCCAGCCGAGGCCCATCTTGACCTGCGAGAGCAGCGGCTTGCCGCCCTTGACCAGGGACACCGTCTGGTTCTTCTGGAGGTTGACCCGGCCCTTGTCGAGGTTGATCTTCCCGGCGCCGGGCGCGGGCGCGGCGGCGGCCGGAGCCGCGGCCGGCGGGGGCGGTCCCTGCACCGGCTGGCCCACCGGCGGCGCCATGGGGGCCGCCGCGGCAGGCGCGGGAGCCGGGGCGGGCGTCGGAGCGGCGGGCTCCTCGACCGAGACGCCGAAGTCCGTCGCGATGCCCGCGAGGCCGTTGGAGTACCCCTGGCCGACCGCGCGGGCCTTCCACGCGCCATTGCGCAGGTAGACCTCGACGATCACCAGGGCGGTCTCGGTGCCGAGCTTCGGCGGTGTGAACGTGGCGAGCACGGAGCCGTCGTCCGCGTTGCGGACGGTCGCGGTGGGCTCGACGCCCTGGAAGGTCGCTCCCGCGGCGTCCGGACTCGCGGTCACGACGATCTTCTCGATACCGGCCGGCACGGCCGCCGTGTCCACGATGATCTTGTCGGGAGTGGAGCCGCCGCCCGACTGATACGTCACACCGGGGCCCGAGGGCTGGTTGAAGAAGATGAAGTCGTCGTCGGAGCGCACCTTGCCGTCGGCGGTGAGCAGCAGGCCCGATACGTCGAGCCGCACCGGGGCGGCGACGTCCACCGCCACGCGGGCGGCGGTCAGGGGGATGTTCGAGCCGGGGGTCATAGCTGTCATGCATGGGGTAACGAACGACCCCGCTTTGCCGTTCCCTTACCCGCGGCAGGTTTTTTCCGGGAGGCCGCACATGCCTCAGCCGCGGTTGCGCGGGTGGTCGCGCGCCGTCCGTTCGTTGCCGTGCTTGTAGTTGCCCGTCCAGCGGGCCATCACGAGCTGCGGGTCGCCGCCCTCGACCTCGGCGAGGAACCGCTCGGCGCGGGCGCCGCGCAGCGTCCCCGCTCCGCGCCCACCGTGCGTGATGGTGACGCTTCCGTCGGGGCGTCGGGCGTAGGAGAATCCCTGAGGTCTCGGCATGGCCGGGAGCGTAGACCCCGGCCACGCCCGCGCGACACCGGATTACGGCACGACGACGATCTTCCGGCCGACCCCGGCGGCGAACTGGTCGAGCGCCCGGGGGTAGTCGTCCAGCGGCAACCGGTCGCTGATGAACACCTCCGGGTCGAGGACGCCCGCCGCGAACAGCTCGGCGGCCCGCTCGTAGCTGTGCAGGACCGCCATCGACCCGGTGATGGTGATCTCCTGGTTGTAGATGCGGTACGGGTCGATCTCCACCCGCGTGGCGTAGTCCGCGACACCGAACTGGAGGAACGTGCCCGCCTTCGCGACCCGGCCGAGGCCGTCCTGGATGGCGGCCGCGTTGCCCGTCGCGTCGATCACCACGTCCCAGCCGCCGGGCCGGTCGAGTTCGTCGGCCCCGGCCGCCGACGCCGAGACGCCGAGCCGCTTCGCCGTCGCGAGCCGCTCGGGGTTGAGGTCGACCACGTCGACGCTTGCCGCGCCGGTCCGCTTGGCCAGCTCCAGCATCATCAGGCCCATCGTGCCCGAGCCGTAGATCAGCACGTGCGAGGCGAGCTGCGAGCGCAGCACGTCGTAGCCGCGCACCGCGCAGGACAGCGGCTCGATGAGGGCGGCGTCCTGGGTGCGCACATGGTCGGGCAGGCGCACGCAGTTGGCGGCGGGCGCCTTGGCGTACTGGGCGGCGCCGCCCGCGGTGGTCACCCCGATCGCGGCCCAGCGCTCGCACATGTTGCCGCGCCCCACCCGGCAGAAGCGGCACTCGTGGCAGTGCAGCGAGGGGTCCACCGCGACCCGGTCGCCGACGGCGAGTCCGCGCACGTCGCCGCCGAGGGCGACGACGGTGCCGGCGAACTCGTGGCCCGGCACCACGGGCAGGGTCGGGGCGAACTCACCCTGCTTGATGTGCAGGTCGGTGCCGCACAGGCCGCACGCGGCGACCTCCACGACGACCTCGCGGGGGCCCGGCGTCGGGTCGGGCACCTCGCCGACGACGACCTTGCCCACCGACTCGACGATCGCGGCCTTCATTTCACAGCTCCCAACGACAGACCCTGGACCAGCTTGTCCTGGGCGGCGAACCCCGCGGCGAGCACCGGCAGGGAGATCACGAGCGACGCGGCGCACACCTTCGCCAGGAACAGGCCCTGGCTGGTGATGAAGCCGGTCAGGAAGACGGGCGCGGTCTGGGCGACGACGCCCGTGAGCACCCGGGCGAAGAGCAGTTCGTTCCAGCTGAAGATGAAGCAGATCAGCGAGGTCGCGGCGATGCCGGGCAGCGCGATGGGCGCCACCACGCGCGCGAGGATGGTGGGCAGCCGTGCCCCGTCGATCTGGGCGGCCTCGATGATGGCCTTCGGCACCTCGGCGAGGAAGGACTGCATCATCCACACCGCGATCGGCAGGTTCATCGAGGTGTAGAGGATGACGAGCAGCCAGATGTTGTCGAGGAAGTCGGTGTTCTTGGCGAACAGGTAGATCGGCAGGAGACCCGCCACGACCGGCAGCATCTTGGTGGAGAGGAAGAAGAAGAGAACGTCCGTCCACTTCTTCACGGGCCTGATCGACAGGGCGTACGCGGCGGGCAGGGCCAGCACCAGCACGAGCAGCGTCGAGGCGAGCGAGGCCACCGTGGAGTTGATGAGGGAGGGCCAGGGGCTCGCGCCGCCGCCCGCCCCGAAGAATTCGCGGTAGCCGTCCAGGGTGAGCGAGGCGGCGAGCGAGGGCGGGTTGGTGGCGGCGTCCTCCTCCGAGTGGAAGGAGGTCAGCGCCATCCAGGCGATGGGCAGGAAGAACAGGGTGCCGGCGACCCAGGCGGCCAGGCCGATCAGGGACCCACGCGCGCGTGGGCGGGCCTTCGCCTCGGTGGCGGTCTTCGCCGTAACAGCGGCCATCAGCGGGACGCCTCCTCACGGAACAGGGACGAGACGACCCGCAGCGCGAAGGTCGCGATGATCAGCGAGCCGATGACGACGAGTACCCCGGCCGCGGAGGCCAGGCCGTTCTCGTGCGCCTGGTAGAAGCTCTGGTAGACGGTGTAGGGCAGGTTGGCGGTGCCGAGACCGCCCGAGGTGATGGTGAAGACGGCGTCGAAGTTCTGCACGATGTAGATCGAGCCGAGCAGCGCGCCCAGTTCGAGGTAGCGGCGCAGGTGCGGCAGGGTCAGATGGCGGAAGACCTGCCAGTCGCTCGCCCCGTCCATGCGGGCCGCCTCGATCAGCTCGCTGTCACGGCTCTGGAGCCCGGCGAGGAGGATCAGCATCATGAAGGGCGTCCACTGCCACACCAGGGAGGCCTCGATCGCCAGCAGCGGGGTGTTGGAGATCCAGTCGGGCTGCGCCGCGGAGTCACCGCCCACCCAGCGCAGCAGGCCGTTGAAGAGGCCGTACTCGGGGTTGTAGAGCACGTGCTTCCACAGCAGCGCGGCGGCCACGGGGACCAGCAGGAACGGCGCGATGAGCAGCGTACGGACGAACCCGCGCCCCTTGAACCTCCGGTCGAGCAGCAGCGCGAGGCCGAGGCCGATGACCAGGCTGGCCAGCACGACCGAGGCGGTGAGCAGGATCGTGGTCAGCACGGACTTGCGCAGGTCGGGGTCGGTGAGGACCTCGGTGTAGTTCGCGAACCCGGCGAAGCTGCGGGCGTCGGGGTAGAGGGCGTTCCAGTCGAAGAAGGAGATCACCAGGGTCGCCACGAAGGGCAGCTGGGTCACGGCGATCATGAAGATGAGGGCGGGGAGCAGGGGCGCCCTGGTCGCCCAGGCGCGCAGCCGGCCCGACGGGGGTGTCTTCGCGGCGGGCACGCGCGTGTGCCGCACGGTGGTGGTGCTCGCGGTGGCGGTCATCGTCCCTCGTACTCCTCGGAGATCTTCTCGGCGAGCTCCTGTGACTTCTCCAGGGCCGAAGCGACGGACTGGCGTCCGGCGATGGCCGCGCTGATCTCCTGGGAGACCTTGGTGCCCAGGTCGGTGAACTCGGGGATGCCGACGAACTGGATGCCGGGCGCGGGCCGCGGCTGTACGCCGGGGTCGCGGGGCCTGGCTCCTTCGATGGCGGCGCGGGTGACGTCCTGGAAGGCGCCGGCTTCCTTGCGGTAGGCGGGGTTCGCGTAGGTCGAGGCGCGCTTGCCCGCGGGGACGTTCGACCAGCCGATCTTCTCGCCGACGAGCTTCTCGTACTCCTTGCCGGAGGCCCAGGAGATGAACTTCCACGCCTTGTCCGGGTTGCGCGAGGCCTTCTGCATGCCCCAGGCCCAGGTGTAGAGCCAGCCGGAGTTCTCGGTCCTCGCCACCGGGGCGGAGACGTAGCCGATCTTTCCCTTGACCGGTGACTTGGCGGATTCGAGGGACCCGGCGGCGGCCGTCGCGTCGTACCACATGGCGGTCTTGCCCTGGGTGAGGTTGTTGAGGCACTCGGCGTATCCGGACTGGGCGGCGCCCGACTCGCCGTGCTCGCGCACGAGGTCCACGTAGAAGCGGGTCGCCTTCTCGAACTCGGGGGAGTCCAGGCGGGCCTTCCAGTCCTTCTCGAACCAGGTGCCGCCGAAGGTGTTCACGACGGTGGTCAGGGGCGCCATGACCTCGCCCCAGCCGGGCAGGCCGCGCAGACAGATGCCCTTCATGCCCGGCTCCTCGCCGTCCACCTTCGCGGCGAGATCGGCCACCTGCTGCCAGGTGGGGTGTTCGGGCATGGTCAGGCCGGCCTTCTCGAAGACGTCCTTGCGGTACATCAGGAAGGACGACTCCCCGTAGAAGGGCTGTCCGTAGAGCTTGCCGTCCTCTCCGGTGAGGGACTGGCGCATCGGCGCCAGGATGTCCTTCTCGTCGTACGCGGTGTCCTTGCGCGCGTAGGAACCGACCTCGTGGAGCCAGCCGTTCTTCGCGTAGATGGGTATCTCGTAGTTGCTGAGGGTGGCGATGTCGTACTGGCCCGCCTGGTTGGCGAAGTCCTGGCTGATCTTGTCGCGGACGTCGTTCTCGGGCAGAACGGTGAAGTTCACCTTGATGCCCGTCTCCTTGGTGAAGTGGGCGGCGGTGAGCTTGCGCAACTCCACCATCTGCGGGTTGTTCACCATCAGGACGTTGAGGGAGTCGCCTGAACCGGTCCCGCCCGCGCCGGCCCAGCAGCCGGTGAGCAGCGGGGCGAGCAGCGTCCCTGCGGCGGCAGCGGCGAGCGCGCGCGACCTCCGTCGGCTCGGGGTTCGCATGAGTGCTCCTGGACGTAGAGGGGTCATATCGGGGGTTTTCGGGCGCGTCGGGGTGTGCGGTGGCCCAGTGCGGCCGTACGGGGATGGGGAGGGGCGGCCGTCAGACGCGCAAAACCTGCGGTCCGAGGAGGGAGTAGCGGTGGGCTTCGGAGGCCGGCAGGCGGCTGCTGGTGACGATCGCTTCGAGGTCGCCGATGCCGGCGAACCGGCAGAAGCTCGTCGCCCCGAACTTGGTGTGCACGCCCGTGAACACGGTGCGCCTCGATGCCCTGATGGCCTGCGCCTTCACCTCGCTCACCGCGGGGTCGGGCGTCGTCAGGCCGTGCTCGCGCGAGATGCCGTTGGCGCCGATGTACGCCAGGTCGATGACGAAGCCGGCCAGCATGCGCGTCGTCCAGTGGTCGACGGTGGCGAGGGTGCCCGGGCGGACCCGGCCGCCGAGCAGCAGTACGGCGATGTTCTCGGCCTCGGCGAGGGCGCCCGCCGTGGCCAGCGAGGCGGTGACCACGGTCAGCGGGCGCCCGCCCGCCACGTCGGGCAGCGCCTCGGCGATGAGCTGGGGCGTGAAGCCCTCGTCCACGAAGACGGTCTCGGCGTCCCCGAGCAGGTCGGCCGCGGCGGCGGCGATGCGCCGCTTCTCGGGGACGTGCATGGTCGTGCGGAAGGCGAGGGTGGTCTCGAAACCCGCGCTCTCCACGGGATAGGCGCCGCCATGGGTGCGGCGGACCAGGCCGTGGTCCTCCAGGGCGCGCAGGTCGCGGCGGACGGTCTCCTTCGCGACGCCCAGCCGGGCGGCGAGCTCCGTCACGTCGACGGAGCCGGAGGTCCGTGCCGCGCTGACGATCCGCCGCTGACGCTCCTCCGCGGTCATCGGCGCCACCTGCTTCCCCTGGTCTCGCTGTGCCCGTTCGGGCCTTGGGGGAAGTTCTACAGCGCCCGCATGAACGAGAGAAGGTGCCAAGCGGGCGTGATGCTGCCCGTATGTGCCCGGATCACGCGGCGTTGGCCTGGGGTACGGGCGCCGTTCGTGCCCGTACGGCGGGCCCGGGGCGCCCGCTTGCCGCCCGTTCGGGCCCGGGTCTTCCCGTGCCGCCGTCGGTTCAGTACGGCCAGACCGGCGGGTCGGTGCAGAAGGGGCCACCGAGATGGGCGTGATCGGGGTTGGCGGGGTCGAGCTCGCCCTGCTCGGCGATGAGCTTCTCCGCGTACTGCTCGGAGTCGTCCTGCGGTTCGTAGCCGAGCGCGCGGGCGGAGGAGAGGTCCCACCACAGGCGGGTGTTGGCGGAGGAGCCGTAGACCACGGTGTGCCCGACGTCCTCGGCGGTGAGCGCCGCGTGGAAGAGCCGCGCGCCGTCGCCCGGGCTCATCCAGACCGAGAGCATCCGCACGCTCGTCGGCTCCGGGAAGCACGAGCCGATGCGGACCGAGACGGTCTCGATGCCGTGCTTGTCCCAGTAGAACTGGGCGAGGTCCTCGCCGAAGGACTTGGACAGGCCGTAGAAGGTGTCGGGGCGGCGCGGGGTGTCGAGCGGGATGAGCGGGTCGTCGCCCTCGGGGCGCGGCGTGAAGCCCACCGCGTGGTTGGAGGAGGCGAAGACGATCCGCCGCACGCCCTCCTCACGGGCCGCCTCGTAGAGGTTGTACGTCCCCTCGATGTTGGCCCTGAGGATCTTCTCGAAGGTGGACTCCAGGGAGATGCCCGCGAAGTGCAGGACCGCGTCGACGCCGCGCACGGCCTCGCGCAGCGCGTCCCTGTCGGCGAGGTCGGCGGTGATCGCGCCGGGCGTGCCGTCGAGGCCGCGCACGTCCAGCAGGCGCAGATCGTGGCCGTAGGCCGGGAGCAGCCCGCGCATCAGGGTGCCGAGGCCTCCGGCGGCGCCGGTCAGCAGGACGGTGCGGGAAGCGGGCATGCGGGATCTCCTCGGGCGGCCGTGCGCGGGCGCGTACTCATTCGCGTACAGAATTCACATCCGTGGACACGCTAAGGATCTCGATGGCGTCGCGTCAAGTGTCGCGCGGAGGCGGGGAATCCGCTCCTCTGTGCACGGTCGATCCGCTTGACCAGGGCCGAGAGGGCGCCTTAGCGTGGTCGCGTTCAGAGATATAGACATCAATCAGAAACGTGCACGCTAGGGAGAGCCCGTGACGTCAGCCCCTCTCGCTTCCCGACTCCGCGTTCCCAGCGGGCCGTTGTTCTTCCCCGTCACCGCCTACGGGCCGGACGGCTCCATCGACCTGGAGACCTTCCGCGCCCATGTGCGCGCGGGCATCGACGCCGGCGCGGCGGCCGTCTTCGCCTGCTGCGGCACGGGCGAGTTCCACGCCCTGACCCCCGAGGAGTTCCAGAGCTGCGTCGCCGCCGCCGTCGAGGAGACGGCGGGCCGGGTGCCGGTCGTCGCGGGCGCCGGATACGGCACGGCCCTCGCCGTGCGGTACGCGCGCCTGGCCGAGGACGCGGGCGCCGACGGGCTGCTCGCCATGCCGCCCTACCTCGTGGTCGCCGGACAGGAGGGGCTGATCCGGCACTACACCGAGCTCGCCGCGGCCACCTCCCTCGACGTCATCGTCTACCAGCGCGACAACGCCGTCCTCACCCCGGAGACGGTCGTCGAACTCGCCCGCGCCGAGGGCGTCATCGGCTTCAAGGACGGCCTCGGCGACATGGACCTGATGCAGCGCACCGTCAGCGCCGTCCGCAGCGAGGTGCCCGGCGACTTCCTGTACTTCAACGGCCTGCCGACCGCCGAGCTGACCGGCCTCGCCTACCGCGGCATCGGCGTCAGCCTCTACTCGTCGGCCGTGTTCTGCTTCGCTCCCGACATCGCGCTCGCCTTCCATCGGGCGCTCAATGCCCGGACGGCCGAGGGCGACGCCACCGTGAACCGCCTCGTCGACGGCTTCTACCGGCCCTTCGTCGAGCTGCGCGCCCTCGGCCGCGGCTACGCCGTCTCCCTCGTCAAGGCGGGCGTGCGGCTCAGCGGTCTCGACGTCGGCGGGGTGCGCCCGCCGCTGAACGAACCCGCAGCCGAACACGTCAAGCGCCTCGCCGAACTCGTCGAGCGCGGCCGGGCGCTGCTCGGCGACGAGCTGCCGGGCCGGGACGCGCGCCGGGGCGACGCGTGAAGGCCGCCGCGTTCCTCTACCCCTGGGACGTCGTCGGCGACCCCGGGGCCCCCGGCCGCATCGCCGACCTCGGCATCCGGCAGGTCACCCTCGCCGCCGCCTACCACTCCACGCGCGCGCTGACCCCGCGCCACCCCCGCCACCGCATCGTCACGGCCGCGCACGCCGCCGTGCTCTACCCGCCGGGCGAGCGCTGGCAAGGGCGGCGGCTCCGGCCGTACGAGGCGGGGGACTGGGCGTGGGGCGACGCCTACGGACAGGCCACCGAAGCCCTGGACGCCGCCGGGATCGACGTCCACAGCTGGGTCGTCCTCGCCCACAGCTCCCGCCTCGGCGACGACCACCCCGACACCTCCGTCGTCAACGCCTACGGGGACCACTACCCCTGGGCGCCCTGCATCGCGCAGCCCGCCACGCGCGCGTACCTCGTCGACCTCGCCGCCGAGGCCGCCGCGCGCCCCGGCGCACGCGGCACCGAGCTGGAGTCGTGCGGCTGGTACGGCCTCGCGCATCTGCACGCCCATGACAAGACCGCGGGCGTCGGGCTCGGCGAGGCGGGCCAGTACCTGATGTCCCTGTGCTTCTGCGGCTCCTGCCGGGCGGGGTACGGGGGAGCGGGCCTCGATCCGGACGCGCTGGCGGCCACCGTGCGGGACGCCCTTGAGCCCGTCTGGCAGGGCGCGGGCGAGGACCCGGGCTGGGCGGGGGTCGAGAAGCTCCTCGGGGCGGACCGGGCGGCGGCCACGCGCGCGTGGCGCGACGAGACGGCCCGCACGCTCCAGGAGGCGGCGGTCGAGGCGGTCCGCGCGGCGGCCCCCCCGGGCTTTCAGGTGCTGCTGCACGCGGACCCCGTCTCGTACCACTGCGGGGCGAACGCGGGCGTCGACCCGGAGCACATCCTCGGCGTGGCGGACGGCGTGGTCGTGCCCTGCGGGGGCGGGCCCGAGCTGCTCACGCCCTTCGGGGGCCACGGCGGGGGCGTCCTCGCCGCCAACTTCCCCGTCGTCGCCGGGATGGGCGGCAGCCCCGCGGCCCTCGCCGCCGACGCGGCACGGGCCGCCGAGCACGGCGCCACCGAACTGCGGCTCTACCACGCGGGACTGGCTTCGGACAGCGACCTCACGCTGGTCGCGGAAGCCCTGTCGCGCCTGGAGTGATCGCCGATACGATCCGCGCACCACAACGGTCGCTCCAGTACCACGGGGACAAGGGAGACAAGGTGCGCAACAAGGGGATATCCGCGCTGGCCTGTGCCGGACTGATGGCGGGTGCCGCCGTGCTGGCCGGCGCGGCGCCCGCCACCGCACAAGCGTCGACGGCGGCGCGGGCGGCCGGTCCGACAGGACACACGGCGGCCGACACGGCCGACATCAAGGCCCGGCTCGAGAAGCTGCCCGGCATGAAGGTCGTCTCCGTCAAGGACAGAGAGGGCTACCCCCTCTACACGCTGACGTACCGCCAGCCCGTCGACCACCGCAGGCCCCACGGCGCCACCTTCACGCAGCGCGCCACGCTCTGGCACAAGTCCACCGCCAAGCCGACCGTGCTCTACACCGGCGGTTACACCCTCGCGGGCGGCACCGCCTCCCTCACCAGGCTGATCGACGCCAACCAGGTCAGCGTCGAGCACCGCTACTTCGGCGAGTCGCGGCCCAAGGGCGCCGCGGGCGACGACTGGTCCAAGATGACCGTCCAGCAGGAAGCCGCCGACGAGCACCGCCTGACCCGCGCCCTGCGCACGGTCGAGAAGGGCAAGTGGCTGGGCACCGGCGCCAGCAAGGGCGGCATGACGGCCACCTACCACGAGCGGTTCTACCCGGAGGACCTCGACGCCGTCGTGGCCTTCGTCGCGCCCAACGACGCCAACAACCACGACGACAGCGGATACGAGCGCTTCTTCGAGACGGTCGGCACCAAGGAGTGCCGGGCCGCCCTGAACGCCGTGCAGCGTGAGATGCTCGTACGCCGCGCCGACCTGCTCCCCCGGTTCGAGAAGGAGGCGAAGGCCGAGGGCAGCACCTTCGACAAGACTCTCGGCACCACCGACCGCGCCTATGAGTTCGCGGTGCTCGACCAGGTGTGGAACTTCTGGCAGAGCGGCACCGCGGCCGACTGCCCGACCGTCCCCGACGCGAAGAAGGCCACCGACGACGAGCTGTACGACTGGTCGAAGGAGCACGGCTTCAGCGTCTACCGCGACCAGGAGCTCGGCACCAACGGATCGGGACCGTACTACCACCAGGCCGCGACCCAGCTCGGCTGGGCCGACCTGAAGTTCAAGCACCTCAAGGACGTCCGCCACCACCCGGACGTCTACCAGCCCAACTCGGTGCTGCCCGCCGACATGCGCGGCACGTACAACAACAAGACCATCGCCGACGTCGACCGCTGGGTGAAGAAGCGCGGACAGCGCATGATGTTCATCTACGGCCAGAACGACCCCTGGAGCGCCGAGCGCTTCGCCCCCAGCCGCCACGACTCCTACCGCTACGAGGTGCCGGGCGCCAACCACGGCGCGTCGATCGCCAAGCTGCCCGAGCCGCAGCAGTCGAAGGCCGTCGCGACGATCAAGCGGTGGGCCGACGTGAAGTGACCCTCCGGGCCGGGCGCAGCAGGGGCGCGGCGATCAGCAGCCGCGCCCCCGCGAGCAGCGCGAGGAGCACCTGGAGGTCGACGCTCTCCACCAGCGCCGCCCCCGCCGCGATGCCGAGCGCGGTCGGCGCGAACATCAGGGTATTGGCGGTCGCCGCAACCCGGCCGAGCAGCGCGTCCGGCGTCTCCCGCTGCACGGCCGTGAGCCCCGCGATCAGCACGCAGGGCAGCCCGACACCGTTCGCGAAGCTGCCCGCGAGGACCGCCGCGTCGCTCGGCAGCGCGCTCAGCACCAGGCCGGCGCCGGTCAGCGCGATGCCCGCGCCGCCGAACCGCCGCCCGCCGAAGCGCCGCATCAGGGCGCCCGACGCCACGCCCACCGCGACGGACCCCGCGCCCTGCACGACGTACAGCACCCCCGTGTACGCGGGCGCGTGGCCGAGCCCCTCCACGATGGCGTAGACCGCCGCGCCGCTCACGCCCGAGGTCAGCATCGTCAGGCCGCCCGCCACGACGAGGGGCCGCAGCCGTTCGTCGCCCCACAGGTACCGGGCCCCCTCGGCGGTCCTCGCCCGCAGTGATGTGCGCTCGGTGACCGGCGCGGCCTCGCGGACCCGCAGCAGCGCGTACATCCCCGCGGCGAGCGCGAACGTGACGGCGTCCAGGAGCGCCACCCGGGGCCCGCCGTACGCGGCGAAGAGGCCCGCGCCCGCGAGGGGCGCCACCAGCTTCATGCCTTCGTTGGCCGACATCCGCAGGCCGTTGAAGTCGCCGAGCAGCTCCTTGCCGACGGCCGCCGGGACCAGGGCCGCCTCCGCCGCGTCGGTGACGACGCCGCACGCCCCGTAGACGAGGAGCACCGCGAAGAGGATCCACAGCCGTCCCGCGGTGTCGACGGCGAACAGGGAGAGGAGCAGCGCGCCGAGCGCGAGGTTGGCGGCCACGAGCAGCGGTCTGCGGCGCGTGCGGTCGGCGAGCGTGCCCAGCAGCGGGCCGATGAGGGTGGGCGCCCAGAGCGCGAACTGGCAGAGCGCGGCCAGGCCGTCGGAGCCGGTCAGCTCCTTGACCCAGATGCCGGAGACCAGCCACAGCGCGGTGCTCCCGAAGCCGGACACCACCACCGCGCCCAGGTAGAGCGCCGCGTTGCGGTCCCGCAGGACGCGCCCGATCGTCGTCGATGTCATGCCTGGTCATGGTGGTTCTAAGGCCCCCGCCGCGGGATCGGGCGGATTCCCTAGCGGCGGGCGATGAGTTACGGGCGCGCGGCGGGTCTACCGGGGAGACGTACTGAGGCCGCCGCCTCAGAGGCACCCGCCTCGAAGACATCTGGAGGCACCATGACCGACGACACCTTCGACCTCGGCCCGCAGGCCCGCCTGGTGGCCCGCGTGGCCGAACGCGTCGGCGACGACCAGCTCGCGGCGCCCACGCCCTGCCCCGAGTTCACCGTACGCAACCTCCTCGGGCATCTGATCGGCCTCGCCCAGGCCTTCGAGCTGGCCGCCCGGAAGGACTTCCGGCCGGAGCTGGACAGGGATCCCGGCAGCGTCGTGCCGGACATCGGCCCCGGCTGGCGCGGCGAGCTGCCGAAGGCGCTGGACGCCGTCGTCGAGGCGTGGCGCGACCCGGCGGCCCGGCAGGGCATGACCCGCGCGGGCGGCGTCGACCTGCCGGGCGAGGTCGCGGCCCTGGTCGTCCTCGACGAACTGGTCGTGCACGGCTGGGACCTGGCGCGCGCCACCGGCCAGGAGTACGCGCCCGACGAGGCGAGCCTGGAGGGCGCGCGGGCGTTCCTGGCGCCCGCCGCGGGCGGGGGCGGGGACGGCCCGTTCGGGCGGCCGGTGCCCGTGCCGCAGGACGCGCCCCTGCTGGATCAGGTCATCGGGCTGAGCGGCCGTGACCCGGGGTGGACCGCGGGCGGCTGACGGCGGCGGGGCGGGGCGGGGCGAGGCGGGAGCGAAGGGCAAGGGCTTCCCCGTGCCGGGTATGGATCGGGTAAAGGGTCCCGCCTGGCCCTCCCCACACCCTGGTTGATGCGCGTAGACAAGCCTTGACCTGCCCGATCACCTGATGCGGAGACGCAACGAATGCGCAAGACCCTACGCGTGGCCGGCCTGGCCACCGCATGCACCGTCGCCGGCGCCGCCCTCTACGCCACCGGCGCCGCCAGTGCCGACCAGGCCGAGCACCGCCCCACCAAGGAGCCGCACAACATAGGTCTCCTGGTCGGCGAGATCGACGCCTACTACGGCGCGACCAAGGGCGCCGACGGCATGTGGAAGTCCTCGCCCGACAGCCCCTACGCCAAGGACCTGGCCCGCATCCAGGCCAAGGCCAAGAAGGACATCAAGAAGGCCGCCCACAAGGCCCACCACGGCCACGACGGCCACGACGGCGATGGCGGCCATGGCGGCCATGGCGGCCACGGCAAGAAGCCCGCGATCGTCCTCGACGTCGACGACACCGCGCTGCTCAGCTTCGACTACGAGAAGTCGGCCAACTACACGTACGACAACGACACCTGGGACGCCTACGTCAAGGCCGCCAAGCGGCCCGCGGTCTTCGGCATGCCGGAGCTCGTGAAGTACGCCAAGAGCCAGGGCGTGGAGGTCTTCTTCCTCACCGGCCTGGCCGAGACGCAGCGCGAGGGCGCCGTCACCAACCTCGCCAGGGCGGGCTACGACACGCGCCTGGACCGCGCGCACGTCTACACCAAGGACAAGAAGAACCCGCCGTCGTACCTGAAGAACTGCGCCACGGCCGCCGCCTGGAACTGCACCACCGTCCAGTTCAAGGAGGGCACCCGCAAGCACATCGAGTCCACCGGCTACGACATCGTCGGCAGCTTCGGCGACCAGGTCTCCGACCTCGCGGGCGGCTACGCGGACAAGACGTACAAGCTGCCGAACCCGACGTACTTCGTCGGCTAGCCCGGGAATCGGCCGGGGAGCGGCCGGGGGGAGCGGCCGGGGAATCGGCCGAGGAGTCGGCGTAGCGAGATAGGTTGCAATCCTGACTAGATCGCCATACGGTCTAGGTAGCTCAGACGCTCAGGGTAGGGGGAACCCATGACCACCATTTCGCCGGACTTCTCGGCCGCATCGACGGCTGTCACGGCCGCGCTCACCGGATACCTGCTGCTGGGCGAGC
Source organism: Streptomyces sp. NPDC046335 (assembly GCF_055587985.1). Lineage (NCBI taxonomy): Bacteria > Bacillati > Actinomycetota > Actinomycetes > Kitasatosporales > Streptomycetaceae > Streptomyces > Streptomyces sp. NPDC046335. Next base: position 99,931 of record NZ_JBVJFF010000009.1, on the reverse strand, counting down.
CGTGGGCGGGCCGGCGGATGTACGGCTCGCTGGCCCGGCGCAGGGACACCGAACCCCGCGCGCTGGTCCGCTACTTCGGCCTCTCGCTCGCCCTGTGGTGGACGTTCGCCGCGCTCGCCGTCGGCGCACTGCTCCTGTCACCGGGCGCGAGCGCCGCCGACTTCGGCCTCGTGGCACCGGAGCGGCCCGCGTACGTGGTGACCGGGATCCTCCTCGTCACCGCGATCGCCGTGGCGTCGGCGCGCAACTTCCACCAGCTCGCCAGGCAGGGCAAGAACGTGCCGGGACGCGCCGCCATCGAGGCGATGCTGCCGCGCACCGCCGAGGAGCGCCGGCTCGCCGTCGCCGTGGCCGTCACCGACGGCGTCTGCGCCGAACTGGTCTACCGGGGCCTCCTGATCGCCTTCGGCGTGGGCGCCCTCGGCCTGGACCTCTACGCGGCGGCGGCCCTCTCCGTCGTCGTCCACGCGGCCGCCGGGTTCTACCAGGGCCGCCAGGGCGTCCTCGTCTTCGCCGTCTTCGGGGCGCTCCTCACCGGCCTCTACCTCGCGACCGACAGCCTCCTGCTCCCCGTCGCCGTGCACGTCGTCCTCGCCGTACGCGACCTGACGCTTCCCGCGCCGGACAAGCCGCTCGCCGCGGCCGCCGCCTGAGAAAGGCAGACCCACGTGACCGACCGCCGAGCCAGCTGGTTCAAGGGAGTGCTCGACCTCCTCGTGCTCGCCGCCCTCACCGACGGCGAGAGCTACGGCTACGAGATTGCCAAACTCCTCGGCGCCGCCGGCTTCGGCCAGATCAAGGGCGGCACGCTCTACCCCGTCCTGAACCGCCTGGAGGAAGCGGGCCTGGTCGACGCGGAGTTCCGGGCCACGGAGAAGGGGCCGGGGCGGCGCTACTACCGGCTCACCGATGAGGGCCGCGCGACCCTCGGTGAGCAGGGCGGGCTCTGGCTCGCCTTCGACACCTCCGTACGCGAAGTCCTCGCCAAGGCAGGAGTGGAGACACGATGAGCGCGGCAGAAGTGAACGCCCGCCACCAGCGGGACGGTTACCTCCTCGACCTCGCCGAGCGGCTGCTGGCGCAGGGCCTGCCCGCCGACCGCGTCGAGGCGACCGTCATGGACCTTGAGGCGCACCTGGCGGAGTCCGGCGCCGAGGACGCGGAGGCCGAGTTCGGCCCGGCGGAGGAGTTCGCCCGGCAGCTGGTGCCCGCCACGGGGGTGCGGGCACCGGCTGCTCCGGGCGACGAGGTGGAGACCTGGCGCTGGACCGCCGACACCTACGTCGACGAACAGCTCCTGAACCGCTTCGGCGACGAGGGCTGGGAGGTGCAGCGCGTCGACGCCGTCGGACGTTTCGTGAGCCAACGCGACCTGGCGCAGCCGCAGCGCTGGGAGTACCGGCGCGAGCTGGTCACCCGTGGCCGCGAGGGCCTCGACGAGCGGCTCGCCCCCGACGGCTGGGAGGCCTGCGGGAACTGGGTGGTCTACGCCTACTTCAAGCGGCCCCGCGCGGCGAGCCTCGGGCCCGCGGCGCGGGTCGAGTGCCCGCCGCCGGTACCGGAGCGGTCCAGCTTCTTCAGCCGGAAGTTCTACGCGCTCCTCGCCGTGCTCGCCGCCGCGCTGGTCGTGGCGGGCGTCGCGGTGGCCGTGGACGCCGGTGACGCGACCAGCGGCCTGGGGTTCGTGACGGGCGGCCTCGCAGGTGCCGCGGCGGCCTGGGGCCTCCAGCTCTGCCGCGGGCGGAGGTCGTAGGGGGGGGCGCTGCACGAAAGTCCCGGGGGGAGGCCAGGGATCTTCCCGTTTTTTCCGGCATTTTTTCCCCTCCTCCTCCTCTGC
>NZ_JBVJFF010000009.1:0-98084 GCF_055587985.1 Streptomyces sp. NPDC046335 | reverse complement strand
TCTGGTCCCCCCGCTTTTCTCTGGGGGGGGGGTTGGGGGGGGAGACGAGAAAAAAACGCCCTTCAAACCCTCTTTCCCGTTCGTCTTCCCCCCGGGACTTTTCCGCAGTCCGCTTATCGGTCCAGTGCGGCCTGCATCATCGCCTTGGCGATCGGGGCCGCCAGGCCGTTGCCGCTGACCTCGTCGCGGGCCGCGCTGGACGATTCGATCATCACGGCGACCGCGACCTCTTTCCCGCCGCCGTCCCCGCCGTCGCCGTCTTTTTTGGCGTACGACGTGAACCAGGCGTACGGCGTCTTGCTGTTCCTTTCGCCGTGCTGGGCCGTGCCCGTCTTGCCGCCGACCGTCGCGCCCGCGATCTGCGCGTTCGACCCGGTGCCCTTCTCGACGACCGTCTCCATCGCGGACCGCAGGCCGTCGGCGGTGTCCTCGTCCATCACGCGCTGGGCGTCGCCGTCGCCGTACTTCTCCAGGACGTCGCCGCCCGAGTCGGTGATCTGCGAGACCATGTGCGGCTTCGCCAGCCGGCCGCCGTTGGCGATGGCCGCCGAGACCATCGACATCTGAAGCGGCGTCGCCGTCACGTCGAACTGGCCGATGCCGGACAGGCCCGTCTGCGCCTTGTCCATGTCCGAGGGGTACACGCTCTTGCCCGCGCGCACGGGCACGTCCAGCTTGTCCGCGTTGAAGCCCAGCTTCTCCGCCATCGCCTTCACCTTGTCCTGGCCGAGGTCCACGGCCATCTTCGCGAAGACGTTGTTGCACGAGTACTGGAGGGCCGTGCGGATGTCCGCGTCCTCGCAGGGCGCCGACGCGTTCTCGTTGCGCAGCACCGTCGCCGTGCCCGGCAGGGTGTAGGGGTTCGGGCTGTCCGTCCGCGTGTCCACCGAGCCGTAGAGACCGTCCTCCAGGGCCGCCGCCGCGACGACCAGCTTGAACGTCGAACCGGGCGGCAGCGGCTGGCGCAGCGCGCGGTTCACCATCGGCTTCTCCTCGTCCGTCGTCAGCTCCTGCCACGCCTCGGAGTCCGTGGAGCCGCTGATCCGCGACGGGTCGTAGGACGGCGTCGAGACCATGCCGAGGATCTGTCCGGTCTTCGGGTCGAGGGCGACCGCCGCGCCCTTCTTTTCGCCCAGCGCCTCGTACGCCGCCTTCTGCACCGCCGGGTCGATGGTCGTCACGACGTCGCCGGGGTCGGCGCGCTTGTTCGTGAGCGTGTCGAGCGGGTTCTTCAGACGGTTGTCGGTGCCGTCCAGGAGGTCCTTGTAGATGCCCTCCAGCTGCGTGGCGCCGTACACCTGCGAGCTGTACCCCGTGACGGGGGAGTAGAGCTCGCCGTCCTTGTATGTGCGCTTGTAGGCGAGATCGCCTCCTGTCGTCCGCGTGGAGCCGGTGACGGCCTCACCGCCCACGATGATGTCGCCCGGCGGGTTCGCGTACTGCTCGATCGTGTTCCGCCGGTTGTGCTTGTCGTCCGCGAGCGCCTTCGAGTCGTGGAACTGCACCCACGTCGCCCGCAGGAGCAGGGCGAGCACGAGCAGCAGAGCGAAGACCGAGGCGTGCCTGATCGTCTTGTTCATCCCGGGGAAGGACGAGCCACGAGGGGCGGTTCGTTCCCTTCTGATGGGCTTGAGGTCGTTTTCTCAGACAGTTCTCAGAGTCCCCGGCTGCTCGGCGCCCGCGCCCGCGCCGGTCATCCCGCGCTCATGAAGCCCGACTCGTACGCCGCGATCACCGCCTGCGTACGGTCCCGCGCGCCCGTCTTGGCGAGCACCGACGCCACGTGGGTCTTCACCGTGGCCGCGCCCACGCCCATCCGCCCGGCGATCTCCGCGTTGGTCAGGCCCGCCGCCATCCACCGCAGCACCTCGCTCTCCCGCGCGGTGAGCCGCGCCAGCCAGGCGGGCGGCTCGGGATGGGCGCGGCCGTGCTCCGAGGCCAGGGCGCGCACGGCCGCGGGGAAGAGCAGGGAGTCGCTGTGCGCGACGATGCGCACGGCCTGGACCAGGGAGTCCGCGTCCGCCCGCTTGAGGAGGAAACCGGCGGCCCCCGCGCGCAGCGCCTCGTATACGTAGGAGTCGTTCTCGAAGGTCGTCACGACGACGATGCGCGGCGGCTCCGGCATCGTGCGCAGTATCTGCTCGGTGGCGCGGATGCCGTCGACCTCCGGCATGCGGACGTCCATCAGGACCACGTCGGGCCGCAGCTCCCGGACCACGGAGACCGCCTCGGCGCCCGTCGACGCCTCGCCGACGATCTCCATGCCGGGCTCGGCGGAGAGGATCGCGCGCAGGGCGGTGCGCACCATGCGCTCGTCGTCGGCGAGGACGACGCGGATGGCCGGGCGGCCGGAGCCCTCGTCCTCGGGTGTGGTCGTCATGCGTGTCCCTTCAGCGGAAGTCGTACGGTGAGCCGCCACACCCCGGGGGCGGGGCCGGCCGCGGGGCCCGCCTCTGCGGTGCCGCCGAGGAGCCGAGCCCGGTCGGCGACGCCCCGAAGGCCGTGGCCGCCGCCGGGGCGGGAGCCTTGGGCGCGGGACGGCGGCAGGGGGTTCTCGGCCGTGACGGCGAGGTCGGAGTCCTCCAGGGCGATGCGCAGGGTCACCGAGGTGCCGTCGCCGCCGTGGCGCAGGGCGTTGCTCAAGCCCTCCTGGACGATGCGGTAGGCCTCGCGGGAGACCAGCGGGGGCAGGGCCGCGGGGTCCATGTCGACGGTGGCGTCCACGCGCAGGCCGCCCGCCCTGGTGCGGCGCAGCAGGCCGTCCAGATCGGCGGCGAGGGTCGGCGCGGGCGCCATGGAGCGGGCGTCGTCGGCCTCCCGCAGCACCCCGAGGACCGCGTCCAGCTCACCGACCGTGCGCCGCGTGGTGTCCTCGATGGCGGCCAGCGCTTCCCGTACGAACTCCGGGTCGTGGTCGAGGACGCGGCGGGCCGCGGACGCCTGGAGCGTGACGGCGCTCAGGGCGTGGCCCACCGAGTCGTGCAGCTCGCGCGCCAGGCGGTTGCGCACCGCCAGGTCGGCGGCGCGCCGCTCGGCCGTGGCGAGCCGGTCGGCGGGCGTCGGGCCGAGCAGTTCGGGCGCCCAGCGTGCGAGGAGCCCGCCGGCCGCCGCCACGCACGCCGCCAGCGCCACGAGCGAGGCGACGCCGATGACCGGGGAGAGCGCGAGCAGCCAGGGCTCGTCGAAGGCCTCGGGCATGCCGAGGCGGCTGTCCCGCAGGGCGGAGAAGAGCGGCAGCGTGATCAGCACGGCCGCGAACGGCGGCAGCGCCAGCGACATGCCGCTGATGATCCCGCCGAGCCCCAGATGCAGCGTGAACCAGGCGGAGGTGCGCCCCCGCGCCGCACGTGAGCGCGCGGGGCCGTCGGCGAGGGAGTCGTCCGGCACCCCGCACAGCGCCCGCACGGCCGCCACGGACATGGGCCGGGTCAGCGGGAACAGCGCGGTGATCGCGGCGAGCGGCAGCCCCACCGTGAACGCGCTGAGCTGGGCGGCGAGCGATCCGAAGATCTGCCCGTCGCCGGCCACAGGCCCGACGATCACGGAGCCGACGAAGACGTACGGCATGGCGAGCGCGCCGCCGAGGATCAGGTGGACCCACCGGCGGCGCGCCCGACGCCCGAAGAGGGCGGTGCCTGCGGCTCTCACGCCCCGCCCCCGGAGTCTGTGGTTCCGCTTGCCGCCCGCGCCCGCTCGCCGAGGAACCTCGCCCCGATGACGGCCACCAGCGTCCCGACGATCACGTGCACAGCGTAGGTCAGGAGCATCGTGACGGTGGGCCGTCCGGCGGCGTCGCCCAGGGTCGTCAGCGAGCCGAACAGCAGCCAGCCGCCCCAGCAGCCCACCGCGCCCGAGCCCAGCCAGGCCAGCGCGAGCGGCACCTTGACCGGGAGCGCGGGCCGCCGGCGGAAGGCCAGGAGCAGGCCGCCCGCCACGGCCGCGGCGAGGTAGAGCGCGTTCAGCGACTCCAGGACCCGGAAGTCGGAACCGTTCTCCTCGATCCGTGCCTCGCTCAGGCCGGTGGTGGCGCCCGCGGCCCACAGCAGGTGCACGGCGGCGGGCCAGAGCGCGAGCAGGGCGGCGGCGAGGGCGGTGACGCGGCGGGCCCGGCCGTGGCCCTCCGGCACGTCACGGAGGCGGCCGCGCCACAGGTGTCCCCAGCGGTCCCTGGAGTACAGGACGAAGAGGGAGCCGAGGGCGATGCCCTGCACGATGAAGCCGGTGTAGACGACGCCGAAGACCCACTCGTCGAGGAAGGGCGCGGCCGATCCGCCGCTGTCGCTGTCACCGTCGCTGCCGATGACCCTGACCAGCTGGGTCAGGGGGAACCCCGCCATGATCGGCACGAGCAGGCCGGTGGCCGCCCACATCGGCGGCACGAGAAGCCGGGCGGGTGCCCGCAGGCCCCAGGGCCGGGTGAGCAGCAGTACGAGGACGATGACGGCGCCGTCCATCAGGACGGTCAGACCGTTGCCGAAGATCATCACGACCCGGTGGTCGAGCAGTGTGCTGCCCTCGGGAATGCCGAGGTGGCTCCCGAAGATCCAGGCCAGCTTGAGCGACAGATACGGGACACAGGCGACGAGAGCGCAGAGCCGCAGAACACGACGGCCCCGCCCGAGAACGAACGGGGCGGGACCTCGCGGGACGGCGGCGGCGCGTCCCGGGGCGGTGGCGCTGCTGTGCGGGCCGACGGGCCGTATCTGCGTCATGGCACAAGGCTCACGCCCGAGGCAGCCCTGACACCTCCTGCCTCCTGATGATCCGCCTCCGCCGCACGGCGGAGGCGCAGGAGCCGTCCAAGAGGAGAGCGCCCCGGTCAGCGGCGAGGCAGACGCCGCCCGGCCCGGCCGGGGGCCCTCCCGAGCCGCCTGGCCCGGCGGAGCCGTCAATCCGTGTTCAGGACGAGGACCACCTCGTCGATTTCCGTGCCGCGGGCCGCCGCGAAGCCTCGTTCTTGTGTGCTCTCCCGGAAGCCGCACTTCTCGAGGACGCGCCGCGAGGCCACGTTGTCCGCCGCCGCGCGGGCGTAGAGCGGGCGCTCCGGGATCAGTGCGAGCAGCTCGCGCAGGGCGGCCGTGGCCAGGCCCCGGCCCCAGTACGCGCGGTCGATCCAGTACGTGACCTCGCGCTCGCCCGGCTCGCCGTACACCGCCGCGTTGCCCACCACGTCGCCGTCCGCGAGGACCGTGCGCACATCGACGCCGGCGGAGCCGCGCATCTTGGTCCAGTGGGCGTCGAAGCGGTCCCTGTCCAGGGGATCCTCGGGCGTGAACGCCGCCATGTGACTCGACTCGGGATCGCTCATCTGCCGGAAGAAGACGGGCAGATCGCTGTCGTGGACTTCGCGCAGGCACACATCCATGCCTCAGAGCCTACGAGTCGCCAGTGTCAGCCGGTCGCGCGCGTCGAACAGGGCGTCCTTGACCATCTGTTCATGGGCCGGGGTGAGCCGCGCCACCGGCACCGAGCAGCTGATCGCGTCCCGCGCGGGGGTGCGGTACGGAATGGCGACGCCGAAGCAGCGCAGCCCCAGCGTGTTCTCCTCGCGGTCCACCGCGAAGCCCTGCTCGCGCACCGTGTGCAGCTCCTCGATGAGCTTCTCGCGGTCGGTGATGGTGTGCTCGGTGAGCGCCGGCAGTGTCTCCGGGAGCATCTTGCGGACCTGCTCGTCGGTGTGGGTGGCGAGCAGCGCCTTGCCGAGCGAGGTGGAGTGCGCGGGCAGCCTGCGGCCCACGCGCGTGAAGGGCCGCAGGTAGTGCTGCGACTGGCGGGTGGCGAGGTAGACGACGTTCGTGCCGTCGAGCCGCGCCAGGTGGATGGTCTCCGTGGTGTCGTCGGAGAGCCGGTCCAGGGTCGGCCTGGCCGCGGCCACCACCTCGTCGCCGTCGATGTAGGACGTGCCGACGAGCAGCGCGCGCACGCCGATGCCGTACCGCGTGCCGGTGGCGTCCGTCTCCACCCAGCCCAGCTCGACCAGGGTGCGGAGCAGCATGTAGAGGCTCGACTTCGGATAGCCCACGGCCTCCTGGACGGCTGCCAGGGAGTGCATTCCGGGGCTGCCCGCGAAGTATTCGAGCAATTCCACCGTGCGCACGGCGGACTTGACCTGCGCGCCGCCTCCGGTCTCGCCAGCCGACATCGCCCTTGACCCCTTAGTTCGCCGAGAAATAGTCTCCGAAGTCCCCGCTCATTCATCAGCAGAGACGCTGTTCAGCATATCGAACGACCCCGGTGAGCGGCATACCTACGCAGTACGTAAGCAGACCTACAGCAGTACCTCTTGCAGTACCTCTGGCAGTACCTCTGGAAAGGGAATCCGCGGTGGCAGCAGCACCAGTCTGGAGTGTCGACCCCCGAACCGGGAAGCAGCGTGAGCAGGTCGCGGTGGAAGCCACGGCCGAGGAGGTCGGCCGGGCCGTCCTCGCCGCCCGCGACGCCGCCCCCGCGCTGGCCGACCGCGCGGTGCGCGCCGCCTTCCTGCGCACCGCGGCCGATCTCCTCCAGGAGGCGAAGGACCACCTCGTGGAGGCCGCGGACGCGGAGACCGCGCTCGGCCCCGTCCGGCTCAACGGAGAACTCGTCCGCACCTGCTTCCAGTTGCGCGCCTTCGCGGACATCGTCGACGAGGGCGCCTTCCTCGGCGTCGTCATCGACCACCCCGACGGCTCCGCGACCCCGCCCATCCCGGACCTGCGCCGCTACAAGATCCCGCTCGGCGTCGTCGCCGTCTACTCCGCGTCCAACTTCCCCTTCGCCTTCTCCGTGCCCGGCGGCGACACCGCGAGCGCGCTCGCCGCGGGCTGCCCCGTCGTCGTCAAGGCCCACCCCGACCACCCAGGCACCTCCGAGCTGGTCGCCTCCGTGCTGCGCAGGGCCGCGGCGCGGCACGACATCCCCGAGGGCGTCGTCGGCCTGGTGCACGGCTTCGAGGCGGGCGTCGAGCTGGTCAAGCACCCGCTGGTCGCCGGGGCCGGGTTCACCGGCTCGATCCGCGGCGGCCGTGCCCTCTTCGACGCGGCGGCGGCCCGGCCCGTGCCGATCCCCTTCCACGGCGAGCTGGGCTCCCTCAACCCCGTCGTCGTCACGGAGGCCGCGGCCGCCGAGCGCGGCGAGGAGATCGGCGGCGGCCTCGCGGGCTCGATGACGCTCGGCGTCGGCCAGTTCTGCGTCAAGCCCGGCCTGGTCCTCGCCCCCGAGGGCGCGGGCGGCGACCGGCTCGTGAAGTCCCTGACCGAGGCGGTCAGCGACACCGAGTCCGGAGTGCTCCTCGACCACCGCATGCGGGACAACTTCCTCGCCGGGGTGCGCGAGCGCGCCGGTCTCGCGGACGTCGTCGCCCCCGTCACGCCCGGCGCGGGCGGCGAGCACACCGTGAGCGCGGGCTTCTTCACCGTTCCCGCGGCACGGCTGGCCACCGAGGGCGAGCACGACCTGCTCATCGAGGAGTGCTTCGGTCCCGTCACCGTCGTCGCGCGCTACAAGGACGACGCGGAGATCACCGCCGTCCTCTCCCGGCTGCCCGGCAACCTCACCGCCACCGTGCAGCTCTCCTCCGACGAGGCGGCGGGCGTGAGTCCCCGCGGCGCCGAACTCCTCGCCGAGGTCACGCCGCTGGCAGGCCGTGTCCTCGTCGACGGCTGGCCCACGGGCGTCGCCGTCGCCCCCGCCCAGCACCACGGCGGTCCCTACCCGGCCACCACGTCCACGTCGACCTCGGTGGGCGGCACGGCCGTCGAACGCTGGCTCCGCCCGGTCGCCTACCAGAGCACCCCGGAGCCCCTCCTTCCGCCGGAGCTGCGCGACGCGAACCCGCTGGGGCTGCCGCGGCGGGTGGACGGACGGCAGGAGAACGGACGGCAGGAGAACGGGCGGCAGGAGTCCTGAGAGATCCGGGCCCCGGCCGCCGGACTCCTGGAACACTGACGCCATGGACGTCAACCTCCCCCAGCTCCCCTTCCCCCTGCGCACCTACGGCCCCGACGGCCACTGGTCGTACGAGGACGGGGTGCTCACCGGCTGGGCGGGCGCCCGGCAGGACCGCTTCGTGCCGCCGACCGGCGAGGCGCTCGACCCGGCCGCCGACGCGCCCCGCCTGCTCGGTGCGCCGGAGGGCGACTTCCAGCTGATCGCCCGCGTCACGGTCGGCTTCGCGGCGCCCTTCGACGCGGGCGTGCTCTATCTGCACGTGGGCGAGCGGGAGTGGGCCAAGCTCTGCCTGGAGCGCTCCCCTGACGAGCCGACGATCTGCACGGTCGTGACGCGCGGCCGTTCCGACGACGCCAACGCCTTCGTCGTGGACGGCACGAGCGCCTGGCTGCGCGTCAGCCGCACGGGCCAGGCGTTCGCCTTCCACGCGTCGGCGGACGGCGAGCGGTGGACGTTCGTGCGGATCTTCTCGCTCGGGGACGAGGAGTCCGCGGGCGCCGCCCTCGTCGGCTTCATGGCGCAGTCCCCGGTGGGGGAGGGGTGCGTGGTCACGTACGACCACATCGGGTTCCGCCCGAACTGGCCGGACGCCCTGCGGGACGGCTCGTAGGGGAATGAGCCGCTTCGCCCGTGCGTTGACGCCGGTGGCGGAGGCACCCTCCGCGCCGACCGTCACGCACTCGCGTACCGCACGACCTGGAAAGAGCCACACATGCGCGTCGAGATCTGGAGCGACATCGCCTGCCCCTGGTGTTACGTGGGCAAGGCCCGCTTCGAGAAGGCGCTCGCCGCCTTCCCGCACCGCGACGGCGTGGAGGTCGTGCACCGGTCCTTCGAGCTGGACCCCGGGCGCGCCAAGGGCGACACCGGGCAGGTCCTTCCGATGCTCATGAACAAGTACGGCATGACCGAGGAGCAGGCCCGTGAGGGCGAGCGGCGGCTCGGTGAGAACGCCGCCGCCGAGGGGCTCGACTACCGCACCGAGGGCCGCGACCACGGCAGCACCTTCGACATGCACCGCGTCCTGCACCTCGCCAAGGAGCGCGCGCGGCAGGACGAGCTGATCGGCCTCCTCTACCGCGCGAACTTCGCCGAGGAGCGGTCCGTCTTCGACGGCGACGAGCGGCTCGTCGAGCTCGCCGTCGAGGCGGGTCTCGACGAGGGCGAGGTGCGTGGCGTCCTCGCCGACCCCGGCCGGTACGCCGAGGATGTCCGCGCCGACGAGCGCGAGGCCGCCGAGCTGGGGGCGAACGGCGTGCCGTTCTTCGTGCTCGACCGCGCGTACGGCATCTCCGGCGCCCAGCCCGCCGAGGTGTTCACCCAGGCCCTTGAGCAGGCGTGGGGCAGCCGTTCGCCGCTGACCACCCTCGCGGACGCCGGGGACGGCGAGGCGTGCGGCCCCGACGGATGCGCGGTTCCGCGGGCCTGAGCGGCCGCATAGGTTGATTCCCATGACTTCCACGGGGATCGATCACCGCACCGCCCACGGCATCGGCCGCCTCGACGAGTTCGCACCGGAGACGGTCTTCCTCAACACCGCGGTCCGCGGGCTGCTGCCGCGCCGCGCCGTCGAGGCCGTACAGGCCCTGACGGCGGAGCTCGTCTCCGGTGAGCGGAGCGGCTCCGGCGACTTCGGCAAGGTCGACGAGGCCCGCGTCTCCTTCGCGCGCCTCGTCGGCGTGGCCCCCTCGCGCGTGGCGACGGGCGGCTCGGTCGCCGTGCACGTCGGTCTCATCGCGGCGTCCCTGCCCGCGGGCGCCGAAGTGCTCTTCCCCGAAGGGGACTTCTCGTCCCTGATCAACCCCTTCGTGCTGCGCGGCGACCTGAAGCCGCGGTTCGCGCCGCTGGACGAGCTCGCCGGAGCGGTGCGGCCGGAGACCGCGCTCGTGGCCTTCTCCACCGTGCAGTCCGCCGACGGGCGTACGGCGGACTGCGCGGCGATCCGCGAGGCCGCCGCCGCACATGGCGCGCGCACCCTGGCCGACGCCACGCAGTCGGCGGGCTGGCTGCCGTTCGACGCGGGCGCGTACGACTACTGCGTGACCGGCGCCTTCAAGTGGCTGCTCTGCCCGCGCGGCACGTCCTTCCTGACGGTGGGCGAGGCGGCGCAGGAGGCACTGACGCCGCTGCACGGCGGCTGGCTGGCCGCGGCCGACTCCTGGAACTCGACCTACGGCCCGATCGGCGAGGTCGTCCCCGACGCCCGCCGCTACGACGAGCCGCCCGCCTTCCTCGCCTACCACGGGGCCGCGGCGGCGCTCTCGCTCATCGAGGAGATCGGCGTCGACGCGATCCACCGCCACGACCTGGCCCTGGCCGACCGCTACCGCGCCGGTCTCGCCGCCCTCGGCCACACCCCGGTGCCCGGCGCCTCGCCCATCGTCTCGGTCCCCGGGCTCGCCGGCCGTGAGCCGGAGCTGGCCCGCGCGGGCGTCGTCACCTCGGCGCGGGCGGGACATCTGCGGGCCACGTTCCACCTCTACAACACCGAGTCCGACGTGGACCGGCTCCTGGACGTACTGGCCGGCTGAAGCGCCGGCCATGACTCAGCCCCGCCCCGCGCGCTCCGGGCAGTCCGCCGTCTCCGTGCAGAGGTTCGCCTCCACCTTGGCGAGCAGCCGGGTCAGCTCCGCGCGCTCGGTCCCGTCCAGGCCGGCGAGGGTGTGGCCCTCCAACTGGCCCCAGGCGCCCGTCACCTGACTCAGCAGGCCGCAGCTCGCGTCACTGGCCTCGACGAGCACCGCCCTGCGGTCCGCCGGGTCGGGGCGCCGCCGCACGTGCCCGGCCTGCTCCAGGCGCTGGAGCATCTTCGTGACCGTGGAGGGGTCGAGGTCGACCGCCTTGATCAGCTCGGACTGCCGCACCGCGCCCGCTTCCCAGAGGTGCATCATCACGAACTCCTGGCCGGGGTAGAGGCCCACCCCCCGCAGGACCTTGCCCGCGGCGATGCGGTGCAGCCGCGCCACCCGGCTGAGCGCGTGACTGACGGGCCCTGCCGCGGCGACCCGGGAAAGGCCGGGCCGGCAGACGGGGGAGTCGGCCGTGTCGTCTTGTGCGGGGTCGGCCTTCATCTGGTGCTCCTGCGGCTGGAAACGGGACGTCTTCCAGAAGATTACCTTGGTCGGCCAAGGAATGGGTTACAGTGGCCTCAGGTCAATTGATTGGCCGACCACATAAAAGCTGCCCGGGAGTCCCCATGACCACCGCGTTCGATCCGATCGACCTGTCCGGAACGCCCCTCGCCAACCGCATCGCCATGGCCCCCATGACCCGCAGTCGCGCTGGTCAGGACGGTGTGCCCACAGAGCTGACCGTGGAGTACTACGCCCAGCGCGCCTCCGCGGGGCTGATCGTCACCGAGGGCATCCAGCCTTCTGTGGTCGGCCAGGGATATCCGGACACTCCGGGGCTGCACAGCGCGGAGCAGATCGCGGGCTGGCGGAAGGTCACCGACGCCGTGCACGCGGCGGGCGGCAGGATCTTCGCCCAGATCATGCACGTCGGCCGCATCGGCCACCCGGTGCTGCTCCCCGAGGGCATGGTCAACCTCGCCCCCTCGGCGATCACCCCCAAGGGGCAGGTGTTCACCGCCGATGGCCCCAAGGAGTTCCTCACCCCGCGCGAGCTCACCGCGGCCGAGATCCGCGCCACCATCGGCGACTTCGCCACCGCCGCGCGCAACGCCGTGGACGCGGGCTTCGACGGCGTCGAGCTGCACGGCGCCAACGGCTATCTGATCCACCAGTTCCTGGCGCCCGGCTCCAACCAGCGCACCGACGAATGGGGCGGCACGGTAGAGAACCGCATCCGGTTCGCCGTCGAGGTGGCCAAGGCCGTGACCGCCGAGATCGGCGCCGGCCGCACGGGCATCCGCCTCTCGCCCGGCAACCCGTTCAACGACATCTCCGAGCCCGACCCGGAGCCGGCGTACACCGCCCTGGTCAAGGAGCTGGCCGCGCTCGACCTCGCGTATCTGCACGTCCTGGAGGTGGGCGACATCCGCGAGCTGACCGCGAAGCTGCGCGGGGAGTTCGGCGGCACGTTCATCCTGAACCCGGCGACGGAGGGCCCGACCGGCGCCGACGCGCTCGCCCTCGTCGAGGACGGCACCGCGGACGTCATCGCGTTCGGCGCGCTGTTCCTGGCCAACCCCGACCTGCCGGCCCGCCTGAAGGCCGGAGGCCCGTACAACACGCCTGACCAGGCGACCTTCTACGGCGGCACCGAGAAGGGCTACACGGACTATCCCGCGCTGTAGCGGGAGCGGACGACGGGATTCGGCCCGGCACCCCTTGGGGGCGCCGGGCCGAATCCCGTGTGTCACTTCACCGGTGTGAAGTCCCGCGCGCCGATGAAGTCGGGCCTGCGCACCGGCGCCGCGAACGGCTCCACCGCGGTGTTCTCCACGCTGTTGAAGACGATGAAGACATTGGACCGCGGGTACGGGGTGATGTTGTCCCCGGAACCGTGCATGGCGTTGCAGTCGAACCACGTGGCCGAACCGGCCTCACCCGTGAAGAGGCGGATGCCGTGGTCGGACGCGAGGTGGGTCAGCGTCTCGTCCGACGGGATGCCCGCGTCCTGCATCTGGAGCGACCGCTTGTAGTTGTCCTTCGGCGTGGCGCCCGCACAGCCGAGGAACGTCTTGTGCGACCCCGGCATGATCATGAGGCCGCCGTTGGTGGCGTAGTTCTTCGTCAGCGCGATCGACACCGAGACGGTCCGCATGTTCGGCAGGCCGTCCTCCGCGTGCCAGGTCTCGAAGTCGGAGTGCCAGTAGAACCCCGTGGCCCCGAAGCCCGGCTTCACGTTGATCCTGGACTGGTGCACGTACACGTCGGACCCGAGGATCTGCCGGGCCCGGCCCACCACGCGCGGGTCGGCGGCCAGCTTGCCGAAGAGCTCGCTGATCTTGTGCACCTCGAAGAGGGAGCGGATCTCCTGCGACCGCGGCTCGACGATGGAACGCTCGTCGGCGCGCATCGTCGGATCGTTGACGAGCCGCTCCAGCTCGGCGTGGTACACGCCCACTTCGTCCGGGGTGATCAGCTGGTCGATGGCCAGGAAACCGTCCCGCTCGAACCCCGTCAGATCCCCGGCCGAGATCGGCCCTTCGGTACCCGGCTCGGACCACACGACGGGGTCCTTGCGTTCGATGAGCACCTCTTCGGCGCCTCGGGTCGGGTACAGGTCTGTGGTGCGTTCGGGTGCGGTGGTCATGGTGTTGCCTGCCTCTCCTCTCGTACGGCCCTGTGCGGGATATCAGCCGACCTCAGCCGACCGGCGCGCGGCCCTCAGGCCTCGTCGTCCTCCGTGAGCAGCGGGTACACGCCGTTCTCGTCGTGGTCCTCACGACCCGTGACGGGCGGGTTGAAGACACAGATGCAGTGGAAGTCCTCCTTGATCCGCATCGTGTGCTTCTCGTGCCCGTCCAGCAGGTACATGGTCCCCGGCGTGATCGTGTACTTCTCGCCGGTCGTGTCGTCGGTCAGCTCGGCCTCGCCCTTGGTGCAGACGACGGCCTCGATGTGGTTGGCGTACCACATCGACGTCTCGGTCCCCGCGTACAGGATGGTCTCGTGCACCGAGAAGCCCACTCGCTCCTTGGCCAGGACGATGCGCTTGCTCTCCCAGGTGCCCGACGCGGACTTCACGTGCCGGTCGGTGCCTTCAATGTCCTTGAACGAACGGACGATCACGGTGTTTTGGTTCCTTTTCTCTTACGGTGCGAGGGACTCGGTCAGCCGCGGGCTCAGGCGGTCTCGCGAACCGCGCGGGCCAGCGTGCGCAGCCCCTCGTCCAGCTCGTCGGGGGTGATCGTCAGCGCCGGAAGGAGCTTGACGACCTCGCCCTCGGGGCCGGAGGTCTCGATGAGCAGGCCCAGCTCGAAGGCCCGCTTCGCCACGGCGCTCGCGCGGTCCTTGTCCAGGAACTCGATGCCCCAGACCAGACCGCGGCCGCGGAACTCCTTGATCTCCGCGCGGTTCTCCTCGACGATCGCGGCCAGCACCTGCTCGACCTGCTCGCCGCGGGCGCGGGTCTGCTTCTCCATCGCGGAGCCGTCGGCCCAGTAGGCCTCAAGGGCGGCGGCGGCCGTGACGAACGCCGGGTTGTTGCCGCGGAACGTGCCGTTGTGCTCGCCCGGCTCCCACACGTCGAGCTCCGGCTTGAACAGGCAGAGCGACATGGGCATGCCGTAGCCGCTGATGGACTTCGACACCGTCACGATGTCCGGCGTGATGCCCGCCTCCTCGAAGGAGAAGAACGCGCCGGTGCGGCCGCAGCCCATCTGGATGTCGTCGACGATCAGGAGCATGTCCCAGCGCTCGCACACGTCGGCGAGCTTGCGCAGCCACTCGGTACGGGCGACGTTGATGCCGCCCTCGCCCTGCACCGTCTCCACGATCACGGCCGCGGGCTGGTTGAGGCCGGAGCCCTGGTCCTCCAGGAGCCGCTCGAACCAGATGAAGTCCGGGGTCTGCCCGTCGAGGTAGTTGTCGAACGGCATCGGCGTGCCGTGCACCAGCGGGATACCGGCGCCCGCCCGCTTGAAGGCGTTGCCGGTCACCGCGAGCGAACCGAGCGACATGCCGTGGAAGGCGTTCGTGAACGACACGATCGACTCGCGGCCCTTGACCTTGCGGGCCAGCTTCAGCGCCGACTCCACGGCGTTGGTGCCCGTCGGGCCCGGGAACATGACCTTGTACGGAAGGTCGCGCGGGCGCAGGATGATGTTCTGGAACGACTCCAGGAAGGCGCGCTTGGCGGTCGTCGACATGTCGAGCCCGTGCACGATGCCGTCGCGCTCCAGGTAGTCGATGAGAGCGCGTTTCAGGACCGGGTTGTTGTGGCCGTAGTTGAGTGAACCGGCCCCCGCGAAGAAGTCGAGGTATTCGTGGCCGTCCTCGTCGAACATGCGGCTGCCCTGCGCGCGGTCGAAGACCGTAGGCCAACCGCGGCAGTAGCTGCGCACCTCCGACTCCAGGGTCTCGAAGACGCTCAGGTCGGGCTGGGTGATGGTCACAGCAGATCTCCTGGGAGATGGAAAGGCGTGGGAGTGAGGGGTCGCGGACATGCGGGGGGAGCGAAACCGGTCAGTGGCCGATCGGCCCGATGCGGTAGAGCACCTCTGGCTCGTGCCCGTCATCAGGGAAAAGACCCGCGTCGAAGAGGATCTTCCGCTCGACCGACGCGTCGTGGCGCCGCGCGTACGAGAGGAACAGCCGCTCGGAAGCCGTGTTCCCCGGCGTGATGGTCGTCTCGACGGCGGTCAGCGCGTGTCCGGCGGCGACCTTCGCGGTCAGCCCGTCGAGCATGGCGCCGGCCAGACCGCGGCCGCGCTGTGCGTGATCGACGGCAACCTGCCAGACCAGCAGGGTGTCCGGGCGCTCGGGCCGGAAGTAGCCGGTGATGAAACCGACCGGCTCCCCGTCGGCGCCCCGGGCCACCACGGAGGTGTCCGCGAAGTCGCGGCACCACAGCAGGTAGCTGTACGAGGAGTTGAGGTCGAGCACCTTGGAGTCGCGGGCGATCCGCCAGATGGCGGCGCCGTCGGCGACGGCGGGGCCGTCGAGGCGCAGCCCCTCCGGCATTTCCAGGAATTTCGCTTGCAGGTCGGTCGGTAGATCGGCTTGTGCAGCGGTCATGCGGATTGAATTTACCGAGCAATTTCTTGAATTGCATCGGGGAAAGGGGTTACACAAGCACGCCTCGTGTGTTATCACGCGGGGGTGCGCGCCCGCATGAAGACCGAAGCTTTTGTCTTGATTTGACCGGGTCATAGCGGGCAAAACGAACGCAGTGTGGAGTACGTCACAGAGTCGTGGCCTCTACTTAACGCGTCCGGATTGCGGTGATTGATCCTGTCGAAATCTTAGTGTTTAGGTCCCGAGAAAGCGGGCAGAAGAATACGGGAAGCTGTGCTGATAAAGAATTCATGAGAATGCGCGAGCAAATTGGCGGAGGGGGCGCGGAGAGCGCGGCAATAGTGCGCCTGATTCCGCTTCCGGTTCTCGTCCACCACGGGCTCGGCGGGCACGCCGCTGTCTCGGGGCTGGCTGAAGCCCGCGGATGGGCTCATGTCCCCGTCACGCCGTCGAGGCGCTCCCTGAGCAGGTCGGCGTGGCCGTTGTGGCGCGCGTACTCCTCGATGAGGTGGACCAGGATCCAGCGCAGGCTGACCACGGCGTCGCCGCCGGTGACGGCCGCCTCCTCGGGGCCGAGCCGTCCCGTGTCGTCGAGCGAACGCCCCGCGCAGATCTCCCGGTTCACGGCGACCTCGCGCTCCCACACCGCGAGCACCTCGGCGAACGTCCGCGACCGGTCCACGGTGAAGCCGCCGGGCGGCAGTCCGTACAGCAGCGGGACGTCGCGCCCGGCGAACACCCGCTGGATCCAGTTCCGTTCGACCTCGGCGAGGTGTTGCACCAGCCCGAACAGCGAGAGGGTGGACGGCTCCACCGGAGTACGCAGCGTCTGCTCGTCGTCGAGCCCCGCGCACTTGACCGCCAGCGTGGCGCGGTGCAGATCGAGCCAACTGGCCAGCATGGCCGGCTCGTCGGCGGTCAGCGAAGGAATACGACGCCCATCCGGCAACGTGGTCATGCCCAGGCACGCTGCCATGCGGGGGCGCTGCGGGGGAAGGGGGCCTTGGGGTCTCCTCCTGGACGAAACGGGACGGCGGCCGGCCCGCCCGGGGGGCGGTCGCCGTGCGGCGGTCGGTTTCGGGCGGCCTTTACCGCTCGACGGTCAGCTCCAGGCGTCCGTTACCGCGCGGCGGGTTGCTTCCAGGTCTACGGTGAGGCCGGTTTCGCTCATCGCCGCGCCCAGGGCGGCCAGGGATGCGTGGACTGCGCCGCGGGTGGCGTCGGGGCCGTAGTGGTTGACCCGGATCATCTCCTTGGCGAGGGCGCCGCCCCCGGCGACCAGCGGAAGCACCGGGTCCGCCGCGAGCGCCGCGGCGACGAGCTCCGAGGCGTCGACGCCCTCCGGCGCGCGCAGCGTGGTGGCGACCGGAGCCGCGTCGGCGGCGTCGTGCACGTACGGCCGCAGACCGCCGCCCAGCGCGAGCGCGCCCGCGCGGGTCGCGGCGGCGGCCGTGGCGTGCCGCGCCGTCAGGGCGTCGAGGCCCTCCGTCTCGATGCGCTCCACGCACGCCTCGAGCGCCAGCATCTCCAGCTGCGCCGGCGCGTGCAGCAGAGCCTTGCGCCCGGCGTCGATCCAACGCTCCTTCCAGTCCAGGAGGGAGAGGTAGGAGCGGCGGGGCGCCCGCGGGTTGGCGGCGATCCGCTGCCAGGCCCGCTCGCTCACCGACACCGCCGAGACACCGGCCGGACCGCCCATCGCCTTCTGGGCGCCGATCACGCACAGGTCCACGCCCCACGCGTCGGGCAGCAGCGGCTCGGCGGCCACCGAGGCGACCGCGTCCAGCATGAAGAGGGCACCGTGCTCACGCACGACCGCGCCGATCTCCGCGACGGGGTTGGTGTTGCCGGTGGCGGCCTCCGCGTGCACCAGCGAGACGAAGTCGATCTCCGGGTGCTCGGCGAGGGCGCGGCGCACCTGCTCGGCGGTGACGGCGGTGTGGAACGGCACGGCGAGGTCGACGACGTCCGCGCCGCAGTCCCGCAGCCAGTTCCCGAAGGTCTGCCCGTACGGCCCCGTGATCACGTTCAGCGCGGTCGTGCCGGGCCGCGCCGCACCCCGGATGCAGCCCTCCAGCGGCAGCAGCGCCTCGCCCTGCATGATCACGACGTCCTGCTCGGTGTCGAGCAGCCGGGCCACCCGATCCTCGATGGCGGCGAAGTGCTGGGCGCTCAGCGGCGCCAGGTCCAGAAAGGGGTGCGTCACAGTACTGCTCACGTCACTGCTCACTTCGCTCACGAGTTCGTCCGGCTGCGCTGCCGAGCCTACCGACCGCCGCGTACGGAGCGCCCGCAGCGCCCCCGTAAGACTTGTAAGGCTCCGTAACGCCGCGTGCCAAGGCCTCCTGCCAAGGCCCCGTACCGCCCCTCATCAGCGCCTCCTAAGCTGCTGTCCATGAGTGATCGCGCGGTGCTGCACGTGAAGGGGCGGGTGCTGGTCGGGCCCGAAGACGTACGGGACGAGCTGTGGGTGGTCGGCGGCAGGGTGACGTACGACCGTCCGGTCACCCCGGCGACGGAGATGACCACCGTCGAGGGGTGGGCCCTGCCCGGCCTGGTCGACGCGCACTGCCACGTGGGCCTGGACGCGCACGGCCCCGTGGACGCCGACACCGCGGAGAAGCAGGCGCTGACCGACCGCGAGATCGGCGCGCTCCTCCTGCGTGACGCGGGTTCCCCGTCCGACACCCGCTGGATCGACGACCGCGAGGACCTGCCGAAGATCATCCGCGCGGGCCGGCACATCGCGCGCACGCGCCGCTACATCCGCAACTACGCCCATGAGATCGAGCCCGAGGACCTCGTCGCGTACGTCGCCCGGGAGGCGCGGCGCGGCGACGGCTGGGTCAAGCTCGTCGGCGACTGGATCGACCGCGATGCGGGCGACCTGACGGCCTGCTGGCCGCGCGACGCGGTCGAGGCGGCCATCGCGGAGGCGCACAGGCTCGGCGCCCGCGTGACGGCCCACTGCTTCGCGGAGGACTCGCTGCGGGACCTGGTGGAGGCGGGCATCGACTGCATCGAGCACGCGACGGGCCTCACGGAGGACACGATCCCGCTCTTCGCGGAGCGGGGCGTCGCGATCGTCCCCACTTTGGTGAACATCGCGACCTTCCCGGACCTGGCCGCGGGCGGCGAGAAGAAGTTCCCGCGCTGGTCGGCCCATATGCGCCGGCTCCACGACCGCCGCTACGACACGGTCCGCGCGGCCTACGACGCCGGCGTCCCGGTCTTCGCGGGCACCGACGCGGGCGGCTCCCTGGCCCACGGCCTGGTGGCCGCGGAGGTCGCCGAACTGACCCGCGCCGGCATCCCCCCGGTGGCGGCCCTCTCGGCGACGACCTGGGGCGCCCGCACCTGGCTCGGCCGCCCGGGCCTGACCGAGGGCGCCCCCGCCGACCTGGTCGTCTACGGGACGGACCCCCGAGAGGACGTGAACGTGCTCGCGACACCACGAAGGGTGATCCTGAACGGGAGGGTCGTGGCCTAGCGGCCGGGTCTCAGGTGTGCGGTGGTCGGTGGAAGGCACCGTCCGTCAGGAGCGGAACCACGTTCGACGCGTCGAGCCCGGCGGCCACGCTCACGTCCTCGCCGTAGGAGCGGGCGGCGAGTTCCCGCCCCGACGCGCACTCGGCCAGGGCGGCGCCGAGGTCCGGCGTCGACGTGAACGCCGCCGCGGCCGTCCGCGCCTCGGGCGAAAGACCGCCGGCGGCGCCGAGCGCCGAGATCACCGCGCCCGCGCCGAGCAGATCCTCCAGGGCGGGCCGCAGACCGCCGTCCGGCCACCGCTCACCCGCCGGGACCACGGCCAGGGGCTTGTCCGCTGAGCCGTAACCACGGCGGGCCGCCCAACTCCCCACCGCCCGCGCGTTCCTGAGGCATCCCGCCACCACGGGGCAACCGGCGTCCGCGGCCGCCGCGGCGATCGTCGAACCGTTGGGGGAGGGCAGGACCAGACGGGCGGGCAGCCGTGCCTCGCGGAGCGCGGCGGGGGACAGGGACCAGGGCGTCGCCGGAGTGGTCGCTCCCCGGCCCACCGCGAGCCCCGCGTCACGCGCGGTCGCGAACGCCGCCGCGCTCTCGTCGCGCCAGCGGTACGGGAAGACTCGCGTGCCGGCGTCCACCGCCACCGAGACCGCCGTCGTGAACGACAGCACATCCACCACGACCAGGCACGCGACGTCTCCGGCCGTGATCAGCCGACGCGCGCCCTCAAGGCCCCACTCGCAGCGAACGCCGTACCCGTACTGGGTGGACCAGTGATCGTTCCTTGCGGTCATACGGCTCCTCATGGTGTACCCCGCTGCCGTCAGGAGCGCAGTGCCTCGGTCAAAGCCGGGAGGAAGCGGGATGTGGTGGTTCGGTCGCGGACTGCCAGGCGGATCCAGTTGGGCCCGAGGCCGGGAAACGTGTCGCCGCGCCGTACCGCGAAGCCCGCGGAGCGCAGGCGCGCGCGTACCGCCTCCGCCCCTGGTATGCGTACGAGGACGAAGGGGGCCTCCGCGGGGCCCACCACCCGCACCCCGCGGGGCGCCAGCGAGGCCAGGCCCGCCAGCAGGTGGGCGCGGTCCGCGGCGACGCGGTGCGCCGCGTGGCCGGCCTCCGCCAGCGCCCGCGGCGCCACGCAGGCCCCGGCCGCCACCAGCGCCGGCGTGGACACCGGCCACAGGGGCTGCGCCCGCTCCAGCGTGGCGATCACGTCGGGGGAGGCGAGGACGTAGCCGATCCGCAGCCCCGCGAGACCCCAGGTCTTCGTGAGGCTGCGCAGCACCACGAGCCCGGGGACGTCCCTACGGCCCGCGAGGGCCTCCCGCTCACCCGGCACCGCGTCCATGAACGCCTCGTCCACCACGAGGATCCGCCCCGGGCGGGCCAGCGCGGTGACTGAGGCCGCCGGGTGGAGCACGGACGTCGGGTTGGTGGGGTTGCCGATGATCACCAGGTCGGCCGACTCCGGGACCCGGTCCACCGCCGCCGCGTCCAGGCGGAAGCCGTCCGCCTCCCGCAACAGCACCCGCCCCACCTCGTGCCCCGCGTCCCGCAGCGCCGCCTCGGGCTCGGTGAACTGCGGGTGCACGACCACCGGATGCCGCACCTTCAGGGCGCGCGCGAGGAGGACGAAGGCCTCCGCCGCACCCGCGGTGAGCAGGACGCGGTCCGGGCTCAGACCGTGCCGCGCGGCCACCGCCTCCCGCGCCGCCCGCCCGTCCGGATAGGCCGCCAGATCGGACAGCGAGGCGGCGATCCTCTCCTTCAGCCAGGCGGGAGGAGTGTCGGCCCGTACGTTGACCGCGAGGTCGGTGAGGCCCGCCCCGTCGTCCCGCACCTCCGCGTCCCCGTGATGCCGCAGATCAGGCCCCGGAGCCGCCGCCGGTTCCTCGCGCGGCCCGTCCCCGCCGAGGGCCCCCGCCCGGCGAGCGATCGCACAGGTCGCCATCGGCGGGCGGCCGACGGGCGCCGACTTCCGTTTGGCGACGAGGAGTTCGCCGCCGCCCCGCAGCGCCGCCGCCTCCGCCACGGACGGCGTGCCCACGGCGGCGCGGGACATCGGGGACGGATTCGGTACGGGCACCTCCGCGAGCTCCCGCGCCGCGTACGCCACCACCGGCACCCCGAGCCGCGCCGCCGCTCCGACGATCCCCGGCTCGGCGGCCTTGACGTCCACCGTCGCCAGCTCGGCGATCGCCCGCTCGGAGAGCCCGGCGGCGCGGACGGTGTCCAGGATCAGCCCGAGCACCTCCTCCTCCGGGGCGGCCTCACAGGCGCCGACACCCACGACGAGAACCTGGGCGTCATCCATGGAGGGGTCCTTTCGTACGAGGTGGTGGGAAACGGGGTGGCAGATGTGCGCCGCGCGGGTCAATCCGCTAGCAAGGGCGCATGGCGGTGTTCGTGGCGCTCGGCGCCTTCCTCATGACCCTGGTGGGCGGCTGGACGGCCCAGCGGGTCACCGACCGGCGCCACCTCGTCCTGGGGCTCGCCGGTGGCCTGATGCTCGGCGTCGTCGGCCTCGACCTGCTGCCGGAGGCGCTGGAGGCCTCGGGCGGGCCCGTCTTCGGCGTACCGGCGGCCCTGCTTCTGTTCGTGGCCGGTTTCCTCGTCGCCCATCTGGTGGAACGGCTCCTCGCGGGCCGCCAGGCCGCGCACGGCGCCGACGAGCACGCGGGCGGCAGGGTCCCCCAGGTGGGGCTCACGGCGGCCGCCGCGATGGTCGGGCACAGCGTGATGGACGGCGTCGCGATCGGCGCGGCCTTCCAGGTCGGCGGCGGCATGGGCGTGGCCGTGGCGCTGGCCGTGATCGCCCATGACTTCGCGGACGGCTTCAACACGTACACGATCACCAGCCTGTACGGGAACGCCCGCCGCAAGGCGCTCGCGATGCTCTTCGCGGACGCGGTCGCCCCGGTGGTCGGCGCCGCGTCGACGCTGCTCCTCACCATCCCGGAGCGGCTGCTCGGCGGCTACCTCGGCTTCTTCGGCGGGGCGCTGCTCTACCTCGCCGCCGCCGAGATCCTGCCCGAGGCGCACCACGACCACCCGGCGCGCTCGACGCTGCTGTGCACGGTGGCGGGCGCGGCGTTCATCTGGCTCGTGGTGGGTGTCGCGGGCTGAGCCGCGCCGCCGCGAGGTCACGGCGCGCAGCTCTCGACGAAGCGACGCGCGACGCCGGGCTCCGACGCCCAGTGCGTGTGCACATAACTGGCGTGCACGTTGCCCTGTACGAAGCCTTCGACGCGGCGCCGGGGCGCGTGCAGGCCCCACGCGGGCGACGCGCCCGCCCCGGGCTCGACCGCGGTGCGGTGGAACTCATGGCCCCGCATCCGCGTGCCCGCGACCGCGAGGACGCTGTCCGACACGGCCACGGCCTCCCGGTAGCCGAGCGTCAGACGCTCCGACATCCGTGCCGTCGCGTCGAGCACCCCGCACATCGGCTTCCCGTCCAGCTCGCGGGTCAGGTACAGCAGCCCCGCGCACTCGGCGGCCACGGGCGCGCCGGAGAGCGCAAGCTCCGCCACGGCCTTGCGCAGCCGTTCGTTGGCGGACAGCTCGGGCGCGTACACCTCGGGGAACCCGCCCCCGATGACCAGCCCGGCGGTGCCGTCGGGCAGTTGCTCGTCATGGAGCGGGTCGAACGTCACGACCTCCGCCCCGGCGGCGGTGAGCAGCTCCGCGTGCTCGGCGTAGGAGAAGGTGAAGGCGGCCCCGCCCGCGACGGCGACGACGGGGCGCTGCTGCGCAGACCCGGCCGGAATGGTTCCGGCCCGTCCGGCGTTTGAGGACGAACTCGGCGAAGCCGGTGATTGACCGAGCGCGGATCCGGGGTCCCACGCAGCCCCCGGCAGGGACGGCGCCGTCCGCGCCAGCGCCAGCAGTGCATCCAGGTCGCACCCCGCCCGCACCCGCGAGGCCAGCGCGGCGACGGACTCCACCGCCTCGCCCTGCCGTTCGGCCACCGGGACGAGCCCCAGGTGCCGCGAGGGAGCGTGCACCTGCGCCGCCCGGCGCAGCACGCCGAGCACCGGCACGCCGGACTCGTCCAGCGCCTCCCGCAGCAGCGCCTCGTGCCGGTCGGAGCCGACCTTGTTGAGGATGACGCCCGCGATCCGCACCTCGGGGTCCCAGGACGCGAAGCCGTGGACCAGCGCGGCCACCGAGCGCGACTGCGACGACGCGTCGACGACCAGGACGACCGGCGCCCGCAGCAGCTTGGCGACATGGGCCGTGGAGGCCAGCTCACCCTGCCCGGCGGCCCCGTCGTACATCCCCATCACGCCCTCGACGACGGCCAGGTCGCAGCCGGCCGCGCCGTGTGCGAACAGCGGCGCGATCAGGCCGGGCCCGCACAGGTACGCGTCGAGGTTGCGGCCGGGGCGGCCGGTCGCGAGCGCGTGGTAGCCGGGATCGATGTAGTCGGGCCCGACCTTGTGCGGGGAGACGGCGAGCCCGGCCGCCGTGAAGGCGGCCATCAGGCCCGTCGCGACGGTCGTCTTGCCGCTGCCGGACGACGGCGCCGCGATGACGAGGCGAGCTACCACTCGATGCCCCTCTGGCCCTTCTGGCCCGCGTCCATCGGGTGCTTGACCTTCGACATGTCGGTGACCAGGTCGGCGAAGTCGATCAGCTGCTGCGGCGCGTTGCGGCCGGTGATCACCACGTGCTGGGTGCCGGGGCGCGCGCGGAGGACCTCCACGACCTCGTCGACGTCGATCCAGCCCCAGTGCATGGGGTAGGCGAACTCGTCGAGCACGTACAGCTTGTACGTCTCGGCCGCGAGGTCCCGCTTGACCTGCTCCCAGCCCTCGCGGGCCTTGTCCTCGTTGGTGGGCTCACCCTCGGCCGGGGCGCGCTGGATCCACGACCAGCCCTCGCCCATCTTGTGCCAGTCGACCGTGCCGCCCTCGCCGGAGGCGCCGAGGACCTTCAGCGCGTTCTCCTCGCCGACCTTCCATTTCGCCGACTTCACGAACTGGAAGACGCCGACGGGCCACCCCTGATTCCAGGCCCGCAGCGCGAGCCCGAACGCGGCGGTCGACTTGCCCTTGCCGATGCCCGTGTGGACGAAGACGAGCGGGCGGTTGCGGCGCTGCCGCGTGGTGAGTCCGTCGTCCGGTACGACACTCGGCTGTCCCTGCGGCATTACGCGGCCTTCCTGGAGTGAGTCCCATGTCCCTGTACGTCCTTGACGAGCCCGGCGATCGAGTCCGCCCGCAGCTCGTCGAGCGTCACGGCGGTCGCGCCGAGCTCGCCCGCCAACTGCCCCGCGAGACCGAGCCGTACGTAGCCCGACTCGCAGTCGACGACCACCGAGGCCACGCCGTCCGCGGCGAAGAGCCGGGCCGCGCGGCCCGCCTGCGCCACCGGTTCCACACCGCCCGTGGCCCGCCCGTCGGTCACCACGACCAGCAGCGGGCGCCGGACCGCGTCCCGCAGCCGCTCGACGCGCAGCACGTCGTGCGCCTTGAGCAGGCCGGCGGCCAGCGGGGTGCGCCCACCGGTCGGCAGCGTCTGGAGCCGTGCGGCGGCGGCGTCCACCGACGACGTGGGCGGCAGCGCCACCTCGGCGGCCGAGCCGCGGAACGTCACGAGGCCCACCTTGTCGCGCCG
Organism: Streptomyces sp. NPDC046335; assembly: GCF_055587985.1. Classification (NCBI taxonomy): domain Bacteria; kingdom Bacillati; phylum Actinomycetota; class Actinomycetes; order Kitasatosporales; family Streptomycetaceae; genus Streptomyces; species Streptomyces sp. NPDC046335. The sequence continues at coordinate 73,407 of NZ_JBVJFF010000009.1, read as the reverse complement.
CTGGTAGGCGTCGAGGAGCAGGGAGAGCACCGCGCCCTTGACGGCACTCATCCGCTGCCGGGCCGCCATCGAACCCGAGGCGTCCACCACGAAGAGGACCAGGTTGCCCTCGCGCCCCTCGCGCGTGGCCTGGCGCAGGTCGTCCCGCCGTATGACGAGGCCGGTGCCCGAGCGGCCGCGCGCCCGCTGGTGCGGGGCGGCGGCCTGCACGGTCGCGGCAAGGTGCAGCTTGGTCAGCGAACCCTGCGGCCGCCGCGAACCCGTCGTACGCCCGTGTTCGGTACGGGCCCGCGAGCGCCGCCCCGCCGCGCCCTCGCCGATGCCGGGGACGCTCAGCGTCCTGGTGCGGAAGGGCTCGGCGGCGGGCACGGCCTGCTGCTCGCCGGGGCCGCCGGGAGCGGGGACCCGCGGGGCCTGTGCGTCGTCCTCCTGGCCCGCGCCTTCGCCCTGGCTTCCGTCCTGGCTCCCGTCCTGCTCCCGGGACGGCGGCTCGGGGGAGTCGGGGCCGCTGTCGGCCGGGGGCTGCCCGCCGCCCCCGCCGGGACCGCCGTCGGGGTCGTCGTCGCCGTCCGGGGACTCGGGGGACCGGGGCGGCTCCGGAGGCGTCTCGTCGTCCTCGCGCGCCTCGTCCAGCGTCTCGTCGAGCTTGTCCTCGTCGAGGCCCGGGGCGTCGAACGGGTTGCGGCGCCGCCGGTGCGGCAGCGCGAGCAGCGCGGCCTGCCGCACGTCCTCGCTCTGTACGTCCGTACGCCCCGCCCAGGCGGCCAGCGCGGTCGCCGTGCGTGCCATCACGATGTCGGCGCGCATGCCGTCGACCTCGAACGCCGCGCAGGTCGCCGCGATCTGCCGCAGCGCGCCGTCGCCCAGGGTGACCTGTGGGAGCAGCGCCCGCGCCGCGACGACGCGCTCACGCAGCGCGGCCTCGTCGTCGGCCCAGCGGCCCGCGAAGGCCTCGGGGTCGTCGTCGTGGGCGAGGCGCCGCCGTACGACCTCCATGCGCTGGCCGGTCTCGCGGGAGGCGGCCACCTCGACGGTGAGCCCGAACCGGTCGAGGAGCTGCGGGCGCAGCTCGCCCTCCTCGGGGTTCATGGTGCCGACCAGCAGGAACCGCGCGGCGTGCCGCACGGAGACGCCTTCGCGCTCGACGTACGAGGCGCCCATCGCGGCGGCGTCGAGGAGCAGGTCGACCAGGTGGTCGTGGAGGAGGTTGACCTCGTCCACGTAGAGGATGCCGCGGTGCGCGTCGGCGAGGAGCCCCGGCTCGAAGGCCTTGACGCCCTCCGCGAGCGCCCGCTCGATGTCGAGGGAGCCGACGAGCCGGTCCTCGGAGGCGCCGACCGGCAGCTCCACCATGCGCGCGGGCCGCGCGGACGCGCCGCCCGACTCGTGCGGGCCGTCGGGGCAGTTCGCGTCGGGAGCGGCCGGATCGCACGAGAACCGGCACCCGGCGACGACCGGCACCTCGGGCAGCAGCGCCGAAAGGGCGCGCACGGCGGTGGACTTGGCGGTGCCCTTCTCACCCCGTACGAGCACGCCGCCGACGGCGGGCGAGACGGCGTTCAGCAGCAGCGCGAGCCGCAGATCGTCCTGCCCGACCAGGGCGGTGAAGGGATACGGGGTACTCACGGGGCCTCCTTGACGGCGGTGACTTCGGGGATGCTCACGGCGGCGCTCACCACGGTGCTCGGTGCGGCGCTCACGACGGTGCCCCCGGCGGTATGAACGGCAGCCCCGTCGGCGCCCCGTCCTCGATCAGGGCAAGGAGCGCGTCCGTGTCCGTGTGTTCTTCGATCAGGTCGCCGAGCAGGTCGAGCTGTTCCTCCCGCAGCGCGGCGAAGCTGGTGTCGGGCGCGGGCACGAAGCGGCGCCCGGCCGCGCGCGCCACCTCCGCGAGGAAGCGGCGCCGGAAACCGTCGCTCTCCAGCGACCCGTGCCAGTGCGTGCCCCACACCTCCCCGACCCGGCAGCCGTCCAGGAACGCCTCGCCGCCCGCGACGTCGGCCACGCCGTGGTGGATCTCGTACCCCTCGACGGGTTCACCGAGGGCCTCGCCCACCGGACGGGCGAGCGTCTTCTCGCGGGCGAACCGCACCCGCACCGGCAGCAGTCCGAGCCCCTCGACGGAGCCTTCCCGCGACTCGACGTCGTCCTCGATGTGCTCGCCGAGGACCTGGAAGCCGCCGCAGATACCGAGCACGGGGCGCCCCTCGGCGGCCCGCCGCGCGAGGGCGTCGGCGAGGCCGCGCTCCCGCAGCCACCGCAGGGCGCGCACGGTCCCGCGGGTGCCCGGCACGACCACGAGGTCGGCGTCGACGAGCTCCTCGGCCCGGTCCACGAACCGCACGACGACACCCGGCTCGGCGGCCAGCGCGTCCACGTCCGTGAAGTTGGACATCAGCGGCACCGCGCACACGGCGACCCGCAGCACGTCCTCGCCGACCGGCGGGGCGAGAGCGGACTCGCGGACGGCGCCGCGCAGCGAGACCCGCAGGCCGTCCTCCTCGTCGATGCCGAGCCCGTGCTGGAACGGCAGCACGCCGTACGTACGCCGGCCGGTGAGGCCGAGCAGCATGTCGAGCCCCGGTTCGAGGAGCGAGACGTCGCCCCGGAACTTGTTGACGAGGTACCCGGCGACCAGCTCCTGGTCGGCCGCGCTCAGCAGCGCCGTCGTCCCGAAGAACGACGCGAACACCCCGCCCCGGTCGATGTCCCCGACCACCAGGACGGGGAAACGGGCCGCCCGCGCGATGCCCATGTTCACGATGTCGGTGCGCCGCAGGTTGATCTCGGCGGGACTGCCCGCGCCCTCACAGATCACGGCGTCATACGTGCCCCGCAACTCCTCAAGGCATCCCACGACGGTGTCGAGCAGGGCGGCCTGGCGTCCCCCGTGGTAGCCGCGCGCGCTCATCTCGCCGACGGGCTTGCCCATGAGCACGACCTGGCTTGAGCGGTCGCCGCCCGGCTTGAGCAGCACCGGGTTCATCAGCGCGGTCGGCTCGACGCGGGCGGCCTGCGCCTGCATGGCCTGCGCCCGGCCGATCTCGGCGCCCTCGCGGGTGACGAAGGAGTTGAGGGACATGTTCTGCGCCTTGAAGGGCGCGACGGACACGCCCTTGCGGGCCAGCCACCGGCAGATGCCCGCGGTGACGACGCTCTTCCCGGCGTCCGACGTGGTCCCTGCGACGAGCAGTCCACCGCTCATGAGGTGCGGCCCTTCCGTTCGCGGCCGACGGCGCGCAGTCCCGCCCGTGCGGCGACCGACACGCCGAGGGCCAGCAGGCCGACCCGGCGGGAGAGCCGCACGGCCCGTTCGATGTCGCCGCCCCGGACGGGGCGGCCGTGGGTGTTCAGGACCGGCCGGTCCTCGACCCGTCCCGCGTACGAGAGGGTCCCGCCGAGCCGCACACCGAGCGCCCCGGCGAAGGCGGCCTCGACCGGGCCGGCGTTCGGGCTCGGATGCTTCGCGGCGTCCGCGCGCCACGCCCGTACCGCCCCGCGCGGCGAGTCGCCCGCCAGGACGGCCAGCGCGGCGGTGAGCCGGGCGCCGGGCCAGCCGAAGGCATCGTCGAGGCGGGCGGAGGCCCATCCGTAGCGGCGGTACCGGGGTGACTTGTGGCCGACCATGGCGTCCAGGGTGTTCACGGCGCGGAAGGCGACGAGCCCCGGCACACCGCCGACCGCGCCCCAGACGAGCGCGCCCACCACCGCGTCGGAGGTGTTCTCGGCGACGGACTCCACCACGGCCCGCGCGATGCCGTCGGCGTCGAGGGCCTGCGGGTCGCGCCCGCACAGGTGCGGCAGCCGCTCGCGGGCCACCTCGATGTCGTGGGACCGCAGGGCGCCGTCGATGGCGCGCGCCTCCCTGCCGAGCGAGGTCCCGCCGACCACGGCCCAGGTCGCGGCGGCGGTCAGCGCGACCGAACCGGCACGTGAACGGCGTACGAGGGAAGAGGCGAGGGCGGCGGCGCCCGCGGCACCTCCGGCGCACACCACGGTGTGCAGCGCGCCCCACCCGCGGTGGTCACGCCACAGCACCCGCTCCACGGCACCCGCGGCACGTCCGAACGCGGCGACCGGATGGCCTCGGCGGGGATCGCCGAGCAGCAGGTCACCGAGGAAGCCGGCGGCGGCGCCGTACGCGAAGTCGCGATCGGCACTCATGGGCTCAGCCCGTCGTGGTGCCGTAAGAGGAGCTCACGCTCGGAAAGGGGTCCGGCAACGGGCGGCCGCGCATGGCAAAGGTCCTCACTCAGGGTGTCCGCGCCCTGGTACGACGTGATCGGCGGTGAGAGTTCCTGGCTCGCGGGGGAGTTCCCCCGCTGACAGTGGCGGGACCGCGCCGGATTCGCACCGGCTTCCTCTGCTGCCGCCGTAGTTGGCCCGGGCAGTCCACCACGCGCCGCGAACGCCCGTCAACTCGCTGTTGACCTGCGGCGGGAGAGTGTGTTGGGGCCCACACCCGCGCCCGTACGCACAGCCCGTACGCAGAGGTGGGGCGCGCGGCGTCAGTACGCCACGCGCCCCACCTGTGGGCTCCGGTCGTCAGACGACGATCAGGAAGATCCCGTACGACACCGCCGCCGCGCAGAGCGCGAAGCAGGCGTACGCGCCGGTGCGGGCCAGGGTCGCGGAGCCGCCGCCCGAAGCGGACGCCGTCTCCTGCTTGGAGAGGCCGACGATGCCGAGGGTGAAGAGGCCCACCAGGGCCACCGTGACCACGAGGCTGACTCCGAAGACGGAGCCGAGGGCTGCCCAGTCGATGTCCATGCTGATCCGTCCTTATACCGTCGCGGGCCTGGCGGGGTCCGCCATGGCGCCGGTCGTGGTGGCGGTCGGGCCCGCGATGGTGGCCTTGACCGGTTCGTCCGAGGTGGCGGCGGCGGTCACCGGGCCCGCCGGGGGCGGGGTGACGGCGGCCATCGCGGTGGTCACGACACCCGCGGGCTCGGCGGTCGCGTGGCCGTCGTCGCGGCGGATCTCGTCGTCGGTGACATTGGTGTGGTCGACGGCGTTGCGCCGGGAGAGCACCCAGATGACGGCCGATCCTGCGACCAGGAGCGTCGCGGTGGCCGCGATGCCCCAGGGGCCCTGCTTGGTGAGGAACTCGGCGCCCGCGCCGACGAGGCCCGCGGCCGGCAGGGTCAGGCCCCACGCGACGAACATGCGGGTGGCCGTGGACCAGCGCACCACGCCGCCCTTGCGGCCGAGGCCCGCGCCCATGACGGCGCCCGAGCAGACCTGGGTGGTGGAGAGCGAGAAGCCGATGTGCGAGGAGGCGAGGATCGCCGTCGCGGCACTGGTCTGGGCGGCGAAGCCCTGCTGCGGCGCCAGGTCGGTCAGGCCCTTGCCCATGGTGCGGATGATGCGCCAGCCGCCGAGGTAGGTGCCGAGCGCGATGGCCACACCGGCCGAGACGATGACCCACATCGGGGGGTTGGCGCCCGGGTTCAGCACGCCGCCGGTGATCAGGGCGAGCGTGATGATGCCCATGGTCTTCTGCGCGTCGTTCGTGCCGTGCGCCAGCGAGACGAGGCCGGCGGAGGCGATCTGACCGGTGCGGTAGCCCTTGGAGGTCGCCTTGGCGTCGGTGTTGCGCCCGATGCGGTACGTCAGGCGCGTGGCCAGCGTCGCGGCGATACCGGCCACGAGGGGCGCGGCGATCGCGGGGATCAGGATCTTGGTGACGACGGTGCCGCCGTCGATCGACGACCAGCCCATCGACATGACCGCGGCGCCGATGAGGCCGCCGAAGAGGGCGTGGGAGGAACTGGAGGGCAGGCCGACCAGCCAGGTCAGCAGGTTCCAGAGGATCGCGCCGACGAGCGCGGCGAATATGACCTCTGTCTTGAGGCCGTCCTCGTTGACGATGCCGCCGGAGATCGTCTTGGCGACCTCGACGGAGAGGAAGGCGCCGACGAGGTTGAGCACGGCGGACATGGCCACCGCCGTCTTGGGCTTGAGAGCGCCGGTCGAGATGGTCGTCGCCATCGCGTTGGCAGTGTCGTGGAAACCGTTCGTGAAATCGAACACGAGAGCGGTAACGATCACGATCCCGAGGAGAAGCGTGATGTGTTCCATTTACCCAGGCTTCTGTTGGACGTCAGTGGCAATTGGAAGTTAGGCAACCCGGGTGAACGGAAGATGAACTGGGCCGGGCGTTGTAGTGACCCAAAGTGGAGTGTCTTCACTCCGCATCGATCGGGCCTCCGGTCGCGAGCGTACGGAAAGACCGTGGGGGTCCCGCAAATCGGCCGGAGTGTCGCCTTCCGCCACCCGGGTCCCACCCCCGCGCAGCCGGCTCGGGAGGCCTCGGGGAACCGCGAGGAGATCCTGGTCACCCCGTGTGCGGACAGCGGCGGAAAACCCGGCGCGTTGCCCGCGCGCGTGGGGGCGGACCGGGGGGCGACCCGGCGCGCGGACGCCCTTCAGTGCGCCGAGCGCGGCTGGCAGGATCGCCGCATGACTGAACACCGGCAGGACCCCGGACGCGACACGGAGCGGAACGCCCCTTCGAGGGCGACGGACGGGCCTGCGGGGGCCGCGTCGGGCGAGCCTGTGGGGGCGGCGTCGGGCGAGCCTGTGGGGGCGGCGTCGGGCGAGCCTGTGGGGACGTCGGGCGAGCCGGTGGGGGCGGCGTCGGGCGAGCCTGTGGGGGTGGCGGCGGATGGGCCCGGCGGGGTGGCGGCGGATGGGCCCGTTGGGGTGCCGTCGGACGGGCCGGTCGGGGTGGCGTCGGGCGAGCCCGGCGGGGTGGCGTCGGATGGGCCCGTGGGCGCGGCGTCGGGTGAGCCCGTCGGGGCGGCGTCGGGCGGGCCCGTCGGGGTCGCGTCGGACGCGCTGGTCCGGGCCGCGTGGGACGAGCTGGTGGAGACCGCCCGCAGGACCGTGCGGGACGGCCTCGTCGTCGGCACCTCGGGCAACGTCTCCGTGCGCGTCGGCGACACGGTCCTGATCACCCCGACCGGAGTCCCCTACGACCGGCTGCGCCCGGCGGACGTGGTCGGCGTCGACCTCGCGGGCCGGCGGGTCATCGGCGCCCTGGAGCCGACCAGCGAGCTGCCCATGCACCTGGCGGTCTACCGCTCCACCGACGCGCGGGCCGTCGTCCACACCCACGCCGTGCACGCCACCGCCGTCTCGCTCCTGGTCCCCGAGCTCCCGCCGGTCCACTACGTGACGGGCCTGCTCGGCGGCCCGGTCCGCGTCGCCCCCTACGCGCTCTACGGGACCGAGGAACTGGCCCGCACCATGCTGGACGCCCTGCGGGGACGCACCGGATGCCTCCTGCGCAACCACGGGACGGTCACCTACGGGGACTCCCTGGCCCAGGCCTACGACCGCACCGCCCAGCTCGAATGGATGTGCCGCCTGTGGCTCACGGCCAGCTCCGTCCCCGGCCTCTCGCCCACGCTCCTGACCGACGGCCAGCTCAAGGAGGCCCAGGAACGGCTGCGCGGATACGGGCAGCCGCGGGGCTGACCGAGAGCCCCGCGGGGAGTCCGCGCTCACCCCGCGGGCGCCGCCCACTGGCCCCGGGGCGCCCGTGCCCGGACACTGGAGCGGTGCGCCCAGCCAAAGCGACGGCAGCGGCCGTCATCGCAGTCACAGCCGCCCTGGGGACGGCCGCAGCCGCGATCGCTGCGGGCCGGTTCGCGAGCGACGCCGCCCTCAGAGCCCCGGCGGGTCGCCCCCTGCCGACGGAGCCCAGACTCACCGTGCACGCCACGACCCCGGACCGGGTCACGCTGACCCGCGCCCTGGCGAGCCGCCGCCCCGGCACCTACGGCCTGGTCGGCGACGGCACCCACGCCGTCGTCGGACCCGTCCTGGAGTCGGTGCCGCACAAAGCCGACACCGTCGTACGCCGCCTGGAGGCCGTCACCCGCGGCACCCTGCACGCCGGGGCGAAGGTCCGGCTCACCCCGCAGGTCCACGTCGGCGACCCGCGCACCGCGCTCGGCCTCGACCACGAGGACGTCACCGTCCCCGGCGAACTCGGCGGCCTGCCCGCCTGGCTCCTGCCGGGCACCCGCGACACCTGGGTCATCACCGTGCACGGCCTGGGCACCACCCGGGAACATCCCATGATCGTCATGGACTTCCTGCGGCGGCTGCGGCTCCCGGTCCTCGACATCGCCTACCGCGGCGACCCGGACGCGCCCCGCTCCACCGACGGCCTCGGCCACCTCGGCGAGAGCGAGTGGCGCGACGTGGACGCCGCCATCCGCTACGCCGTGCGCGGCGGCGCCCGCCACGTCGTCCTGCACGGCTGGTCCACCGGCGCCACCATGTGCCTGCACGCCGCCGCGCACTCGGCCCTGCGCGAGCACGTCAGCGGCCTCGTCCTCGACTCCCCGGTGCTCGACTGGGAGACCACCCTGCGCGCCCTCGCCTCGGCCCGGCGCACCCCCGGGCCGCTCCTTCCGCTCGCCGTGCGCGCCGCCCAGGGGCGCACCGGGCTGCGCGGCGACCGCACCCTGGCCGCCGTCGACCCCGGCGTGCTCCGGGTGCCGACGCTCCTGGTGCACGGCCCCGACGACGTCGTCGCGCCCTGGGGCCTCTCGCGCCGGCTGGCGGAGCGCCGCCCGGACCTCGTCACGATGCGCACCGTCGAGGGCGCGCCCCACGGTGCCATGTGGAACGCCGACCCCGAGGGCTACGAAGAGGCGCTGCGCCGCTTCCTCGTCCCCCTGATGTGACCCCCGGCCACCCCCTGTGACCCCTCGGTCACCGCCGCCCGCGCTCACCGTCGACCCCGCCGCGGCAGGCCTCAAGAGCCGTCGTCGCCACTCCGTTTGGGTTTTCGGACCGTCAACAGGAAGACTGCTCTCGTGACGTCCCGTACCCCGCGCGACTCCAGGCTCCGACTCGTCCGCGCCCCCTACCCGAGGGCCGACCGGCGAGGAGATGCCCAGCGCGACCCAGCGCGACCCCTCTCCGCCGCCCCCGGCGCGGTGAGCCACCGACGCACGCGCCGCCCCGCGCCACGGCCACCGGAGGGCACGCCACCGGCCTCGGAGCTGGCCCGCGGGGCACGCGCGGGCCTCGCCGACGCCGTGCGGATCGCCCGCTGGGCCGACGCGGCGCTGCGCCCGGGACCCGGCGGGGCGGCACCCGACGGCAAGGGCACCCTCTCCGACGCGACCGCCGAACGGGCCGCCGCCGAACTGGGGCTGACCCCTGATCAGGTGCGGGCCGACTGGGACACCGCACGCCTCGCGGGCCTCATCGAGGTGCACGGCGACAGCGCCCGCCCCGGCTGGCGGCTGCGCGCCTGGAACCGCGACGACACCGCCGTGCTGCGCGGCTGGGTCGCACTTTTCGACGCCTGGTCGCTGGCCCACCCCGCGCCCGCAGGCCTGCCCCCCGCCGGGGTCGCCGAGGCCGTCGAGGCCATGCCGCAGGTGCTCTCTCTCCTCCAGCTCTCGGCGGGACCCGTCCCCGTGCCGCAGCTCCTCGACCTCCTGGAGCAGCGTGTCGAGGAGCTGCGCACCGAGCGCTGCGAGATCCCCTACGACCAGCCGGGCCCCGCGGCCGACCAGAGCGCGGAGGCGGTCCCGCTGCCCGCCCTCCTCGACTGGGCCCTGCACGGCCTCGCCTCCGTCGGCGCGCTGACCTACGCCGAGGGCCAGGCCACGCTCACCCCGCTCGGCAGCTGGGCGGTCTGGGTCAAGCTGGAGCAGATCTGCGTCGCCGCGCAGAGCCCCGCCGGGCACATCGAGCAGTCCGCCGAGGACATGCTCCGGGGCTGCGCCCGCCTGCGGCCCAACGCCGCCCGCGCCGAATACCGCGCCTGGCTCGCCGCCCGCCCCGTCGGCAGCGCCGTCACCGACCTGCTCACCGCCGCCAGGGGCGAGGACGCCCTGCTGCGCGGCCTCGCCTTCGAGGCCCTGCGCGTGGTCGGCGCCCCGGCCGAGGCGGACGTCAGGGCCGTCGTCGAGGAGGCCTCGCTGCGCCCCTACGCCCTGCTCTGGCTCGCCGAGCAGGAGGGCGCCGACCCCGAGGACGTCCACCTCGTGCTGAGCCGCGAGGAGTCCACCTGGCTCTGGATCGACACCGCGGCGGCCGTCGCGGACCACGGAGAGGCCCAACTCCTCGTGCGGCACCTGGAGTCGGCGGTCCAGCCGACCGTGCCCGCCCTGCTCGACGAGGTGCGTCGCGCGGGGCACCCCCGTACGGTCCAGGTCCTGGTCGCGCTCGCCGCGGCGCACCCCGACCCGGCGCTCGCCAAGGCCGTGCGCCGCGCCGCCTTCCAGGTGCACACCGGCGGGGAGTGAGCGGGCCGCGCGGGACGCCGCACGGAGGTCCGAACGGGGGACGGCGGCGACCGCCCCCGCCGTGTCGCCACCGCACCCCGCGGCTGCGGGGAATCCCCGCCGCTACGCTCTGCGCCTGGTCCGTGGCACCGGCATCGAAGGGGGCCTCATGTCCGCTGCGCCGCTCGACGCGGACGGCCTGCCGCGCGGGACGGCCGGGCCCCGGAAGCGGCGACCGGCCCTTGGCCTCGCCCCGGCCCGCCGAGGCACCGCCCCGGCCCGCAGAGGCACCCGTATCGCCCTCCCCGTGGCCCTCGCGCTCCTGGCCGTGCCGCTGATCACCGCCGCCCACCACTCGCGGCCCGCCCCCTACGGAGACCGCCTCACCGTCCACGCGCGCGTGGCCGGTGCCGGGCCGGCAGCGCCCCCGGGGCTGCGGACCAGGGGCGGCGCGGTCGAGGCGTACGACCGCGGGAGCGGCGAGGCCCGCTGGACGTACACGAGGAAGGGCCGCACGCCCGTCACGCTGCTCGCCGCCCCGGGGCACGCCTTCGCGCTCTGGAGCGACGGCCTTGTCACGGACACGGTCACGGAAACCGGCACCGGCACCCGCACCGCACGCGGCGGCTCCGTGCGCTGGCACCGTGCCATCCCCGCGAGCGCCGCCTGGCTGCGCACCCCCGAGGCGCGCGGCGGCGCCGGGGTCCTGCGGCCCCTGGCTCCCGGCGCCCGCATGCTGGCCGTGGTCACCCCGCACCGCATCGCCGCCTACCGCGCCGCCGACGGGGACCTGCGCTGGGTGCTGCCCGCCCGCCGCGGCTGCGCCTTCGAGCCCGCCCGCTCGGTCCGGCGCGGCGGCGCCCTCATGGTCGCCCAGCCCTGCACGGGGTCGGCGGCCTCCTGGACGTCCCAGGTCATCGCGGTGGACGGCTACGGAAGAATCGTTCCGGGCCGCACCCCTCTCGGCAACGGAGACCTGGCGGGCGGGGGCGCGCGCGGCGACGGTGGCGGGCGGCCAGAAATTTAATTGCGCTGGGCCGTTAGAATGGCTGTCATGGCAGCTCCTCTCCTCAGTTGGACGGCGTAGACACCGGCCCCGAGCACCTCTGTCGTCCCTCTCGCCGTCCACCCTGTTCAGGAGTACCCCCGTGATCACCGCTTCCGGCATCGAGCTGCGCGCCGGCGCCCGCATCCTCATCGAGAGCGCCACCTTCCGCATCGCGAAGGGCGACCGTATCGGCCTCGTGGGCCGCAATGGGGCGGGCAAGACCACCCTCACCAAGTGCCTGGCGGGCGAGGGCACCCCCGCGGGCGGCACCATCGCGCGCTCCGGGGAGGTCGGCTACCTCCCGCAGGACCCCCGCACCGGTGACCTCGACGTGCTCGCCCGCGACCGCATCCTCTCGGCGCGCGGCCTCGACACACTGATCCGCAAGATGCGCGAGAACGAACAGCGCATCGCGAACGGCGCGGGTGCCACCCGGGAGAAGGCCCTCAAGCAGTACGAGCGCCAGGAGACCGAGTTCCTCACCAAGGGCGGGTACTCCGCCGAGGCCGAGGCCGCCACCATCGCCGCCGCGCTGAACCTCCCCGACCGTGTGCTCGGCCAGCCCCTGCACACGCTCTCCGGTGGTCAGCGCCGCCGCATCGAGCTGGCCCGCATCCTCTTCTCGGACGCCGACACACTCCTCCTGGACGAGCCGACCAACCACCTCGACGCCGACTCCATCGTCTGGCTGCGGGACTACCTGAAGACCTACCGCGGCGGCTTCGTCGTGATCTCCCACGACGTCGACCTGGTCGAGACGGTCGTCAACAAGGTCTTCTACCTGGACGCCAACCGCGCCCAGATCGACGTCTACAACATGGGCTGGAAGCTCTACCAGCAGCAGCGCGAGTCCGACGAGAAGCGCCGCAAGCGCGAGCGTCAGAACGCCGAGAAGAAGGCCGCGACGCTCCACTCGCAGGCCGACAAGATGCGCGCCAAGGCGACCAAGACCGTCGCGGCCCAGAACATGGCGCGGCGCGCGGACAAGCTCCTCGCGGGCCTGGAGGCGGTGCGCCAGAGCGACAAGGTCGCCAAGCTCCGCTTCCCCGAGCCCTCGCCGTGCGGCAAGACGCCGCTCATGGCCGAGGGACTGTCGAAGTCGTACGGCTCGCTGGAGATCTTCACCGACGTCGACCTCGCGATCGACAAGGGTTCGCGCGTGGTCATCCTCGGCCTCAACGGCGCGGGCAAGACCACCCTGCTGCGGCTGCTCGGCGGCGCCGAGACGCCCGACACCGGCCGGATCATCGAGGGCCACGGCCTCAAGCTCGGCTATTACGCGCAGGAGCACGAGACCCTGGACCCCGAGCGCACGGTCCTGGAGAACATGCGCTCGGCCGCGCCCGACCTCGACCTCGTCGAGGTGCGCAAGACGCTCGGCTCGTTCCTCTTCTCCGGGGACGACGTCGACAAGCCCGCCGGGGTGCTCTCCGGCGGCGAGAAGACCCGGCTCGCGCTCGCGACGCTGGTCGTCTCGTCGGCCAACGTCCTGCTGCTCGACGAGCCCACCAACAACCTCGACCCGGCGAGCCGCGAGGAGATCCTCGGCGCCCTGCGGACCTACAAGGGCGCGGTCGTCCTCGTCACCCACGACGAGGGCGCGGTGGACGCGCTCCAGCCGGAGCGGATCATTCTGCTGCCGGACGGCGTGGAGGACCTGTGGGGCCAGGACTACGCGGACCTGGTCGCCCTCGCCTGAGCCGCGCGTCGCGCTCCCCGCGCACCGTGCGGCGCGGCGGCGTCCACTCAGCGTGATCGAACCATTGATCCACTGCGTATGGATCATTCGGCCGATCCGTGATCCCTCATCTGTGTGAGCTGTCCTCGTACCGAGGTGTGTCCTACACGGATTTCGTGGCCGCGCTGTGGGATGTGGAAGGCGCCTGCCTCGGACGCCCCTGACCTGCTTGTTCTCCGTGGCGCCAGTGCGTGTAAGGAAAATCCATCGTGCGGAATCGTTAATTCCACTCGTGGTGGACGCTTCCGGAACGACGAACATCGTCGTACGGACCTTGCCGAATGGGTGGCCAGGAAGCCCATGAGGGGTGATCATGAGAAGTCCAGAGCGCACTTCCCATGAGGAGGCACGGGTGGCCGAGACTCTGAAGAAGGGCAGCCGGGTAACCGGCGCCGCGCGCGACAAGCTCGCGGCAGACCTGAAGAAGAAATACGACGGCGGTGCGAGCATCCGGGCGTTGGCCGAAGAGACCGGCCGTTCGTACGGTTTTGTGCACCGGATGTTGAGCGAGTCCGGCGTCACGCTGCGGGGACGCGGCGGGGCGACGCGAGGCAAGAAGGCCGCCGCCGGCTGATCGGGGCGGCGCGCTGTTCCATGGTCCGATGGTGGCCACCCGGTCGATCACGTGATCGGCCGGGTGGTTACTGTGCAGTCACTTACGGGCGCTTTCACGCGTCCGGCCCGACCGCACCCCACCGGAGGCATCCATGGCTTCGACCGACAGCGAGCTCGCACCGGTTCTCGACAAGGACGGCGTACGCCTCACCATCGACGAGGCTGTCGCCACGGTGACGCTGACCAACCCGGCCAAACGTAACGCCCAATCTCCCGCGCTGTGGAGGGCGTTGGCCGAGGCGGGTCAGCTGCTGCCGGGCAGCGTCCGTGTCGTGGTGCTGCGCGGAGAGGGCAAGTCCTTCTCCGCGGGCCTCGACCGGCAGGCGTTCACGCCCGAGGGCTTCGACGGCGAGCCGTCCTTCATCGATCTGGCACGCGGCGGTGACGGCGTCCTCGACGCCACGATCGCCGAGTACCAGGAGGCGTTCACCTGGTGGCGGCGGAGCGACATCGTGTCCGTCGCCGCCGTCCAGGGGCATGCCATCGGCGCCGGTTTCCAGCTCGCGCTCGCCTGCGATCTGCGGATCGCGGCGGACGACGTGCAGTTCGCCATGCGCGAGACCAGCCTGGGCCTGGTCCCCGACCTCACCGGCACGCATCCGCTGGTGGGGCTCGTCGGCTATGCCCGCGCCCTGGAGATCTGCGCCACCGGACGTTTCGTCCACGCGGACGAGGCCGAGCGGGTGGGCCTCGCCAATCTCGTCGTGCCCGCGGACCAGCTCGGCTCCGCCGCCGAGGACCTGGCCGCCGCGCTCGTCGCCGCGCCGCGCGACGCCGTCATCGAGACCAAGGCGCTGCTCCAGGGCGCCACGGGCCGTACGTACGAGGAGCAGCGCGTCGCCGAGCGGGCCGCGCAGGGCCGCAGGCTCCGCGACCTCGCGGGCCTCGGCGACTGACGCCACGGCCCTCCTCACTCCACCGCGGTGATCAGTACCGCCACCGAGGGATGGTCCGGCAGGGCCTTCGCCACCGCCGCGCGGACCGCGAGCGCCACGTCGAGGGGGCGGTGCCCGCCGCCGGTCGCGAGCTCCACGCGCGCGTGGCGGCGCGGCAGCGCGTTGGCCGCGGGGCGCTCCTCGATGTGCACGGCCGGGCCCAGCGCGCGGCTCAGCCGGGTCGCCCCCGGCACGGCCAGCGCGGCCCGTCCGGCGCGCGACGCGTCGCTTCGGCCATCGGCCGCCGCCGCGCCCACGTCCGGCTCCTGCCGTACGCCGTCCGCGGCCTTGGGCGTCACCTGTTCGGCGGCATGCGCCTCGTCGAGCAGTGCCGTCACCCGCAGGTCCACCTCGGGAGCCACCAGGCCGAGCCGGTGCGCCGCCGCCAGGAGCGCCGCGCGCAGCCGGTCGGCCGCCATGGGCAGGGGCTCGCTCGCCACGGCCGCGAAGTCCGCCGTGATCCGCAGCGGCCCCGGCGGCAGCGCGCTCGGCGGCGGCGGCACGGCCGCGGCCCGCGCCCCCTCCGGACCGGCAGGGGCGATGCGGAGCGTGCCCAGTCGTACGCCGGTGACCTCGCGCGTCGCCCGGCGCAACGCGCTGTCCGCCGCCGCCTCCGTCACCCATGTGCCGTCTTCGGCGTCGCCGAGCGGCAGCACCCTGCCGAGCCCGAGCTGCCGCCGTACCGCCTGGGTCCAACCGTCACCCGTCATGGTCTCCAGCCTGCCGCATCCCCGGAGCGCTGCCGCGCAACCGGACTTAATGTGGCGAGGGAAAGCACATCCCCCTTTCGGAACGGACGGGACGGCGATGACCGACATCGGACAGCGGAAGACGTCTCAGACGCTGCGGCAGGACTCCCCGACGGAGGCGTCGGCGAGAGGCCCGGCCGGGCGCGGCACCAGCGGCGGTGCCCCGGCGGGCCGCGGCCGGACCACCATCGCGGACGGCGTCGTCGAGAAGATCGCCGGGCTCGCCGCGCGTGACGTCGAGGGCGTGCACGCGATGGGCGGCGGATTCGCGCGGACCTTCGGGGCCGTGCGCGACCGGGTGCCCGGCGGTTCGAAATCCGTCTCGCGCGGCGTGAAGGCGGAGGTCGGCGAGGTACAGACCGCGCTCGACCTGGAGATCGTCGTCGAGTACGGCGTCGCGATCGCGGACGTCGCCCGTGACGTACGGGAGAACGTGGTCGCCGCCGTGGAGCGCATGACCGGGCTTGAGGTCGTCGAGGTCAACATCGCCGTGAGCGACGTGAAGCTGCCCGACGAGGACGACGAGGAACCCGAGGGCCGCCTCCAGTAGGCCCCGCGGCGCAGCCACGTCCCGAGAAGCAGCGCCCGAGAAGCAGCGCACGACGAGCAGTGCACGATGAGGAGCGCACGATGAGTATGGCCGTGATCGGCATGGTGGCAGGGATGGCGCTCGGCTTCGCCGGATACTTCGGCGGATTCGGTGCGTTCCTTCTGGTGGCCGCCCTGGGCGCCGTCGGCTTCGTGGCGGGCCGGTTCCTCGACGGGGACCTGGAACCCGGCGAGTTCTTCCGTACCCGCGGCGACCGGCGGCGGTGAGCGGTGGCGGCACAGGTCGCGCCCGGGGAGCGCGGCGCCACCCGGATCGCCGACCGGGTCGTCGCGAAGATCGCCGCACAGGCGGCGCGTGAGGCCGTGGACGAGGTACCGGCCGACGGCTCGCCGCCGCACGCCACGGTCGCCGTGAACCAGGGCACCGCCCGCGTCCGCGTCAGCCTCGAACTGGACTATCCCTGCGACATCGGCGGCCGCTGCGGCACCGTGCGCCGCCATGTCGCCGAGCGGGTGAAGGCGTTGGCGGGCATGGACGTGCCCGAAGTGGCGGTCCAGGTGGAGCGGCTGTACTCGGCGCGGGTCCGCGCCGCGGCACAGGGGAGGACACGATGAGGGAGGCCGAGGGGGGCGGCGCCACCCAGCAGCCGCCGGTCGTCGAAGAGGACACCGCCGGCCACCGGTCGCCGCCCACGTTCGCCGAGGACGGCGCCGGTTCCGGACGGTTCTGGTCCCGCCGCCGGGTGCCCGCAGCGCTGCTCGCCGTGCTGCTCCTCGCCGGTACGGGACTGCTCCTGTACGACATCGTCGCCGTACGGACCGATCACCCCGCGATGCGCTGGCGGCGCGAGCTCGCCCGGGGTCTCGCGGAGCGCCCCCTCGATGACACGGCGGTGCTCGTCGGGGCGGGCGTCGCCGCGGCGCTCGGCCTCTGGCTGCTCGTGCTCGCCGCGACGCCGGGGGAGCGCGGGCTCCTGCCGATGCGGCGCACCCACCCCGACGTGCGCGCGGGGATCGAACGGACCGCCGCCGCCACGATGCTGCGCGACCGCGCGATGGACGTGCCCGGCGTGCAGTCCGTGCGGGTCCGCATGAAGCGCTCCAAGGTGAAGGTGCGTGCCGTCTCGCACTTCCGCGAACTCGACGACGTACGCGACGACCTGGACACGACGATGGCCGACGGCATCCACGACCTCGGGCTCACCCGGGAGCCCGGCCTCTCGGTCCACGTCGCCCGGCCAGGCAGGAAGGGGTGAGCGCCGTGCCGCGCACGGTCAACCGCGTGCTCCTGGCCCTGGCCGGGCTCGTCCTTCTCGTCCTCGGCGGCTCCGTGCTCGCCGTGGGGCTCGGCGCGCCGCCGCCCTCCTGGTGGATCCACGACGGCCGGCACGACGTGCTGCTCAGCGACGCCGACCGGACCCGTTGGCGGGACGCCGGATGGTTCTGGCCGGTGGTCATCGGCGCACTCGCGCTGCTCGTGCTGCTCACGCTCTGGTGGCTCTCGGCGCAGCTCCGCAGGCGCCGTCTCGCGGAGGTCCTGGTGGATACCGGCGACGGCGAGGGCGCCCTGCTGCGCGGCCGCGCCCTGGAGAACGTCCTGGCCGGCGAGGCCGAGGCGCAGGACGGCGTCGAGCGCGCCCGGGCCGTCCTGACCGGGCGGCGCGGTGCGCCGCGGGTGCGCGCGGAGCTCGCCCTGGAACCCCACGCCGCGCCCGCCGACGCACTGCACCACTTCTGTGCCGGAACCCTCGCCCGCGCCCGTGACTCGGCGGGCCTCGCGAGCCTGCCCGCCAGGGTCCGGCTGCGCGGCGTCAAGCACCGGGCCCGGCGCGTGAGCTGACTGAGCTTTCCGCTCTGTGAGGGGCGGGGGCGTCAGAAGCCGCTGCGGGCCCCGCCGTCCACCGGCACCATGATTCCCGTCAGGTACGAGGCCGCGGGCGAGAGCAGGAACGCGGCCGTGCGGCCGAACTCCTCCGGGGTGCCGTAGCGGCGCAGGGGGATGCTCGCCTCGTTGGCGGCGCGGGTGGCCTCCGGGTCCGGGGAAAGGCCGTCGAGCTGACGCATGCGGTCGGTGCCGATGCGGCCGGGGAGCACGCCCACGACGCGGATGCCGCGCGGGCCGAGCTCGTCGGCCAGCGACTTGGCGAACCCGGCGAGGCCGGGCCGCAGGCCGTTGGAGATGGTGAGGCCCGCGATCGGCTCGTACACCGAACCGGAGAGCACGAACCCGATGACGCCGCCCTCACCCAGCTCCGCGGCGGCGGAACGGGCGAGCCGCACGGCACCGAGGAAGACCGAGTCGAAGGCCGCCTGCCACTGCTCGTCGGTGTTGTCGGCGACGAAGCCGGGCGCGGGCCCCCCGACGCTGATCAGTACGCCGTCGAAGCCGCCGAAGTTCTCGCGCGCCGCCGCGATCAGACGGCCCGCGACGGCCGGGTCCGCGTTGTCGGCGGCGACGCCCACCGCGTTCTCGCCGAGCTCGGCGGCGGCCTCCGCGACGGTCTTCTCGTCGCGCCCGGTGACGACGACCTTCGCGCCGTCCGCGACGAGCTGACGCGCGGTGGCGTTGCCGAGGCCGCGGGTGGCGCCGGTGACTACGTAGACACGGTTTTCCAGTCCAAGATCCATGCGCCTATCCTCCCGCGTCCGCCCCGTAGAGCGCGAGGGCGGTGTTCACCAGGCCGATGTGGCTGAACGCCTGCGGGAAGTTGCCGAGCTGGCGGCCGCTCACCGGGTCGTACTCCTCCGCGAGCAGGCCCACGTCGTTGCAGAGCCCCACCAGGCGCTCGAACAGCTCGCGCGCCTCCTTCGTGCGCCCCGTCATGTGCAGGGCGTCCGCCAGCCAGAAGGAGCAGACGAGGAAGGTGCCCTCCTCGCCGGGCAGGCCGTCGACGGTGTTCCCCGCCGAGGTGTAGCGCAGCATCAGGCCGTGGTGGTCAAGCTCGGCGCGGACCGCGTCGACCGTGCCGATGACGCGAGGGTCGTCGGGGGGCAGGAAACCCGTACGGGGGATGAGCAGCAGCGCGGCGTCCAGTTCGGTGGAGCCGTAGTACTGGGTGAAGGTGTTGCGCTCGGCGTCGTAGCCGCGCTCGCAGACCTCGCGGTGGATCTCGTCCCGCAGCTCACGCCAGCACTCGACGTCGCCGCGGAGGTCCGGGTGCTCCTCCAGGGTGCGTACCGCCCGGTCCGCGGCGACCCATGCCATCACCTTGGAGTGCACGAAGTGGCGGTCGGGGCCACGCATCTCCCACAGGCCCCTGTCCGGCTCACGCCACTTCCCGCGCAGGAACTGAAGGAGGCTGAGCTGGAGGTTCCAGGCGTGCGGGCGGCGGTGCAGGCCCGCCGCGCGCGCGAGGTACAGGGAGTCGGCGACCTCGCCGTACACGTCGAGCTGGAGCTGGTTCACGGCCTCGTTGCCGATGTGCACCGGGCGGGAGCCCTCGTAGCCGGCCAGCCACGGGATCTCGTACTCCGGCAGGCGCCGCTCACCGGCGAGGCCGTACACGATCTGGAGGTCGTCGGCGTTGCCGGCGACCGCGCGGAGCAGCCAGTCGCGCCAGGCCTCGGCCTCCTCCAGATAGCCGACCGCGAGCAGGGCGTTCAGCGTGAGGGTGGAGTCGCGCAGCCAGCAGTAGCGGTAGTCCCAGTTCCGTACGCCGCCGATCTCCTCGGGCAGGGACGTCGTGGGGGCGGCCACGATGCCGCCGGTCGGGGCGTAGGTGAGGGCCTTGAGGGTGATGAGGGAGCGGACGACGGTGTCGCGGTGCGGTCCTTCGTAGTTGCAGCGGGCGGCCCAGACGTGCCAGTCGGACAGGCTGTCGCGCAGCGCTTCGTAGGGGTCGATCAGGGGCGGGCGCGGCTCGTGCGAGGGGTGCCAGGTGAGGACGAACGCCACCTTCTCGCCCTCTGCGACGGTGAACTCGGAGTGGGTGCCGTAGGCGTGGCCCCAGGTGTGCACCTGGGGCTCGCTGCGCAGCCAGACCGAGTCGGGGCCCGCGATGGCGACGCGGTGGCCGTCCACCTGGCGCATCCATGGCACGACCGAGCCGTAGTCGAAGCGGAGCCGCAGCGTGCTGCGGACGGTGACGCTGCCCCTGAGGCCTTCGACGATGCGTACGACGTCGGGGGCGCGGTCACGCTGCGGCATGAAGTCGGTGACGCGCACGGAGCCGTCCGCCGTGTCCCACTCCGAGTCGAGGACGAGGGAGTCCGGCCGGTAGGCGCGGCGGGTGCAGGCGCCCGCGTCCTTTGGGGCGATGCGCCAGTGGCCGTTCTCCTCGTCGCCCAGCAGGGCGGCGAAGCAGGCGGCGGAGTCGAAGCGGGGCAGGCACAGCCAGTCCAGCGAGCCGTCACTGCCGATGAGGGCGGCGGTCTGATGGTCGCCGATGAGCGCGAGGTCTTCGATGGGGCGGGACACGCAGAACGCGTTCCCGCGAGTCGGCTCCGCCAATCGGTGAGCGGAGACAATCGGTGCCGAACTGCGGATTTCCGCGGCAGGAGGGTGGGATTCCGGCGCCGTCAGACGGTCGCGGGCGTCGACTCGGGCGCGGTGGCCGCCGCGGCCTCCACGCGGTCCTGGCGCTCCCTGCGGACCAGGACGACCCAGCCCACAGGGACGCCCGCGGCGAACAGCCACCACTGGACCGCGTACGCCATGTGCGAGCCGATGCTGCTGTGGTCGGGCTCGCCGATCAGCTCGGGGGTGTCGCCCGCGGGCTCCGGCGAGGTCTGGTCGACGTATCCGCCGAGGACCTCCTTGCCGAGGCTCTGGGCCTGCTGGCCGCTGCTGATCAGCATGATCTGACGGTCCGGCAGGCCGCGGAGGTCCTTGATGCCGCTCTCCGCGGACGTCTCGTCGGCCATCAGGCGGCCGGTCACGACGGTCCGGCCCCTGGGCGGCGCGGGGATCTTGGGGAAGGCGGTCTGCGGCCCGTCGGCCGGGATCCAGCCGCGGTTGACGAGCAGGACCTTGCCGTCGTCCATGACGAAGGGCGTCAGGACGTGGAAACCGACCTTGTCGTCGGAGTTCGTGCGGCGCCGCACGACGACCTCGTGCTCCGTGTCGAACCTGCCCTCGGCGCTCACCCTGCGGTACAGATCCTCCTTGGGCACCTCGTGCCCGGGGGAGGTGATCTCCTCGGCCGGGACCGGGTCGGCGGCCAGCGCCTCGGAGATCCGCTCGTTCTGCGCGACGCGGTGCTCGTGCCGGTGGAACTGCCAGAAGCCCAGCTCGACCATCACGGGGATGAGAACGAGGGCGATGAGGGTGAGGATCACCCACTGCCGGGACAACAGGAAGCGGTACACCCCACGACCGTACAACTCGGTCATGGGGTGTCCGGCGGTGGGGTCGGGGTGCGGTGGGCCGGCCCCGGGCGAGGGGCGGGGGAGAGCGGGTCAGACCTTGTCGATGATGCCCACCCGGCCCTCCGCGCGTGAGCAGTGGGCGCCGCAGTACCAGTGGCCGTCGACCTCGACGCCCTGGCCGATGATCCGGCACCGGCAGTGCTCGCAGATGGGCGCCATGCGGTGGATGGCGCAGGAGAAGCAGTCGAAGACGTGCACCGCGCCCTGCGCGTGCACCTCGAAGGACATGCCGTAGTCGTTTCCGCAGACCTCGCAACGTGCCATGCGCCACAGGGTGGGACGGAGCGGCGGTGCGGGGCGAGCGGTCGGCGGGCGAGTCGCCCGGCAATCACCCGTCCGAGGGTCGCCGCTCCGCCGACCCGCCGTCACCCGCCCGGCACCCTGGCCGCGCCCGGCGTCACTGCTCCGAGGCGGGCGCCACGTCAGGGAGGAGCTGGCCGAAGGCGGCCTCGTCGATCACCGGCGTGCCGAAGGAGCGCGCCTTGACGGTCTTGGAGGTGCCGGAGTCCGGGTCGTTCGTGACGAGCAGGCTGGTGAGGCGCGACACGCTCGTGGCGATGTGCAGGCCCGCCTCGACCGCCCGGTCCTCAAGCAGGTCACGCTCGACGGAAGTGTCGCCGGAGAACGCGATCCGCATGCCCTGCTTGAGCGGTTTGCCCGGTTCGTAACGCCCCGGGTTCGGGTACGGGCACGGCGGGCGCTTGCGCGAGGGGCGCCAACTGGTGGGCCGGTACGCGGCGGAGGGCGCGGGCCCCGTCGACTGGCGTACGACGCGGGGCGGGCCGTCGGACCACTCGGTGAGCGGACGGCATTCGAGCAGCGGCAGCCGGACATTGCCGCCCGCGGCCGCGAGCAGACTGGGGCGGAACGCCTCGGCGAGCACGCGCGCGTCGTCGAGCGCGTTGTGCGCGTGGCGCTGCTCTACGCCGAAGTGCGCGGCCAGCGACTCCAGCTTGTGGTTGGGCAGCGGGAGCGCGAGCTCCTTGGAGAGCGCGATGGTGCACAGCCGCTGCCGGACGGGGGCGGTGCGCTCCGCGCGTGCGTACTCCCTGGCGATCATCGACCAGTCGAAGACCGCGTTGTGCGCGACCAGGACGCGGCCGTCGAGGCGGCTCGCGAACTCCTCGGCGATGTCCTTGAACAGCGGCGCGTCCGCGAGCATCGCGGTGGTGAGTCCGTGGATCCAGACGGGCCCCGGGTCACGCTGGGGGTTGACCAGGGTGTACCAGTGGTCCTCGATCTCGCCCCGGGCGCCCACCCGGTAGACCGCGGCCGACACTATGCGGTCGTCGCGGGCCAGGCCGGTGGTCTCGACGTCGACGACCGCGTACCCCGTTGGATACGCGGCCGGCCAGGGGGCGGCGGACGCTGCGGTCGTGCGGTCTTCGAGCATGGTCCATGAGGATACGGGCCGCGACTGACAGTCAGCTCCCCGGTCCGAGAAGCCCGGCCACCAGAGCCGTGACGGACGTGGTGAAGAGCGCCTCCGGATCGAGCGGCGCGGCGAGCGCGCGGGCGAGCGCGCCGTCCCGCTCCGCCGTCTCCGCCGTCCACAGCTCCTCCTCGCCGGGGCGCTGGACGGGGGCGCGTTCACGGTTGCGTTCGACCAGGACGTGGCCGACGACATGCACCTGGACGGCGCGCACGGCGTCGGCGGCGCGGGCGCCGCGCAGCCCTGCCTCGTGCGCCTCGTGCACCAGGGCCCGCTGGGCGGGCAGGAACATCCGTTCGGTGAGCCCGCGTTCGTGGACCATCGCCACCAGGTGCGGATGGCCGCGAAGCAGCCGGCGCAGCTCGCGGGCCACGGAGACGATCCGCCGGGCGGGCGTGCGGCCGGTGGGGCGGATCTCGCCGAGGTCGGCGAGCGTGCGCTCGACCAGGGCGTCCAGGAGCGACTCGCGGTTGCCGACGTGCCAGTAGATCGAGGTGACGGCGGTGCCGAGCTCGGCGGCGAGACCGCGCATCGTCAGGGCCCGAGGACCGTGCCGTTTCACGAGAACCTCGGCGGCGGCGAGTACGTCCTCCCGGTTCAGCGTGCGCGTCTCTTTACCCTTCACGGCTCCTGTTGTAACTGTGTTACAGGCACGTCGCAAGCCTTTGCCGACCCGCAAGCCGAAGGGTGGTACGACATGGCACGCGTACGGTACGGAGCGCGCGGCGAGGCGGAGATCGCCGCCTCGCGCACCGCGAGCTCCAGACTCCCCGACATCTGGTCCACGGGCGTAGCGGCCGTCTGGGAGAGCGATCCCGACGCGGTCGCGGCCGTGCTGCCGCCGCCCCTGAAGCCCACGGGGCAGCCCCTGGTGCGGGCCAACATCAGCAAGGTGGACCTGCCCGGCTACCCGCTCGGCGCGGGTTCCGTGGCCGTCGCCGCCGAGCACGGGGGAGTGCGGGGCTGGTATCCGCTGGTGATGCCGATGACCCACGAGCGCGCCCTGATTGGCGGGCGCGAGGTCTTCGGGGAGCCGAAGAAGCTCGGCGAGGTGGAGGTCGAGCGCGACGGCCTTGTCGTGCGCGCCTCGCTGGCCCGGCACGGCATCGCGTTCGTGGAGGTGCGCGGCGCGGTCAGCGGTGCCCTGCCGCTCCCCGCGCCGACGGCCAGGACGGACTTCTACTTCAAGTTCCTGCCCGCGGTGGACGGTTCGGGGGCGGACGGTTCGGGCTTCGACATCGACCCGGTGCTCGTGCACTGCGTACGCAACGAGAAGGTCCGCAAGCTGGAGGGCATCACCGGGGACGTCGTCCTGCGCGAGTCGATGTACGACCCCGTGGCCGATCTGCCGGTCCGCGCGGTCGTCGGGATCACCATCGGCGAGAAGACCACCGACCAGCGGGGCCGCGTCGTCGAGCGCGTCGACGCGCAGTCCCTGCTGCCCTACATCCACCAGCGCTACGACGACCCCGCCCAGATCCTCGACGGCCCGCCCGAGGGGAGCGCCTGACATGAAGCTGCGCGAAGGGCAGGTCGCCGTCGTGACGGGCGCGGCGAGCGGCATCGGCCTCGCCATGGCCCGCCGGTTCGCGGCGGACGGCCTCAGGGTGGTCCTGGCCGACGTCGAGGAGCGCGCCCTGGAGAAGGCCGCCGCGAGCCTGCGCGAGGACGGCGCCACCGTGCACGCGCGCGTGGTCGACGTCGGGCGGCGCGAAGAGGTCCTCGCCCTGGCCGACGAGGCGTACGACACGTTCGGCGCCGTCCACGTGCTCTGCAACAACGCGGGGGTCGGCTCGGGCGCCGAGGGCCGCATGTGGGAGCACGAACCGAACGACTGGAAGTGGGCGTTCGAGGTCAACGTCTGGGGCGTCTTCCACGGCGTCCAGGCCTTCGTGCCACGCATGATCGCGGGCGGGGAGCCGGGGCACGTCGTCAACACCTCCTCAGGGGACGGCGGCATCGCGCCGTTGCCCACCGCCTCCGTGTACGCGGTCACCAAGGCGGCCGTGGTGACGATGACCGAGTCGCTGTACGCCCATCTGAAGGCGGAGCACGCGCGCGTGGGCGCCTCCGTGCTCTTCCCCGGCCCCCACATGCTGCGCACCGGCCTGTGGGAGTCGCACCGCAACCGGCCCGAGCGGTACGCCAAGTCCCGCCCCCGCAAGGCCCCTTACCGCAGCCTCGGCCAGTGGGAGGCCGCGATGCGGGACGCGGGCAAGGAGGTGGAGTTCACGCCCGTCGAGGAGGTCGCGGACTTCGTGGCCGAGGGCATCGCGGCCGGGCGCTTCTGGCTGCTCCCGGCGAGCGAGCACAGCGACCGGCAGATCAGGGCGAGGGCGCGGTCGATGCTCGACCGCGCCGACCCGGCGTACCTGGAGAGCTTCATCCTGGACTGAAGGGAGCGCCACCCATGAGCGACGACGGCAAGGGACACCAGGACCACCAGGACCCGTACCTGATCATCTCCTCCGACTGCCACGCCGGACTGCCCACCGAGGAGTACCGGCCCTACCTCGACAGCCGTTTCCACCGCGCCTTCGACGACTTCCTAGGGGAGCGTGGCGCCCGCCGCGAGGAGGCGACCCGGCTCGGCATCCGCAACGACGCGTTCGCCGACAAGTGGTTCAGGGACAACGAGGAGGGGCTGCGCGGCGGCTGGGAGAGCGGGCCGCGCCTGAAGGAGCTGGACGGCGACGGCGTGGCCGCCGAGGTCGTCTTCCCCGACGCGGACGCCGTGGACAGCCGGACCGCCGCGCCCTTCGGCGTGGGCCTCGGGCTCTCCGGCGACCAGGACCCCGAGCTCGGCATGGCGGGCGCCCGGGCGCACAATCGCTGGCTCGCCGACTTCGTGTCCGAGCACCCCGAACGGCACTGCGGTGTCGCCCTGCTGCCCATCACCGGCGAGGTCGACCGCGTCGTGGCCGAGGTCCACCGCGCCAAGGAGTCGGGGCTCGGGGCGCTGATGATCCCCTCCATGTGGGTCGACAAGGCGCCCTACCACGACCGGCGTTACGACCCGGTGTGGGCGGCGGCGGCCGAGTGCGCGATGCCCGTGGTCACACACTCCGGGGCGGCGCCCCGCCACGAGTACGGCGACCACCTCGGGATCTATGTCTCCGAGGTGACGTGGTGGCCCGCGCGGCCCCTGTGGTTCATGCTCTGGTCGGGCGTCTTCGAACGTCACCCGGGGCTGAGGTTCGGCGTCGCCGAGTCGGGCTGCTGGTGGCTGCCGAACCTGCTGTGGTTCATGGACCGCCTCTACCTGGGCGCGCACGGCGGCAAGAAGCTCTCCCCGTTCGCCGAGCTGAAGCGGCCCCCGCACGAATACCTGGACCGCCAGCTCTTCGTCTGCGCCACCAACACCAAGCGCCGCGAGCTCGCCCAGCGCCACGAGATCGGCGTCGACAACATCCTCTGGGGCAGCGACTTCCCGCACCCCGAGGGCACCTGGCCCGACACGCGCGCGTGGCTGCGGAAGACCTTCCACGACATTCCCGTGGCGGAGACCCGCCGCATGCTCGGCCTCGCCGCGGCCGACGTCTTCGGCTTCGACACCGACAGGCTCGCGCCGCTGGCCGCCCGCATCGGCCCCACGCCCGCCGACCTCGGCCAGGACCCCGACCAGCCGGCCGTCGAGGCGTCCTGGGCGCGCTCGCGCGAGGTGGGCCGCCACTGGCTGACCGACCACGACTTTCCCGCGCTGGGGAGGGACTCATGACCGAGGACCGCTACACCGTCATCTCCGCGGACTGCCACGCCGGAGCCGATCTCCTCGACTACCGGCCCTACCTGGAGTCCCGGTACCACGACGCCTTCGACGCCTGGGCTGCCACCTACGTCAACCCCTACGAGGACCTCCTCGCCGACACCGCCGACCGCAACTGGAACTCCGACCGCCGCATCGCCGAGCTGGAGGCGGACGGCATCGTCGCCGAGGTCGTCTTCCCCAACACCATCCCGCCCTTCTTCCCCTCCGCCTCACTGATGGCGCCGGCCCCCACCCGCGAGGAGTTCGAGCAGCGCTGGGCGGGGCTGCGCGCCCACAACCGCTGGCTCGCCGACTTCTGCGCCGCCGCGCCGGGCCGCAGGGCGGGCGTCTTCCAGATCCTGCTCAACGACGTGGAGGAGGCGGTCGGGGAGATCCGCCGGTCGGCGCGGGCGGGCCTCACGGGCGGCGTCCTGCTGCCGGGCACCCCGCCGGGTTCCGGTCTGGCGGAGCTGTACTCGTCGGCGTACGACCCGATCTGGGCGACCTGTGCGGAGCTGGGCGTCCCGGTCAACCACCACGCGGGCTCCGCCTCGCCGCCGCTCGGCGACGAGCCCGCCGCGCGCGCGGTGTTCATGGTCGAGACGACGTGGTTCTCGCACCGGGCGCTGTGGCACCTCGTCTTCGGCGGCGCCTTCCGCCGCCACCCGGAACTGCGGCTCGTCCTCACCGAACAGGGCTCCGGCTGGATACCGGGGGTGCTCGACATGCTGGACTACTACCACGCGCGGCTGGTCGCGGCGGCGACGAAGCGCTCACCGGCGGCAGGGGGACCCCCGGCAGGGACGGCCGAGTCGAAGTTCGGCGCGGGCCTCGCCGAGGCGATGGGCAAGGGCCCCTCCGAGATCTGGCGCGAGAACTGCTTCGTGGGCGCCAGCTTCATGCGCCCGCACGAGGCGGCCCTGCGCGACCGCATCGGCCTCGACAAGATCATGTGGGGCAGCGACTACCCGCACGACGAGGGCACCCACCCGTACTCCCGCGAGGGCCTGCGCATCAGCTACGCGGGCCTGCCGAGGGACGAGGTCGCGGCCATGGTCGGCGGCAACGCGGCCCGCGTCTACGGCTTCGACCTCCAGCGGCTCGGTCGCCTCGCCGCGCGCGTGGGCCCCACGGTCCGGGAACTGGACGAGCCCCTCAAAGAACCCCCGCCCGACGCGACGAGCCCGGTCTTCGCGCCGGGGGGTTCGGTACGGGTCTGGTGAACCGGTAGCCGCCCGGTGGCCGGGACCACTGTCGGTGCCCTGTGGGATCCTGGCCCGTGTCGCGCTCGGAAGGGGAGACACGGGCCATGGGGGAGAGCAAGCAGGCGCTGGTCATCGCCGTGCCGAGGTACGAACTGGAGGAAGAGTTCGCAGACTTGACGGTCGCGGTCGACCGGGACGTGGAGCTCATCGGCGCCGCGCTGCGCTCCTCCGGGTACAGCGTCGAGGTCCTCGGGCACGCGCCCGACAGACCCGCGCAGCGCTCCCGGATCCGCAGCGCGATCAGCCGGATCTGCTGCACCGCTCCGGAGGACGGCACCG
The DNA here is from genome assembly GCF_055587985.1 of Streptomyces sp. NPDC046335. NCBI lineage: Bacteria > Bacillati > Actinomycetota > Actinomycetes > Kitasatosporales > Streptomycetaceae > Streptomyces > Streptomyces sp. NPDC046335. The sequence continues at coordinate 45,423 of NZ_JBVJFF010000009.1, read as the reverse complement.
TCCTCGTCCACTTCACCGGACACGGCCTCTCGGTCGGCGGCGTCGACCACTTGGTGCCGGCGGACGCCCAGTTGAGCTGGGCCACCGACCCGCCGGAGGTCGCGCTCGACAGCCTCATCGACCTCGACCTCGCGTCGCTGCTCCAGGGGTGCAGGGCCGGGACGGTGCTGCTCACCGTCGACGCCTGCCGCGACCCCGCCGGCCCGGACGGCGGCTCGCACGGCGGCCGGGCGACGAGCTTCCCCGCGGGACACGACCGCGTGGCCGTGCTCTTCGGCTGCGGCCCGGGTCAGACCTGCGGGTCCGACGACGAGGCGGGCAGCCACTTCACGCGCGCGCTCGCCGAGGCCCTGGACGCCGACACCTCGCCGCGGACCGTGGCCGAAGTCATCGAGTACACCACGGCGCGCACGACGGAGCTGGCCCGCGCCGCAAGACACCGGCAGACCCCCACCCCGCACTACGCGCCGAGCGGCCCCGCCGCCATCGCCTCGGCAACGCTCTGCTCGGGGCGCACGCGCCAGGAGGCATGGAAGGCAGCGGTCCGCGACCCCGAGCTATGGGCCGCCGTCCGCTGCGACGCGGCCCGCAGGGCCCGTCTCCAGGAGGCGCTGGTCACGCTCACCGCGGAGTGCGCGCGGTGGTACGGCTCCGCGCTGGCCGGGGTCCAGGACCCCTGGGCGGACGACGACTACCCCGTACGGGTCCTGACCAGGGGGCTCAGGCCGTTGCTCGCCCCCTCGCAGACCCAGGGCGGGCCGCTCATCGACGCGGGCGAGTTCGCCGTCCTCGCGGCAGCCCCGTTCGTACGGGAGGCGCTGCACGCCCTCGGCGTCAAGGCAGCCATCGGCGCCGACGCCTTCCGGCTCGACCCCGCGGTGGACGACGTCGAGACGCAGACGGACCGCGTGGACCTGGAGCACACCTTCGCCGCCCACGCGCTCATCTGGCGCAAGGGACGCGAACTGGCGGGTCGCGGACGCACCGAGGAGGCGCGGGCCGTGGCCGCCTGGCTGATGCACCGGCATGTCCGGAGCAGGGAGGAGCTGTGGGACGAGGCGTATGCCGCGCAGCTCCTCACCCCACTCGCCACGGCCCTCATGGGGGACGCGGCGCCCGCCAGGCGCGTCGGCGAGCTCACCGACGAACTGGTCCGCGTCTGCCGCCAGACCGGCGTGGTCCCCGCCCGGTCCTACGACGAAGAGCGCGAAGCCCCCTTCCGGCTCAGCGAACTCGTGTGCCCGGGGCCGCCAGGAGCCGGTGAGGTCACCGAGAACTGGCGCCCGAGGGAGCTGTCCTGGCTGACCGCTGTCTCCGGACTGCTCGGCGGTGACCTCAGGGACCTGCCGGGGGTTCTCGTCGACAACATCGGTGTCACCGACGGCCTCCGGCCCCGCCAGGCCGTCGAGAGCGTCGCCGAGCTGCGCTGGGTCAGGGACCGCTTCACCAAGGCCGTCGACCTCGATCTCCAGTGCCCGCACCCCGCCGTCCACGCGGGCCTCGAAGCGCTCACCGGCTGGAGCGACGACGCGGTGCTGCGCATCAGGCAGCACGTGGGCCCCGCCGCACCTGACGGCCTCCTCGCCCACCTGCCGGAGCGCGTCACGTGCCGCAGACTGCGCCCCCAGTACGACCCCCGCACCAAGGGCGACACCTACGGAGTGCCCCTCATGCGCTTCGGCCTCGCCGAGGACGAGATGCGCGAACTCCTGATGGGCACCCAGCTCTACGGCGACAAGAACCTCGCCCTGCGCGAGCTGTACCAGAACGCCCTGGACGCCTGCCGCTACCGCGAGGCCCGCCTGCGCTACGGCGAGGCGGCCAAGGGCATCGCGTACAGCTGGCGGGGGGAGATCGTCTTCCGCCAGGGCAGAGACGCCGAGGGCCGCCCGTACGTGGAGTGCGAGGACAACGGCGTCGGCATGGGGCGCGACACGCTGCGAGGCACGTTCTCGCGCGCGGGGCGGCGGTTCGAGCAGTCCCGCGAGTACCGCAGGGAACAGGCGCGCTGGCGGCGGGCCGACGAGAATCTGCGGATCTTCCCGAACAGCCGCTTCGGCGTCGGCGTCTTCAGCTACTTCATGCTGGCCGACGAGATCAGCATCTCCACGCGCGTGACGGACGAGTACGGCCGCGCGGAGTCGGGCCGCGGCCTGCGGGTCGATATCGCGTCGAGCGGCAGTCTCTTCCGCATCGGCGACCGCGACGAGGCACAGCCCTCGGGCGGGACCTGCGTCCGGCTCTACTTGCAGGACGACCACTCGGTCGACGTGGCGAAGGAGCTGGGCGCCCTGGTGTGGCGGTCCGACTTCTCGATGCGGGTCGAGCGGGACGGGAAGGCCGTCCGGTCCTGGAAGAAGGACACGCTCTACTACGAGGGGGACGCCTCTCGGGCGGTGCGGGCCGGACGGGACTTGTGGTGGGTACCGGGCCAGGGGCGGCTGCTGGCGGACGGGGTGCTGGTGGCGGAGCGGCGGGAGAGGTCGCCGTGGTCCGCAGGGGAGGACGCGGGATCTCAGCTGCCGACGTGGACGGCGGGTCTCCCCGAGAAGCGCTTCGCCGACTATCCGAAGGGCTTTCCCTACGGCTGCGTGATGGACCTGCGGGGAAGCCACGCTCCGGAGATCAGCACCAGCAGGACCAAGGTGTTCTCCTACGACCAGGCCTGGGTGGCCCGGCAGATCGTGACCGCCTGCGTCACTTTCGAGCCGCCCGAGTGGCTCACTCTGGAGTGGCTCTGGGACTTCGGCAGGTGGCTGCCGGACGGAGCCGCCCTGCTGACCGAACGGCTGCTGGCGATGGATGCGCGGCTCACGAGCGGGCTGACCTGGGAGCGGACCGCGGCCATCCCCTTCCGTCAGGTCGGGTACTTCCCGGGGGACCCGGAACTCGTTACGGAGCGAGGCGATTGGAGCATGGGCCGCTACCGGGCGGACGCGGCGTTCAGCTCCTGGCGGTCGGCCGTCCTGCGCTCCGTCTCGATCAGGCTTCAGAGCGGTAGCACGGAAATGCCTCTGCCGGACACGACGGAGGGCTACCCCGTCCCGCAGGCGTGGGAAGCCCGGGTCGAGCTCCGGGTGAGGAGTACGGACTTCCTGCTGCGGGCCGCGCTCTCCGCCCAGGAGGAGAGCCGTACCGTCGGGCAGCTCCTCAGGATGGTCAGGCGCCACGCCATCTCGGGCGTCGGCGTTCCCGAGGTTCCCGACCTGGACACGGCCGCCGCGACGGAACTCGACACCCTCGACCGTCGGCTGCTGCTCGGCGATGACGTCCATGGCGGCCTGCTCACCTACTGGACGCCCGGTACGGAAGACTGGCTCAGCCCGCTCGTGGTGCTGCGTACCTTCTCGCAGGAGACCGGGCTCCCGGTGCGCGAGGCACTGGCCCGCGCGCGCAGGCTCGTGGCCAGTGGGCTGCGTCTGCGGGTGCCTGAGGCAGTCTGTGAGATTCCGGCGGATCTGGTGGCCGGAGCTGAGGACCTGCGGGCTCTGTCCTGGCACCCGCACTTCGCGAGTGGAGAGGGGCGGTGGCCCGGATGGGGAGAGCGTCCTTCCGACACCGCGTACGCGGCGGTGCTCGGCCGTTACGCCTGGCTGGGTCTGCCGCACTTGCCACCGGTCCCCGAACCGGCCGGAGCGGACCGCAAGGAGGACGGACCGGCGGTGAGCGAGGAGCTCAGGGACGAGTTCAACAACACCTTCGACTCCGTGATGCACTATGACTCGGAACTTCCGCTGGGGGAACTCGCGGTCGCTTCCGAGAAGCTGTCCCTCACCTTCGCCGAAGTGCTGGAGCGCTTCGCCCCCGTCCTCGAGGAGCGCCGCGTGCGCGTACCTGCCCTCGGAGAGCTGGCGGATCACGTCTCCAGCCGGCTCGAACGAGAGCTGCTGCGAACCCCCGACCATGTGGCGAGCATGCGGGAGACGGCCGCGGATCCGGCGCCACTGCTCGCCACCGCGCGCGCCGTGCAGGCCGTGCGGGCCGATACGGAACAGGTGAAACGGACACTTGAGTGGCTGGCCGCCCGAGGGCTCGTACAGGAGTCGGCTCCCGCCTTCGTCGACGACTGGCGGGGTCTGTCCCTGATAGACCTGAGCCTGCTGCCCGACGACGACTTCGGGCTGCCGCGCAGGCTCGCCCCCGACGATGGGACCCGGTTCCGGGACTACGGTGCACAGGTCGGGTTCGACGCCCCGTACGGTCTGCTCGCCGCGGCCTCGGCGGGGGTATCGCTGGGGGCGGCCTTCGAGCGGCTCACCGCCTTGGGTCCCGTGACGGGACACGAGGTGTCGTTGCCGCTGCCGCTCGCGGCAGACCTCGCCGACGTGCGGCCCACCCGGCCCGACGTGTATGCCTGCTGCATGATGGGGAAGGAGGGCGCGGTCTGGCGTACCTCGCCCGGGGTCACCGTCCTCATCCAGCACGCGCGCGACGAGGCCAACACTCTGGGCGAATGCCTGGCCGCTCTGGCCCGATACGCCCCACTCGGCGCCCCGTGGACCGAGATCACCGACGGCGGCCCGAACTGGCGCGACCACCGGCCTACCGCCCACGACAAAGCGATGTTCGAACCCGACCTGCTCGGCGGTCGTCCCGTCACCGCCCTCGGCCTCCTCCGCGTCGCCGGACGCTTCGGCCGGCCCCTGGACCGGGCCTGGGACCACATCGCCCTGTACCGCCCCCTCGGGGTGCAGGTGACCGTGGATCGGCCGCAGTCGGACGCCGTGCCCGTCTGGCAGGACCTCATCCTGCTCACCGAGCGGTACACCGGACGCGCCCCCGCCCTCACCGGGCAGGTGACGGCCGACCGCATCGCCGTCGCGGCACGCGAGGTGGAGAAGCCCACCCGCTGGGTGCGGGACCGGTACGCCCTGTACGCCCCGCTGTTCGGCCTGACGCTCCCGCCCGATTGCCCGGCCGAGCCCGCCCCGACGCCGCACGCACACCCGTACCGCCCGGAAGTCGACTGACCCCCTCACGGAGAACGGCGCGCCCATGCCCGCACACGACCCGACCACGTTCCAGGAAACCGAAGTCCATCCCACCGCCCCCTTCACCGTGCAACGCTCCGACGACGGCCGCTGGTACACCGTGACCGGCGACTGCCCCACCTGCCGGGGCCGTACGGTCTTCCGGGTCGCCCACGGCGTGCTCGGCCCCACCAAGGGTCGTTGGCGCAGACGGAACGCCGAGCCGGAGCCGCTCACCGGGGCGATCCCGGTCTACTGCCAGTGCGGCTATCCGCACCCCGAGCGCCCGCCGGAGTCGCCGGACTCCGGGTGCGGGGCCTTCTGGGACGTGCCCGTGCCGCCGCCCACGCCACCGGGCGGTGCCCCGTGACCGACCTCGCCAAGAAGCGGGCCGCGCAGCTCGGTCAGCAGCTCCAGGCCGACCAGCTGGGCGCCGTACGACGGCAGGCCGAGGGCTGGCGCAACGGCCTCGCGGGCCTGACCGGCCTGGTCGGGGCCGTTTTCGTGCTGAAGGGCAGGGAGAGCGTCGCGGGTATGCCCGACGTCTGGCGGTGGACCACGGCGGCTCTTCTGGCCGCCGCCTTCCTGCTGCTCCTCTCCGGCGCCCTGAAGGCCGTCCGCGCCGCGCACGGCCAAGTCGGCGAGCACACCTGGCTGAGCGGCGACCGGCTCTTCGCGGCGGTCCTCGACGAAGTCGAACGTACGCAGGACGCACTGGCGTCGGCCCGGCGGCGCTCCGTGACGGGCCTCTGCGCGATCGTCGCCGCGCTCGCCGTGAGCTGGGTCGTGCCGGTCGGGGCCGAGGAGGGCAAGAAGGCCGACGAGCCCGCCCGTGGCGTGCCGCAGGTGCTCGTGACCACGCAGGAGGGCACGCACTGCGGGCGGCTCGTGGTGGGCGATGGCGGCGGGGTGACCATCGAGCGGAGCAAGAATGAGGACAGGGCCGCAGGACGGCTGCGGGTACCGGCCGCGAAGGTCATCTCCGTGATGCCGGTCGGGCGTTGCTGACGGAGGAGGAGCGTTTGAGGCCGGACCGTTGGCGGAGACCACCAACATCCACCCCCGTACCGGCGGTAATACTTGTCGGTAACAACCCCTAGTCGCGGGCCACCGGCCGTTCTACGGTGCACGCATGTCCCCGAACCTGCCCGATGTCGTGCTGTGGTCCATCCCGGCCTTCGTGCTGCTCACCGTCGTCGAGATCGTGAGCCACCGCGTCCATCCCGACGAGGACGACGCGGGGTACGAGGCCAAGGACGCCGCCACCAGCGTCACCATGGGCCTCGGCAGCCTCGCCTTCGACTTCCTGTGGAAGATCCCGATCGTCGCCGTCTACTCCGGGGTGTACGCGCTCACGCCGCTGCGCGTGCCCGTCCTGTGGTGGACGATCCCGCTGATGCTGCTCGCACAGGACTTCTTCTACTACTGGTCGCACCGGGGCCACCACGTGATCCGCATCCTGTGGGCCTGTCACGTGGTGCACCACTCCAGCCGGAAGTTCAACCTCACCACCGCGCTGCGCCAGCCCTGGACCAGCCTCACGGTGTGGCCGTTCTACCTGCCGGTCATCGCCTGCGGCGTCCACCCGGCGGCACTGGCCTTCTGCTCGTCGGCCAACCTGGTCTACCAGTTCTGGATCCACACCGAGCGCATCGGCAAGCTGCCGCGCCCCTTCGAGTACGTCTTCAACACGCCCTCGCACCACCGCGTGCACCACGCGTCCCAGGGCGGCTACCTGGACCGCAACTTCGGCGGCATCCTGATCATCTGGGACCGCCTGTTCGGCTCCTGGGTCGCCGAGACCGACCGGCCCGTCTACGGCCTGACCAAGAACATCGCGACGTACAACCCGCTGCGCGTCGCCACCCACGAGTACGCCGCCATCGCCAAGGACCTCAGAGCGGCCGCCGACTGGCGCGAGCGGGCCGGGCGGATCTTCCGCGGCCCCGGCTGGCAGCCCAAGGCACCAGAGGCACCAGAGGCACCAGATGCACCAGAGGCAACGGAGACAACGGAAGCGTCGCGGGCCCCCGCCGCGGCCGTGCCGTCCGCCGAGGCGCCGGCGGCGGAGCGGGCGGCGTGAGCGGACGCCGACGGCCGTCGCCCCGGCTGCTCCTCGGCGCCTTCGGCCTCGCCGCGCTGGGCGACCTCGGCGCGCTCCTCGCGGGTTCCGACGCCGCCCACGCCGTGTTCAAGCCGCTGCTCATGCCGCTCCTCGCCGCGTACGTGCTGGCGCGGCGCGGCCCCCGGCTCCTGCTCGCCGCCCTCCTCCTCGGCTGGGGCGGCGACACCCTGCTGCTCTTCGACGCCGACCTCGCCTTCCTCGCAGGCATGGGCTCCTTCGCGGCCGGGCACGTCTGCTACCTCGTGCTCTTCAAGAGGTACGGCGACAGGGGACGCCACCGGGGCCCGGCCGGTGCCGCGCTCGTGGCCGCGTACGCCCTCGCGCTCGCCGGCACCGTGGCGCTGCTCTGGCCGGACCTGCCCGCCGACATGCGGGGCCCCGTCGCGGGCTACAGCCTGCTGCTCACCGCCATGGCTCTCGGCGCCACCGTGCTGGGCCCCGCGGCGGCGGCCGGCGGAGCCCTGTTCCTGCTCTCGGACACGCTCATCGCGACCGGCGTCGCCGAGTGGCCGCAGTTGCCGCGCCCGGACTTCGCGATCATGCTCACGTACATCCTGGCGCAGTCCCTGCTGGCCAGGGGCGTGCTCGCGGCTCACCAGCGGATCGGCACCGGCACCGCGGTGAGCAGCGCGGACAGCGCCACGACGACGCCGAGCGCGATCACCTCGCCCCGCGCGGGCGCATAGGCCGACGCACGGCCCGCCGAGCGGCGCATCCGGCGGCGGGCGAGGACCGCGAGCACGGTGACGACGGCCACCACGAGCACCTTGGCGAGCAGCACCCGGCCGTAGGCCGTCCCGGTGAGCTGGTCGGCGACCGTGCCCGGCGGCATCCTGCGCAGCGTGCTGAACGTCCCGGTCACCGTCATCGCGGCGAACAGGACGGCGGCCACGCGCGCGTAGCGGCCGAGTACGGCGACGCCCGCCTCCGGATGGGTCGCCCGCCAGCGCCGCAGTATCCGCAGGACACCGAGCAGTCCGCCCGCCCACAGTGCCCCGCACGTCAGGTGCACCAGCGTGAGGCCGCTGCCGGTCAACGGGGAGTCCTCCACCGGTGGGTGGGCCCGCAGCGCCTCCGCGACGACGATCGCGGCCAGCGGGAGCGCGGCCGTCCCCGGACGCCGCGCGCGGGCGCACAGGGCCGCCGCGATGAAGGCGTTGACCTCCACCAGGGCGAGCCTGCCGTCCCGGGTGTCGTAGAGGCGCCCGAGGTCCAGGTCGGCGAGGTCCTGCGGTACGAGATTGCCGTTCGCCACGATCGCGGCGAGCCCGAGCGCGGCGGCGCACCCCGCCCACGCCGCGTACGCGCCCCACGCGCGCGGCACCCTGTCCAGCGGCGCCCCGGGGACGCGCCGGGCGAGCCGCGCCGCGAACACCTCGCCCGCCTGCACGCACAGGGCGGCGAAGAGGACCGCGCGCAGGAACGTGATCCCGCCGGTACCCGGCGCCTGCGCCTCGCCGGTGCCGCGCAGCGCGGCCGAGGGGCCGAACAGCGGGATCAGGGCGGCCACGGCCACCAGGACGAGCACGGCCACGGTGCGCCCCACGGGCGGGCGGCGGCGCGGTGCGCGGTGCGAGAGGGGGGCGGCCGGTATACCGGCGGTCGCTTCGCCCCCGGGCTCGGCGGTCGGTTCTGTCGGGCTCACCACAAGATCTTCACCAGGCGGCCACCGGCGGGCAAGTCCTGGGGGACAAGCGGTGCAATACGGTTCCGATCGGACGCACCCGCTCAGCCCAGCGGAACCGGCTCGCGGGCCTGGTGACAGCGGAGGGGCCGGGCGGTCGCACCGCCCGGCCCCTCGTCACGCACGCGGGACTACTTGCGCACGGCGTCCAGCGCGTCGGTCATCCCGACGCCGTAGAAGCCGTTCTTGTTCTTGCCGCCCTCGCAGACCGCGTCGACCTTGCCGTCACCGTCGATGTCGTACGGGTCGGTGCAGGCGATCGCGTCCGCCTGGCGGCCGAGCAGCGCCTTGATGCGGGCCGGTGAGGCGTACGGGTGCGTCGACTTCAGCAGGGCGACGACGCCCGCCGCGTGCGGCGACGCCATCGACGTACCGCCCTTGTAGCCGAACTTCCCGCCCGGCAGCGTCGAGAGGATCCTGCCGTCCACGGCCGGCGGGTTCGGCGCCTGGTACTTCGTGGAGTCGCCGCCGGGTGCCGTGACGTCGATGACGCCCTTGCCGTAGTTGGAGTACGACGCCTTGATGCCCTTGGCACCGGTGGCCGAGACCGTCACGACGCCCGGAAGCTGCGACGGCAGGTCGAAGCAGTCCTTGGTCTTGATGGTGCGCGGCACCGGAGTGGTGTCGTCCGGGCTGGAGTCGTCGAGTATCTCGTCCTGGGCGAGGTCGGTCCTGGCGTTGCCCGCGGCCGCGACGTTCACCGCGCCCTTGCGCTCCGCGTACTTGGTGGCCCTGCCCACCGCGTCGACCAGTGCCCTCTGGTCGGCGTCCGTGGTGCAGTTGAACAGCCACGGGTCGGTGTAGTAGCTGCTGTTGGTGACGTCGACGCCGTGGTCGGCCGCCCACATGAAGCCGCAGACGACGGCCTCCGTGTAGTACATGCCGGTCGCGGGCTCCGCCACCTTCAGGCTCGCCACCTTCACGCCGGGCGCCACGCCCGTGACGCCGGTGCCGTTCTTCGCGGCGGCGATCGTGCCCGCCACGTGCATGCCGTGGTCGCTCTCCCCGGCCACCGGACGCCAGGCGTCGCCCTTCTGGACGGGCACGCCGCCCAGGCAGCTCGCCGACGCCCTGCGGTCGAAGTTGGGCGCGATGTCGGGGTGCGTGTCGTCGACCCCGGAGTCGAGCACGCCGACCGTGACGCGGCGGCTGCCGAGCGAGATCTCGTGCGCCTTGTCCGCCTTCATGGCGGGCAGGTCCCACTGGAGCGGCTCCAGCTCGTCCTGGCCCGCCGACGCCTTGCCCGCGGCGGCCGCGGCCTCGGCGGCCGTCAGCGGCCGCTCCGACTCCAGGGCGTTGTCGGCCTGCGCGAGGAGCGGGGCGGTGCGGGTCGAGCCCGCCGACTGGACGCCGCGCGCCTTGCGGATCGTCTTCGCGAAGTCCGCGTTCGCCGAGTGGACGACGATGACGCCGATCTTGTCGTACGCGATGACGACCTTGCCGCCCGCCTTGGTGATGGCGCGCTCGGCGAACCTGGCGGACGCCTTGCCCGGGCGGACGTTCACCACGTAGCTCAGCGACTCCGCCTCCGCGGAAGCCGAGGCCGCCGAGGCCGGGGCGTCCGGCAGCGTGGCGGGCCGCGCCGACGCCGAACCCGGCAGGAAGGCGACGGCCGAGACCACCGCCAGGCCGAGGGGCAGGGCGAGCGCCTTGCGCGAGCGCGGCAGGGCGGCGGTCCTGTTGTGGAACTTCGTCACGTTCTCTTCCCCCGTCACTTCTTCTTCACGGCGTCGAGCGCGTCGACCAGACCGCTGCCGTAGAAGCCGTTCTTGTCCTTGCCGCCGCTCTCGCAGACCGCGTCGGCGTCGCCGTCACCGTCCGGGTCGTACGGCGTGGCCGGGCAGTCCAGGCGGTCGGCCTGGGACTTGAGGAGCCGCTGAAGCTCGGCGGGGCCCGCCTTGGGGTGCGTGGACTTCAGCAGCGCGGCGACGCCCGAGGCGTGCGGCGCGGCCATCGACGTACCGCGGAGCCAGCCGTACTCGCCGCCCGGCAGGGTGGAGAGGATGTTGCCGTTCTTCGACGGGGTGTCGGTCGGCAGCTGGTACTTGTCGCCGCCCGGAGCCGTCACGTCGACGACGCCCTTGCCGTAGCTGGAGTACGACGACTTGAGGTTCCGCACGCCCGTCGCGCTGGTGGTGACGACACCCGGGAGCTGGGTGGGTACGTCCAGGCACTCGCTCGGGTCGATCGTGCGGGTCACCGGCGTGGAGTCGTCCGGGCTGGAGTCGTCCACGATCGCGTCGGAGGCCAGGTCGTGGTTGGAGTTGCCCGCGGAGGCGACGTTGAGGGTGCCCTTCCTCTGGGCGTAGAGCTGGGCGCGGTTGACCGCGTCGAGGATCGCCTTCTGGTCCGGGTCGTCCTTGCAGTTGTACAGCCACGGGTCCACGTAGTAGCTGTTGTTGGTGATCTCGACGCCGTGCTCGGCGGCGAACACGAAGGCGCAGACCACGTTCTCGGGGTAGAACAGCTCGTCGACCGGGTCGGCCACCTTGATGCCGGCGATCTTCACGCCGGGTGCCACGCCCGCCACGCCGACGCCGTTGCGCGCGGCGCCGATCTCACCGGCCACGTGGGTGCCGTGGTAGTGGTCCTTGTTCTCCGGGCGCCAGGCTCCGGCGGAGGTGTCCGCCTTGCCGCCGACACAGCTCGCGGACTGCGACGCCGAGAAGTTCGGGGCCAGGTCGGGGTGGGTGTCGTCGACGCCGGTGTCGATCACGGCGACGGTCACCTTCTTGCTGCCCGGGTTGATCTTCGCCGCCTTGTCGGCGCCGATCGCCCGCAGGTCCCACTGGTCGGCCTCCATCGGCTCGGCGCCCGGAGCGGCGCTCTGCTTCAGGGACTTGGCGTCGGCCTTGGAGAGCGGCTCGGCCTTGCCGTCGTCGGTGGTGCCCGCCGCCCGCAGCGGCGCGGTGTGCGTGGCGCCCGCCGACCGGACGCCGCGCGCCTGGCGTATTCGCTCGCCGAAGGCGGGGTCCGAGGAGTGGGCGACGATGACGCCTATCTTCTCGTGCGTGACGACGACGGAGCCGCCGGCCTTGGCTATCGCCCGCTTCACCTGGGCGATGGTCTTGCGGTCCGTCCGCGTGTTGACGACGTACGCGAAGACGGGGGCATCCTTCGCGGGCTTCGCCGACACGGCGGCGGGGGCGTCGTTCGGGACCGCGGACGCGGCGCCGGGCACGAAACCGACCGAGGCGGCGAGTGCGACACCGAGGGGCACGATCAGCGCCGCCCGACGTCTGGAACGCAGATGAGCCATGGGATCTCCACATCATCCGGAGAGGAACCGCACGCGAAATCGCATACGGAAACTGCCCGAACACAGACGGCGCTCGGGCAGGTACATGACGGGTCGTTCAGGGTGAAGCTAACCCGGAAACTTCCAGGCCAGCAATGACCTGTTGAAGAAACCGACGAGTTCGACCACGTCGTGCACGGTGTGAAGACGTTGAGCAGACAACAGAAGCAACATCAACCCCCTGTCGGATCACGTCCTATGGCCTTAGCATCGCCAACCGTGGCTCACGTGATCCGCGTCACGCCGGAATGTGAGACACCACGACTCATGGAAGAACTGACCGTCCCCACCGCACCCGCACCACGAGGAGACTCCGTGGCCACCGACGCACCGCCCCCTTCGAAGGGTGGCGCAGGAAACGATCCCGCTCCCCACGCGCCCTCCACGGAGGAGTTCGCCCAGGTGCAGGAGAGCGCGGAGTTCGGTGAACTGCGCCGCTCGCACCGCTCGTTCGCCTTCCCGCTCACCGTCGCCTTCATCGCCTGGTATCTCGTGTACGTCCTGCTCTCCAACTACGCGGGCGACTTCATGGGCACCAAGCTCTTCGGCAACATCAACGTCGCCCTGGTGCTCGGCCTCGGGCAGTTCCTGACCACCTTCCTCATCGCCTGGTTCTACTCCCGGCACGCCGCGGCGAAGCTCGACCCCAAGGCCGAGGCGATCAAGTCCCGCATGGAGACCCGCATGGACACCCGCACGGAGGGCGACGCATGAGCCCCGCGCACAACGCCGCCATCGAACTCGCGGCGGCTTCCGACGCCTCCGAGCACCGGACGCTGATCATCAGCCTCTTCTCGGTCTTCGTCGTCGCGACCCTGATCATCACCGTCTGGGCGGGCCGGCAGACCAAGAGCGCCGCCGACTTCTACGCCGGCGGCCGCCAGTTCACCGGCTTCCAGAACGGCCTGGCGATCTCCGGCGACTACATGTCCGCCGCGTCCTTCCTCGGCATCGCGGGCGCCATCGCCCTCTTCGGCTACGACGGCTTCCTGTACTCCATCGGCTTCCTGGTCGCCTGGCTGGTCGCGCTGCTCCTGGTCGCCGAGCCGCTGCGCAACTCGGGCCGCTACACGATGGGCGACGTCCTCGCGTACCGCATGCGCCAGCGCCCGGTCCGCACGGCCGCGGGCACCTCCACCATCGTCGTCTCGATCTTCTACCTGCTCGCGCAGATGGCGGGCGCCGGCGTCCTGGTCTCGCTGCTGCTCGGCATCACGTCCGACGCGGGCAAGATCCTCATCGTCGCCCTCGTCGGCGTCCTGATGATCGTCTACGTCACCATCGGCGGCATGAAGGGCACCACCTGGGTGCAGATGGTCAAGGCCGTCCTGCTCATCGCGGGCACGATCCTGATCACCTTCCTGATCCTCCTGAAGTTCAACTTCAACGTCTCCGACCTGCTCGGCACCGCCGCCTCCAACAGCGGCCAGGGCTCGGCGTTCCTGGAGCCCGGCCTCAAGTACGGCGTGAGCGCCACCTCCAAGCTCGACTTCATCTCGCTCGGCATCGCCCTGGTCCTCGGCACCGCGGGACTCCCGCACATCCTGATCCGCTTCTACACCGTGCCCACGGCCAAGGCCGCCCGTAAGTCCGTGAACTGGGCGATCGGCATCATCGGCGCCTTCTACCTGATGACCATCGTGCTCGGCTTCGGCGCCGCGGCCCTGCTCAAGCCCGGCGACATCATCGCCTCCAACAAGGCGGGCAACACGGCGGCGCCCCTGGCCGCCCTGGAGATCGGCGGCGGTGGCGACTCCACCGGCGGCGCGATCCTGCTCGCGGTGATCTCCGCGGTCGCCTTCGCCACGATCCTCGCGGTCGTCGCCGGCCTGACGCTGGCCTCCTCCTCGTCCTTCGCGCACGACATCTACGCGAACGTCATCCGCAGGGGCAAGGCCACCGAGAAGGAGGAGATGAAGGCCGCCCGCTGGGCGACCGTCTTCATCGGCATCGTCTCCATCGCCCTCGGCGCCCTGGCCCGCGACCTGAACGTGGCGGGCCTGGTCGCCCTCGCCTTCGCCGTCGCGGCCTCCGCCAACCTGCCGACGATCCTGTACAGCCTCTTCTGGAAGCGGTTCACCACCCAGGGGGCGCTCTGGTCCATCTACGGCGGTCTGGTCGTCGCCGTCGGCCTGGTGCTGTTCTCGCCGGTCGTCTCCGGCAAGCCGACGTCGATGTTCCCCGACGCAAACTTCGACTTCTTCCCGCTGGAGAACCCGGGCCTGATCTCCATCCCGCTCGGCTTCCTGCTCGGCTGGCTCGGCTCGGTCCTCTCCAAGGAGAAGCCGGACAAGGGCAAGTACGCCGAGCTGGAGGTCAAGTCCCTCACCGGCGTCGGAGCCCACTGAACGGACCGTGTTCACACGCGCGTAGCGGCCGCGTCGTAGAGTCCTACGACGCGGCCGTACCGTTCCTCGTGGCAAATGGCCCATGGCGTTGTCAGAGGTGTCGCGTAAGGTCGGAACCAGTGGACCAACAGCATCCAACCGTCGGGGAGGGGGCCGAAATGCTCATCGACACCTATGGCCGTGTAGCCACTGACCTGCGTGTATCGCTGACAGACCGCTGCAATCTGCGCTGCACGTACTGCATGCCGGAAGAGGGTCTGCAGTGGCTGGCCAAGCCCGACCTGCTCACGGACGACGAGATCGTCCGGCTCGTGCGCATCGCCGTCACCGAGCTCGGCGTCACCGAGGTCCGCTTCACCGGCGGTGAGCCGCTCCTGCGCCCCGGCCTCGTCGGCATCGTCGAGCGCTGCGCCCGCCTCGAGCCGCGCCCCCGGATGTCCCTGACGACGAACGGCATCGGCCTCAAGCGCACCGCCGAGGCCCTCAAGGCCGCGGGCCTCGACCGGGTCAACGTCTCGCTCGACACGCTGCGCCCCGACGTCTTCAAGACCCTCACCCGCCGTGACCGCCACAAGGACGTCCTCGAAGGACTCCAGGCGGCGCGCGACGCGGGCCTCACCCCGGTCAAGGTCAACACCGTCCTGATGCCGGGGCTGAACGACGACGAGGCCCCCGACCTCCTCGCCTGGGCCGTGGAGAACGACTACGAACTCCGCTTCATCGAGCAGATGCCCCTCGACGCCCAGCACGGCTGGAAGCGCGACGGCATGATCACCGCGGGCGACATCCTGACGTCCCTGCGCACCCGCTTCGAGCTCACGGAAGAGGGCTCGGGGGAGCGCGGCTCCGCGCCCGCCGAGCGCTGGATCGTGGACGGCGGCCCGCACCGCGTCGGCGTCATCGCCTCGGTGACCCGCCCCTTCTGCTCGGCCTGCGACCGCACCCGCCTCACGGCCGACGGACAGGTGCGCACCTGCCTCTTCGCCACCGAGGAGACCGACCTGCGCGGGGCGCTGCGCGCAGCGCCCGAGGACAGCGAGGACGGCTCGGACGAGGCGATCGCCCGCATCTGGAAGCTCGCGATGTGGGGCAAGAAGGCGGGCTCGGGCCTGGACGACCCCTCGTTCCTCCAGCCGGACCGCCCGATGTCGGCGATCGGCGGCTAGGACGTCAGGCCTGCCGGGCTTCCCACTCCGTCAGGAGTACGACGTCCTTGAGCATGCCGCGGACGCCGAGGAACTGGGAGAGGTGCTCGCGGTGTTCGTCGCAGGCGAGCCACGTCTTGCGCCGGTCCGGGGTGTGGATCTTGGGGTTGTTCCACGCGAGCACCCAGACCGCGTCGGAGCGGCAGCCCTTGGCGGAACAGATCGGCTTTTCGTCACTCACAGTCGCGTCCAAGCATCCAGAACAAGGCGACGCCGAGCAGCCACGGGGGGAGCTGCCCGGCGTCGGTCTGTCGCTCCGACGGGGGATGCGGAGCGCGTACGAAGTATGTCACGCGGGATCCCGTAGCTGGGACCGGAACTACATGATTGATCTGAGCTTTTCCTGAGCTTGGCGCATCGTCGACGGTCAGGCCTTTTCGTGCTCGGCGTCCCGCCGCTGGTCGTACGCGGGCCCCGAGGAATCTTCCGGGACGGATTCCGCGGCCCCGGCCGAATCGGGCGGAGCCAGCATTGGCCGAGAAGGGGTGGGTACGAACGTCGAGGGAAGCGAGGGATTGCCCTCACGCCCCGCGTTGGCGATGACCACGGAGACGTAGGGCAGCAGCACGCCGAGGACCAGCGCGACGATGGCCACATGGCGCTCGACGTTCCACAGCACGGCCGCGGCGATGACGGCCAGTGTCCGCACCGACATCGAGATCACATACCGGCGCTGCCGGCTCCGCACGTCCTCCGCGAGCCCCTGACGGGCTCCCGTGATCCGGAAGACCTGGCCGTCGCTCCGCTTCCGCATCACGTTCCACCACCCAGTCCGATGTGCCGGACTCTCCCCGGTCTCTGCCCCGGTCCGGCACGCTCCACGTTACGCCTGGGCTGCGCAACCCACGAGAGCGGGGGCGGCCTCTCCTCGGTGCGAACGCTGCGCCGTGCCACGTATGGAACCGCCCGACATGCGCCGTACGGGGTACGGGCCGACACTGGCCGTAATGCTCACGTAGAGCCGTACAAGGAGGCAGCTATGGGCTGGTTGTGGGCGATCATCGTGGGATTCGTGCTGGGGCTGATTGCCAAGGCGATCCTGCCCGGTAAGCAGCACAGTCCGATCTGGCTCACCACGGTGTTCGGCATCATCGGAGCCGTCCTGGGCAACTGGCTCGCGACCCAGTTCGGCATCAACGCGACCAAGGGCATCGACTGGGGCCGTCACGCGCTGCAACTGGTCGCGGCGCTCGTGGTCGTCGGCATCGGCGACGCGATCTACAAGGCGGTCCGGGGCAACAGACGTACGGCTTAGCCACGCGCCCCACGGTCCCAAGGCGAAGGCCACGGTCCCACGGCGAAGGCCCGGCCCCCGGAACTCATCCGTGGGGCCGGGCCTTCGCACGCGCACGGTTCAGCTCGCGGCGTTCCCCGTGACCTCGACCGCGGCCAGGTTCTTCTTGCCGCGGCGCAGCACGAGCCAGCGCCCGTGGAGCAGGTCATCGGCGGCCGGCACGGCGTCCTCGGCGGCGACCTTGACGTTGTTCACGTAGGCACCGCCCTCCTTGACCGTGCGCCGGGCGGCGGACTTGCTCGCCACCAGGCCGACCTCGGCGAGCAGGTCCACGACCGGGCCGAGCTCGGCGACCTCGGCGCGCGGCAGCTCGGAGAGGGCCGCGGCCAGCGTCGCCTCGTCGAGACCGGTGAGCTCGCCCTGGCCGAAGAGCGCCTTGGACGCGGCGATGACCGCGGCGCACTGGTCGGCGCCGTGCACCAGCGTCGTCAGCTCCTCGGCGAGCGCGCGCTGGGCGGCGCGCGCCTGCGGACGCTCCTCGGTCTGCTTCTCGATCTCCTCCAGCTCCTCGCGGCTCCTGAAGGAGAGAATCCGCATGTAGGTGGAGATGTCCCGGTCGTCCACGTTCAGCCAGAACTGGTAGAACGCGTACGGCGTCGTCATCGCCGGGTCGAGCCAGATCGCGCCGCTCTCGCTCTTGCCGAACTTGGTGCCGTCCGCCTTCACCATCAGCGGCGTGGCGATCGCGTGCACGGCGGCGTCCGGCTCCAGGCGGTGGATCAGGTCGATGCCCGCCGTGAGGTTGCCCCACTGGTCGCTGCCGCCCTGCTGGAGGGTGCAGCCGTAGCGCCGGTAGAGCTCCAGGAAGTCCATGCCCTGAAGGAGCTGGTAGCTGAACTCGGTGTACGAGATGCCCTCCTGCGACTCCAGGCGCCTGGCGACGGAGTCCTTGGTGAGCATCTTGTTCACGCGGAAGTGCTTGCCGATGTCCCGCAGGAACTCGATCGCGGACATGCCCGCGGTCCAGTCCAGGTTGTTGACCATGACCGCGGCGTTCTCGCCCTCGAAGGACAGGAACGGCTCGATCTGCGTACGCAGCCGGGCCACCCAGTTCGCCACCGTCTCCGGGTCGTTCAGGGTGCGCTCGGCGGTCGGCCGCGGGTCGCCGATCTGCCCCGTGGCACCGCCCACCAGGGCCAGCGGGCGGTGCCCCGCCTGCTGGAGCCTGCGGACGGTGAGGACCTGCACGAGGTGTCCGACGTGCAGGCTCGCCGCGGTCGGGTCGAAGCCGCAATAGAACGTGACGGGACCGTCCGCGAGCGCCTTGCGCAGTGCGTCTTCATCGGTGGACAGGGAGAAAAGCCCCCGCCACTTCAGCTCGTCGACGATGTCCGTCACGGGTCTCGCGTCTCCTTGGATGTACTGGTCCATGTACTGATGGGCTGCACGGACGTGCAGGGTCCGAGGTTATACGCCCTGGCTGACCGAACTCATGTTGAAATCGGGGACGCGGAGCGCGGGCATCGCGGCCCGCGTGAAGTAGTCGCCCCACTCGCGCGGCAGCGTCCTCTCCGTACGGCCCGCCTCCGAGGCGCGGCCGAGGAGGTCGACCGGCGACTCGTTGAAGCGGAAGTTGTTCACCTCGCCCACGACCTCGCCGTTCTCGACGAGGTAGACGCCGTCCCGGGTCAGCCCCGTCAGGAGCAGCGTCGCGGGGTCGACCTCGCGGATGTACCAGAGGCAGGTGAGCAGGAGTCCGCGCCCCGTGGCCGCGACCATCTCGTCCAGGGAGCGCTCGCCGCCGCCGTCCAGGATGAGGTTGTCGACCGCGGGCGTCACCGGCAGGCCGGTCAGGCCCGCGCTGTGCCTGCTGGTGACCAGGTGAGCGAGGTCACCGCCGCGGACCCACTCGGTGGGGGCCAGCGGCAGCCCGTTGTCGAACACGGAGGAGTCGCCGCCCGAGGAGTGCGCGAGCACGAACGGCGCCGACTCCAGGCCCGGCTCGTGCGGGTCGCTGCGCAGCGTCAGCGGCAGCTCGGCGACGCGCTCGCCCAGGCGCGTGGCGCCCCCGGGCTTGGAGAAGACCGTGCGGCCCTCCGCGGCGTCCCGCGCCGACGACGACCAGAACTGGTAGATCAGCAGGTCGGCCACCGCGGTCGGCGGCAGCAGCGTCTCGTACCGCCCCGCGGGCAGCTCGACGCGCCGCCGGGCCCACGCCAGGCGTTGCGCCAGCTCCGCGTCGAGCGCCGCCGGATCGACGTCCGTGAAGTCACGGGTGGACCGTCCCGCCCACGCCGACTTCGTGCGGTCCGGCGACTTGGCGTTGACTTCGAGGGTGCCGTTGGGCTGGTCGTGCCGCAGGCGCAGCCCCGTCGATGTGCCGAGGTAGCTCGACACGTACTCGTGGTTCGCGAAGCCGTACAGCTCGCGGCCGCCCGCGCGCGCCCTCGCGAAGGCCTCGCCGAGCGCGGGGGCGAAGTCGGCGAAGACCGCGGAGGAGGTCTCGGCGGGGGCGTCCGTGAAGCCGGCGGAGGGCGCGGTGCCGCTCACCAGCGGCTGCGCGTCCTCGGCGGGAGCGGCCCCGCGGGCGGCCGCCTCGGCGGCGCGTACCAGCGGCTCCAGGTCGTGGGCGGTGACCGCCGAGCGCGACACGACCCCGGAGGCGGTGCCCTCCTTGCCGTCGACCGTGGCGATGACGGTCAGGGTGCGGCCGCGGGTGACGCCGTTGGTGGTGAGGGCGTTGCCCGCCCAGCGCAGGTTCGCCGTCGACTCCTCGTCGGCGATCACGACGCAGCCGTCGGCGTCGGACAGCTCCAGGGCGCGCTCGACGATCTCGTGCGGCTTGGTGGCGCTGCGGCTCATCGACCGGCCTCCTGCGTGGTGTTGAGGATGTTGACGCCCCGGAACAGGGCGGACGGGCAGCCGTGCGAGACCGCGGCGACCTGCCCCGGCTGGGCCTTCCCGCAGTTGAAGGCGCCACCCAGGACGTACGTCCGCGGGCCGCCGACCGCGGCCATGGAGCCCCAGAAGTCGGTGGTCGTCGCCTGGTAGGCGACGTCACGGAGCTGCCCGGCGAGCCGCCCGTTCTCGATCCTGTAGAAGCGCTGCCCGGTGAACTGGAAGTTGTACCTCTGCATGTCGATGGACCACGAGCGGTCTCCGACCACGTAGATGCCCCGGTCGACGCCCGCGATCAGATCCTCGGTGGAGAGCCCGCCGGGGTCCGGCTGGAGCGACACGTTCGCCATCCGCTGCACCGGTACGTGGCCGGGGGAGTCGGCGTACGCGCAGCCGTTGGACCGCTCGAACCCGGTGAGCCGCGCGATGCGCCGGTCGAGCTGGTAGCCGACCAGGGTGCCGTCCTTGACCAGGTCCCAGGACTGTCCGGCCACGCCCTCGTCGTCGTACCCGATGGTCGCGAGCCCGTGCTCGGCGGTCCGGTCGCCGGTCACGTTCATCAGCGACGAGCCGTAGGCGAGCTTGCCGAGCTGGTCGAAGGTGGCGAACGAGGTGCCCGCGTACGCCGCCTCGTAGCCGAGCGCGCGGTCGAGCTCGGTGGCGTGGCCGATGGACTCGTGGATCGTCAGCCAGAGGTTCGACGGGTCGACGACCAGGTCGTACGTGCCCGCCCTGACGCTGGGCGCGCGCATCTTTTCCGCCAATTGCTCGGGGATGCGCTCCAGCTCGCCCTGCCAGTCCCAGCCGGTCCCGGTGAGGTACTCCCAGCCGCGCCCGGCCGGCGGCGCCAGTGTGCGCATGGAGTCGAACTCACCGCTCGTCCCGTCGACGGCGACCGCGGTGAGCTGCGGGTGCAGCCTGACCCGCTGCTGCGTGGTCACCGTGCCCGCCGTGTCCGCGTAGAACTTGTTCTCGTGCACGGTGTGCAGCGAGGCGTCGACGTGCGAGACCCCGTCGGCGGCGAGCAGCCGCGCGCTCCAGTCGGCGAGCAGCGCCGCCTTCTCCTCGTCCGGCACGGAGAAGGGGTCGATCTCGTACGAGGACACCCACGTCCTGTCGGCGTGCACGGGCTCGTCGGCGAGCTCCACCCTCTCGTCCGAACCGGCGGCCGCGATCACCTGGGCGCTGAGCTTGGCCATGGCCACGGCCTGCGAGGCGACTCTGGCCGCCGCGTCCATCGTCAGGTCGACGCCGGAGGCGAACCCCCAGGTCCCGCCGTGCACCACCCGTACCGCGTACCCGAGGTCGGTGGTGTCCGAGGTACCGGACGGCTTGGCGTCGCGCAGCCGCCACGAGGCGTCGCGGACCCGTTCGAGGCGGAAGTCCGCGTGGTCCGCGCCGAGCGCACGCGCGCGGGCGAGCGCGGCGTCGGCGAGAGCCCGCAGCGGCAGCGCCGTGAAGGCTTCATCGATGGAATGAGGCACGGAGGTCTCCCTGCTGTCGGCTCCGGTCGGATCTGATGATGACGTGCGGGACGGCCTCACGGCCAGGCCTTTCTGTAGGGACCCGACAGGGAGTCCTCTGAGCCACTGTCGGTCGCCGATTCTCCGTATCGCGGAAGGTACCGATAGGTTTTCGAGGTACCAGACCGCTATCGAAAGGGTGATCCGTTGAGCCGCTCGGTTCTCGTCACCGGAGGAAACCGGGGCATCGGCCTCGCCATCGCCCGCGCTTTCGCCGACGCCGGCGACAAGGTCGCGATCACCTTCCGCTCGGGTGAGCCGCCGGAGGCCCTCACCGACGCCGGCGTCCTCGCCGTCAGGTGTGACATCACCGACGCCGAACAGGTGGAGCAGGCTTACAAGGAGATCGAGGACAAGCACGGGAACGTCGAGGTCCTGGTCGCCAACGCGGGCATCACCAAGGACCAGCTCCTGATGCGCATGTCCGAGGAGGACTTCACGTCCGTCCTCGACACCAACCTCACCGGCACCTTCCGCGTGGTCAAGCGCGCCAACCGCGGCATGCTGCGGGCCAGGAAGGGCCGTGTCGTCCTGATCTCCTCCGTGGTGGGCCTCATGGGCGGCCCCGGGCAGGCCAACTACGCCGCCTCCAAGGCCGGTCTGGTCGGTTTCGCGCGTTCGCTCGCCCGGGAGCTCGGCTCGCGCAACCTCACCTTCAACGTCGTCGCGCCCGGTTTTGTCGACACCGACATGACCAAGGTGCTCACGGAGGAGCAGCGCAAGGGCATCGTCGCCCAGGTGCCGCTCGGCCGTTACGCGCAGCCCGAGGAGATCGCCGCCGCGGTGAAGTTCCTCGCGTCCGACGACGCCTCGTACATCACTGGAGCCGTCATCCCCGTTGACGGCGGATTGGGCATGGGTCACTGATCACATGAGCGGAATTCTCGACGGCAAGCGCATCCTTGTCACCGGCGTGCTGACAGAGGCGTCCATCGCCTTCCACACGGCCAAGGTCGCCCAGGAGCAGGGTGCCGAGGTCATCCTGACCGCCTTCCCGCGGCCCACGCTCACCGAGCGCATCGCCAAGAAGCTCCCCAAGCCCGCCAAGGTCATCGAGCTCGACGTGACCGACCAGGAGCACCTGGACCGCCTCGCGGGCGTCGTGAAGGACGAGCTGGGCGGCCTCGACGGCATCGTGCACTCCATCGGCTTCGCGCCGCAGGGCGCCTTCAACTTCCTCGAGGCCACCTTCGAGGACGTCGCGACGGCCATGCACGTCTCCGCGTTCTCCCTGAAGTCGCTCACCATGGCGTGCCGCCCGCTCTTCGAGGACGGCGCCTCGGTCGTCGGCCTCACCTTCGACGCGCAGTACGCCTGGCCCAAGTACGACTGGATGGGCCCGGCCAAGGCCGCCCTGGAGGCCACCAGCCGCTACCTCGCCCGTGACCTGGGCAAGGAGAACGTCCGCTGCAACCTGATCTCCGCGGGGCCGCTCGGCTCCATGGCGGCCAAGTCCATCCCGGGCTTCGGCGAGCTCGCGGACGTCTGGAACAGCCGCTCCCCGCTGAGCTGGGACATGGCCGACCCGGAGCCCGCGGGCCGCGGCGTCGTCGCCCTGCTCTCGGACTTCTTCCCGAAGACCACCGGCGAGATCATCCACGTCGACGGCGGCGTCCACATGATGGGTGCCTGACCAGGCTCTTCGTACGTGGCTGAGGCCCCGTCCCCCGCAGTGCGCGGGGGGCGGGGCCTCACCCGTTCGGCTCACCGGCCGGGCGGCGGCGGGCGAGTGCCGCGCATGGTGGAGTGTGCGTCTCCCCGGTGCGGTGCTCGCCGCTCTCGCCCTCCTGGTCGCTGTGCCCGGCGCAGCGTCCCTGGCCGCGGACGGCCGTGGGGAGAAGGAGAGGCCACGCCCCTTCGGCTCGGAGTGCCGCACCGGGATCAGTGGCTCCAACGTCGTCGCGTACTGCCACAACCCGTACCCAGAGACCGACCACGTCCGCCTCCACGTCGAGTGCGACCGGTGGTGGGACATCGACGTCGACAGCGCCCCGACCGCAGCGGGACCCGCCGAGACCGTGCGGCTGACCGGGCGGTGCTGGAAAGAGGTCCGCTCGGCCTGGGTCAGCCACGAGAGGTGAGGGTGCCGCCGGCGGCGGTCAGCGCGGCTCGCGCGCCTCGGTGAACCGCTCGGGGCGGCACATGAACGGATAGCTCCCCGCCTCGCTCCCCGCGGCCTGCGTGTCCTGCTCCCGGATCGCGTCGACCAGACGGGCGTGGTCCATGTGCGACTCGGGGGTGAGGTCCTTGCCGATGTCGTCGCGCAGCCAGTCCCGCAGAACCTCGCCCAGGTCCGCGTACAGGGCCGTCATGACGTCGTTGTGCGAGGCGGCCACCACGGCCATGTGGAACGTTGCGTCGGCCGTCACGAACTCCTCCGCGTTCCCCGAGGCCCAGGCCTCCTCGCGCCGTACGAGGAGGGCGTCCAGCTGCTTCAGGTCGCGCTCGGTGCGACGCCGGGCGGCGAGCTCGGCGGCGCTCGACTCCAGCGTGCTCCGCAGCTCCGCGATGTGCCGCGGGTCCGCGTCGGCGAACCTGCGGTGCATCACGCCCGCCAGCTCGCTGGTCGCCACGACGAAGGTGCCGGAGCCCTGGCGGATGTCGAGCAGGCCGTTGTGCGCGAGGGCGCGCACCGCCTCCCTGACCGTGTTGCGCGCCACGCCGAGCTGCTCGACCAGCTCGGGCTCGGTGGGGATGCGGGAGCCGACCGGCCACTCGCCCGAGGTGATCTGGTTGCGCAGCTCGGAGATGACCTGTTCGGAGAGCGCCGAGCGGCGAGGGGTGGTCAGCGGCATGACGGTCCTTCGTACGGGGCGGGGTGCCGGGGCCGGGATCGAAGTGTGACGCGTTCGGATTGGACAGCCAATCATCCCATGATTCTATGATGGCCCCATGGCTAGTGAGGACACCGGGACGATGACACCCGCAGCGGCAGTGGAGCGCACCGAAACGGCGGACGTGGAGCAGGCGAAAGGGACCCCCACGCGCGCGTGGGCGACGCGACTGATCACCGTCGGCATTGTTCTCGCCGCCCTCAACCTCCGCCCGGCCATCACCAGCCTCGGCGCACTCCTCGAAGAGGTGCGCGACGGCCTCGGCATGAGCGGCAGCCTCGCCGGACTGCTCACCTCCGTGCCGCCGCTCTGCTTCGCGGTCTTCGGCGTCATGGCGCCCCGGCTCGCCCGGCGCTTCGGGGCCGCCGCGGTCGTCTGCGTGGGCATGGTCGCCATCGCCGCCGGCCTGGTCATACGCCCCTTCATCGGCGGTACGGCCGGCTTCCTGGCCGCCACCGCGCTCGCCCTCATGGGCATCGCGGTCAGCAACGTCCTGATGCCGGTGATCGTCAAGCGCTGGTTCCCCGACCGGGTCGGCTCGATGACCGGCCTGTACTCGATGGCGCTGGCGCTCGGGACCTCCCTCGCCGCGGCCCTCACCGTCCCCATGACCGACGCCCTCGGCGGGCGCTGGCAGACCGGGCTCGCCGTCTGGGCGGGGCTCGCCGTCGTCGCCGTCGTGCCGTGGATACCGCTCGTCCGCGACCGGGGCACGGCCTCCGCCGCCCCCGAGCACATCAGCGCCGGCGTCCGCCAGGAGGACGCCGGGCTGCGCATCACCCACAGCCGCACCGCCTGGGCGCTCGCCGTCTTCTTCGGCCTCCAGGCCACGGCCGCGTACATCACGATGGGCTGGATGCCGCAGATCTTCCGTGACGCGGGCGTCCCCGCGGGCGAGGCGGGCGTCCTGCTCGCCGTCACGATGGCCATGGGCGTGCCGCTGGCGTTCGTCATCCCGCGCGTGGCCACCCGGCTGACCAACCAGGGCCCCGTGGTGATCTTCCTCGGCGCCTGCGGCCTCTCGGGCTACGCGGGCCTGTACCTCGCCCCCGCGGGCGGCGCGTGGGCCTGGGCGATACTGCTCGGCATCTCCAACTGCGCCTTCCCGCTCGCCCTCACCATGGTCGGCATGCGGGCCAAGAGCAGCGTCGGCGTGGGCAAGCTGTCGGCCTTCGCGCAGAGCACCGGCTATCTGATCTCGATCCCGGGCCCGCTCCTGGTCGGCGTCCTCTACCAGCACAGCGGCGGCTGGGGCCTGCCCATCGGGCTCATGGCGGGCCTGATGGTGCCGCAGATCATCATCGGTACGCTCGCGGGCCGCGACCGCACGGTCGAGGACGAGGTGGCCGCCAGGGCGGCGAAGGCCTGACTCCGGCGGCGGTCTGACCTCAGCGGCGGCTTGGCCCCGGCCAAGGCCTGACCCCGGCGGCGGCGCCGGGGCAAAGGGTGCGAGACTGGCCGTATGCCCGTCCTTGACCCGAACCCCCAGAACGGCCAGAAGAAGCTGCTCGTCGTGCTCGGCGCGATGCTGGCCATCACCGTGATCATCGGCATCGTCGCCTCGATAGCCTCACCGTGAACCGGGCGTGATGCCCGGTTTGGGGTGAGGTCTGGTGGGGCTGGCACCCCCATCCCCTAGGGGGCCAGTGTCAGGGTCAAGTGGGTGGGTCACCTGATGGGTTGACGGCCGCCGATCGCCTAGTTTCGAGTTGTGCCCGCGACGACGCGGCACGGACACTCGAACCACGGAGGCGGCATGTCGGCCCGTTCGCACACCCGGCGCGACCCCGCGGGGTCGTCCGGCGTCGAGATCCAGCTCCCCTGGTGGGCGATCGCCCTGCCCGCCGTGGCCTTCGCGGCCCTGCTCCTGTTGATATTGAACCCCGTGGACGCGCACGCCGCGGGCAGCGAGCCCGTCGTCGCCAACCTCCTGGAGCGCGTCCAGGCGATGGTGCAGCGCATGGCCCCGTGACCCCTGCCCGGCAGGCCCCGTTCCACCACCTCGGGACACCGCGCCAACTACCCGCGCCCCATGGCTCGTTTCATGCGAAGCTGGGATGCATGAGCGTCGCAGAACCCCGCAGGATTGTCCTCTTCCGGCATGCGAAGGCCGACTGGCCCGAGGTGGCCGACCACGAGCGGCCGCTCGCTGATCGAGGCCGCAGGGACGCCCCCGTCGCCGGACGCAAGCTGGCCGACAGCGGCATCGCCTTCGATCTGGCCCTCTGTTCGACCGCGCTCCGGACCCGCGAGACCTGGAAGCTCGCCGTCCACGAGCTGCCGCAGCGCCCCAAGACCGTCTACGAGGAGCGGCTGTACGAAGCCTCTCCCGGCGAGCTGATCGCCGTGCTCAACGAAACCCCGGACGACGTGCAGAACGTCCTCCTGATCGGGCACAACCCCGGAGTACAGGGGCTGGCCGACGTCCTCGCCGGAGACGCCGAGGGCGACGCGCGGCAGCGGCTCGACCGCCGGGGCTTCCCGACCGCGACCTTCGCCGTCCTGACGTACTCCGGTTCCTGGAAGGCACTGGAGCCGGGCGTGGCCACCCTGGTCGACTACTGGGCGCCGTCCGAGTAACTCGTCCGAGTAACTCGCCCGGGTAATTCGCCCGGGTCGCTCGGCCTCGTCGGCGCATCCGTACGCCCGTACGTCCACGTCTTTTACGCGCAGGGCCCCGCGCCGGTGGCGCGGGGCCCGTGGTCATGGCTCGGCCGGGGTCAGTCAGTCCGTGTGGGTCTCCGCCGCCTCGACCTCTTCGCGGGTGATGCCGAGGAGATAGAGGACGGTGTCGAGGAACGGCACGTTCACCGCGGTGTGCGCGGCCTCGCGGACCAGGGGCTTGGCGTTGAAGGCGACGCCGAGACCGGCCGCGTTCAGCATGTCGAGGTCGTTCGCGCCGTCCCCGATCGCGACGGTCTGCTCCAGCGGGACCCCGGCCTCCGCGGCGAAGCGGCGCAGCAGCCGCGCCTTGCCCGCGCGGTCCACGATCTCCCCGGTCACCCTGCCGGTGAGCTTGCCGTCGACGATCTCCAGGGTGTTGGCCTGGGCGAAGTCGAGGCCGAGGCGTTCCTGAAGGTCGTCGGTGACCTGGGTGAAGCCGCCGGAGACGACTCCCACTTGGTAGCCGAGGCGCTTGAGGGTGCGGATGAGGGTGCGGGCGCCCGGGGTGAGCCTGACCTCGGAGCGGACCTTGTCGACGACCGACGCGTCGAGGCCCGCGAGCAGCCGCACGCGCGCGTGCAGGGACTGCTCGAAGTCCAGCTCGCCGCGCATCGCCGCCGCGGTCACCTCGGCGACCTCGTTCTCACACCCGGCGTGGGCGGCGAAGAGTTCGATGACCTCGTCCTGGATGAGCGTCGAGTCGACGTCCATCACGACCAGGCGCTGCGCACGGCGGTGCAGGCCCGCGGCCACGACCGCGACGTCCACGCCGAGCTTCGCGGCCTCTATGGCCAGAGCGGTGCGCAGGGGCTCGGTCTCCGTGCCGGACACCGCGAACTCCACGGCGGTGACCGGGTACTTGGCGAGCCGGAAGATACGGTCGATGTTGCCGCCGGTCGACGTGATGCTGGCGGCGATGGCCGCCGTCGACTCCGAGGTCAGGGGGTGCCCGAGGACGGTGACGTGCGAACGCCCCAGGCCGCGCGGCAGGTTGTCGCCGATGCCCGAGATGATCTCGGCCTGCATCTTCATGGACTCCGCCCAGCTGTGGACGGTGGCGCGCAGGTCTCCCTCCAGACCGGAGGGCGGCTCGGTCACGAGCGCGCACAGCACTATGCGGCCACGGGTGACGACCTGCTCGATGTCGACCACGTCGACGGAGTAGGCGGCGAGGGTGTCGAAGAGGCCGGCGGTGAGGCCGGGGCGGTCCTTGCCGAAGATCTTGACGAGGAGCGTCGGGACGTCTGCGGGCTGGGGGGGCTGCGATCCACTCATGGTGCCGCTTACGGTAGCGGCCGCTTCCTTTCTTCCGCCCGTCGGTCCGACCCTCGGACACGTGAACGCCCCCCTCGGCGGGCGGGGTCCGTGCCGCTGTGCGGTGACCGGCTCCGCTCGGCCGATGTCGTCCGAACGGGCGCCGCCGAGGGGGGGTGGGTTCCGTTGCGTGTTCTCTGCGGGTCTGCTTGGGCTGGTCGCGCAGTTCCCCGCGCCCCTGGGGGGCCCGGCGGTGTGTTCGTGCTGCTCGGCGGGGCGTGGCCGGGGGTGAGGGCCGGCGGGTGCGGGTCGGCTTGGGACGGTCGCGCGGTTCCTCGCGCCCCTGGGGGCCCGGCGGTGTTCGTGCGGCCCGGGGGCCAGGGAGGGGGCGGTCAGTGGGGGTTCCGTGGTTTTCCCGGCGGTGGGGGGCCGGTTGACGGGGGTGGCGGTGGGGGTGGGGGAGGTGGGGGCCAGTCTCCTGAGCGGGGGCGGGGGCGTGGTGGGGGGACGATCGGGCCCGCCACCGTGGGCGCGCCGTAGACGTCCTCCGGCGGGGGCCCTCCGCTCGGCGGTCGCGACGGCTGCCCTCGCGGACGTAGGTAGGGATTCGTGTCGGGGTTCGGCGGGCGGTGCGGGGCCCTGGGGCGGTAAGGGCCGGCCTCAGCCGCGGTCCCGGCCCCGGCCTCAGCCCCGGCCCCGGCCCCGGTCCCGGTCCGGGTCCCAGCCACAGCCTCCGCCCCAGTCTCCGGAGCGGTTGTCGTATACGCGCCCTCGCCCGAAGACGCCAACGGTGAGCTCCGGCCCCCCGCGGCCCCCGTAGCACACGCCAGCATCGCCCCCAGTACCCCCGCCCCGAAACCCCAGGCCAGCCCGAGCAACGCGGCCATCCCGAGCCGACCGTGCAGCTCCAACCCGGCCCCGAACGCGTCGAAGCCGAACACGGAGAGCGACGCGTCGGCGGACACCCCCGTCACCCACACCATCAGCGGAAGCCCCACCGCCGTGGCGGCCCCGAGCCGCGCCCCGCAGCGCCCCGCGAACCCCAGGACGCGCAGGCCACGTAACGGAGTCCGCGCAGCGGTGAGCACCCCCGCGAACAGCATCATCAGCCCCGCGGCGGCACCCAGCAGCCAGATCCGCCCGTCGAGTTCGGCGAGCCGCCCCAGCGTGAGCGCCTTGTCCGAGTCACCGCCGAGCAGGTCGTCCACCGGATCCGGCAGGAACTGGGTGAGCGCACCCGTGGCGTGGCCGTCGAACGGTACGAAGAGCCCCACGGGAACCCCGAGCCACACCCCGTTCGGCGCCCCCAGCAGCGCGGCGCCGGCGATCCGCTTCGGGTGGTCGTCGCCGGCCATGGCGTACGCCGCCGCGGCGAGCCCCGCGAGGACCGCCGTCAGAGCCACCGTGACCAGCGCGGACACCGCCGGCCGCACCACCCGGTGCAGCACGTCGAGGCCGCGCGGCAGTGGCGTGCGGCGTGCGGCGAGCAGCGCGATGAGCAGGACCACGGCCACCCAGCCCGCCCCGCCGAGCAGCGTCGCCGCCGTGTCGACGGTGAACCCGACCGACGCCTCCGCCTCCGCCAGGTCCCCGAGCCGGTCGGGCAGCAGCCCGCCGACCCCGTCGGGCAGCTTGTCCCCGATGCCGCCCGGCAACTCGTCGAGTCCCTTTTCCATGCCCTTGCCGAGTCCCTCGTCGATGCCGAGCTGCTTCCCGTCGATCGTGACGATGTCGTGACCGACGTAGGCGAGGCCGCCGAGCATCGCCACGAAGAGGGCGATCACCGCGCCCGCGCGGGCGGCGAGTTCGGCGGGCCGGACGAACGCCCCGGCCCCACGCAGCGAGCGCAGGAAGAAGTGGGCGAGGAGCAGCGCCCCGGCGAGGCCGACGCCGAGTGGCGCGATCTCGACCGCCGTGGCCGCCTCCGCCCCCTCCAGGCCGAACGCCGACACGTCCCCGGACGGCGTGACCGAACCTCCCGCTCCCAGGGCCACCGTCGCCGCCGTCATCGGGCCGAGGGAACCCACCTCGTCGGCGCCGAGCAGACGCAGCGCGAGCGCGGCGGTACCCGCCATGCCGACCAGCGCCCAGCTCACCGCGGCGATCGCGGACAGCAGTACGTCGCCCCACCGCACACCCCGGTCAACGCCCCTGTCTTCACCGGCCTGCATCAGGACCCCCCGAAAACCGCAGTGCGTCGCCCGCCGGCCGCGTTGAGGACGTGGGTGGAACACATTCCCCGCGCATGATCCCTATGCGCTGATTGCGACTGATGGGCGTTGATGGGTTCTTACTACTCTCCGGGGCGGTTTCTTCCCCGTCAACGGGGTGTGCCGAAGGGCGCCTACGCAGTCTTCACAAGGCCCGACTTTCGGTCAGAGCCCTCCGCCTGAAATAGTTCCTCCCGATGTTCGACATCCCTAGACTCCCCACATGGGGGCTAGCTCGGGGGACAACTCAGTGGGGCATGGAGTGCCGGAACTCGTACTGGAATTGAATGGAAGGACCTGGACGCTCGATCCGTCCAGGTCGTACTCGCTCGGACGTGATCCGCAGGGAGACATCTCGCTCGACGACGCCAGGGTGTCCTGGCGCCACGCCACGATCAGCTGGAGCGGGCGCAGTTGGGTCATTGAGGACCACGGCAGTACCAACGGCACCTATGTGCAGGGCCAGCGGATCCACCAGATGGAAATCGGCCCGGGCTCGGCCGTGAACCTCGGGAACGCGAACGACGGGCCGCGGCTGAATCTGGCCGGTGGCGGCGCAGCCGCCGCGGTGTCCGCGCCGCAGCAGCACGCCCAGCAACAGAACGCACAGCAGCAGCACCCCCAGCAGCACGCGGCGCCGCAGCAGCACGCGCAGCAGGAGGCTCCGGGCTGGGCCGCACAGCAGCAGGCCCCGCACCAGCAGCAGGCCCCGCAGCAACCGCAGCAGCACGGCTGGCAGCAGCCGCCTCAGCACCAGCAGCCGCCTCAGCAGCACCAGCCACCGCAGCAGCACCAGCAGCCGCACGTGCCGCAGCAGCAGGGCGGTCCGGCCGAGCAGTACGCGCAGAAGACCCCGGGTTCCGGCGGCGCCGCGGGGGCCCCGCCGGTCTACGGCGACCGCAGCCCGACGACGTTCCACCAGCTCGCGCTCGGCCACAAGATGCGCATCGGCCGTGCCCTGGAGAACGAACTGGTCGTCTCCGACCTCCAGGTCTCGCGTCACCACGCCGAGTTCACGGCGACGCCGGACGGCCGCTTCGAGATCCACGACCTCGGGTCGCACAACGGCACGTACGTCAACGGCCAGCCGATCGCGAAGTCCTCGACGGTCCTCATCGGCCCCAACGACATCGTCGGCGTCGGCCACTCGACCTTCCGTCTCGTCGGCGGGCAGCTAGAGGAGTTCGTCGACACCGGTGACGTCTCCTTCTCGGCCCGCCACCTCACGGTCACGGTCGACGGCGGCAAGCAGATCCTCAAGGACGTCTCCTTCGGCGTCCCGGAGAAGTCGCTCATCGCGGTCATCGGACCCTCGGGTTCCGGCAAGTCCACCCTGCTCAAGGCGCTCACCGGCTACCGGCCCGCCAACCAGGGCGACGTCCTCTACGACAACCGGAACCTCTACAAGCAGTTCGCCGAGCTGCGCCAGCGCATCGGTCTGGTCCCGCAGGACGACATCCTGCACAAGGAACTGACCGTCAAGAAGGCCCTCAAGTACGCGGCCAAGCTGCGCTTCCCCGCGGACACGACGGATGCCGAGCGCGATTCCCGTATAGACGAGGTGCTGCGCGAGCTCAAGCTGGACATCCACAAGGAGAAGAGGGTCACCTCCCTCTCCGGTGGCCAGCGCAAGCGCGTCTCGGTCGCCCTGGAGCTGCTCACCAAGCCCTCGCTGATCTTCCTGGACGAGCCGACCTCCGGCCTCGACCCGGGCATGGACCGCGACGTCATGCAGCTCCTGCGCGGCCTCGCCGACGACGGCCGTACGGTCCTCGTCGTCACGCACTCGGTCGCCGAGCTGGCGATCTGCGACAAGCTGCTCGTCATGGCGCCGGGCGGCTCGGTGGCGTACTTCGGCCCGCCGGAGGAAGCGCTCAACTTCTTCGGCTACAAGACCTGGGCCGACGTCTTCTCCGCCTTCGAGGAGTACCGCGACTACGACTGGGCGGGCCGCTGGAAGGGCTCGCAGCACTACCAGATGTACGCCGCGGACATCGACGCCGTCGCCGCGCAGTCCGTACCGATGCCGTCGCCGCAGGCGGTGAAGCCGCCGAAGCCGCAGGGCTGGGGTTCGCAGCTGTGGACCCTGATCCGCCGC
Organism: Streptomyces sp. NPDC046335; assembly: GCF_055587985.1. Taxonomy (NCBI): domain Bacteria; kingdom Bacillati; phylum Actinomycetota; class Actinomycetes; order Kitasatosporales; family Streptomycetaceae; genus Streptomyces; species Streptomyces sp. NPDC046335. The sequence goes on along the minus strand of NZ_JBVJFF010000009.1, from coordinate 13,078 downwards.
TATGTGTCGGTGATCGCCTCCGACAAGGGCTTCATGGGCCTGATGGTGATCCTGCCCGCGGTCCTCGGCATCGTCAGCGTCGTCATCCCGGCCGACTTCGGGCTCGGACCGCCGAAGCCGCCGGCCAAGTTCAACGGCGACGCGGGCACGATCATGCTGATCCTCGCGGTCGGCATGTGCTTCTCGGGTGCCGCCAACTCCGTACGTGAGCTGATCAAGGAACGGGTCATCTACGAACGGGAACGGGCGACCGGTCTCTCCCGCTCCGCGTACCTGATGTCCAAGGTCATCGTCCTCGGCGTGATCACGGCCATCCAGGGCGTCATCATCTGCGGCATCGGCTTCGCCCCGCGCGAGCTGCCGGAGGAGGGCCTGATCATGCCCCCCGCCGCGGAGATCTGCTTGACGATCATCGCGCTCGGCTTCACGTCGATGATGTTCGGCCTGGTCATCTCCTCGCTGGTGAAGACCTCCGAGAAGACCATGCCGCTCCTGGTGATGTTCGCGATCGTCCAGGTCGTCTTCACCGGCGTCCTCTTCCAGGTCTACGGCTCGCCGGGCCTGGAGCAGTTCGCCTGGCTGATGCCGTCCCGCTGGGCCATCGCGGGCGCGGGCGCCACGCTGGACCTGGCGCACCTGATGCCGCCGTGGGACCAGAAGAACCCCACCGACCTGGACCCCCTGTGGGAGCACTCGGCCGGACAGTGGGGCATGAACCTCACCATCCTGCTGGCGCTCGGCGTCATCTGCGGCTTCGCGGTCGCGCGCCTGCTGCGCCGCCACGAGCCGGAGGTCATGCGCAAGTAAGTGCGCCATGACGTACGAGAAGGGCGGCACCCCGTGCGGGGTGCCGCCCTTCGGCGTCTGCGAACCTCATCTTCGGCTGAAGAGGTCCAGTGATCAGGCGATCAAGGTCAGTAGGCGCCGTTCACGTTGTCCATCGAGCCGTAGCGGTCGGCGGCGTAGTTGGCCGCGGCCGTGATGTTGGCGACCGGGTCGTAGATGTTCGTGGAGGTGCCCTCGACGTGGTAAGCGTCGAACGTCGGCTTGATGACCTGGAGCAGGCCGATCGACGGGGTGCCGTTGATGGCGTTGATGTCCCAGCCGTTCACGGCCTGCGGGTTGCCCGCGGACTCACGGATGATGTTGCGGTGCAGACCCTCGTAGGAGCCGGGGATGCCCTTGCTCTTCATGATGTCCAGGGACTGGCGGATCCAGCCGTCCAGGTTGTTGGTGTAGGTGGGCTTGCGGGCGGCGGCGCGGCTGGCGGCGGCAGCGGCGTTGCGCTCGTCCTCGGCCTTCTTCTTCGCGGCGGCCTCGTCGGCCGCCTTCTTGTCGGCGGCGGCCTTCGCGGCGGCGTCCTTGGCCTGCTTGTCGGCGTGCGACAGCTGCTTGGCCACGTTGGCGTGGACCGCCTGCTGCGCGTCGGTGGAGACGGCGAAGGAGGCGGGCGCGGCGCCGGCCGCCTGGGTGTCAGCGGCGTCGGAGTTGCCGGGCACGAGGGAGAACGCGAGGGCGGCGGCGCCGAGCGCGGCGACACCGGCGATCGAGAACTTCTGGTTCTTGGTCACGGCGCCACGACCGGGGCCGGGGAGGTGATGCTGGGACATGCGAGTTGGACCTCTTCGAATAGCGGAGGTCGCTCTGGTCCGGCGGGGGGACATTGCTTCTCCGGCACAAACGCCGCGGTGTGATGACCGCGGCGCCGAGCGACGTGAGCAATTGTTAGCGGCCGCAAAATCGGGTGGCAAAGGTGTGACGTACGACCCCAGGTAGTGGATCAGGGGGGCCGTCGACGCCTCCGTACGGGCCCGCAACCCCACGCATTAGGGGCTTGTTGCCGTACATAAACGGATATTTGGTGCGCTTCACTCACAACTAGGGACGTTCGTACGTGACGTGCACCCTATGCGCGGGCTCACACCGGCCCCACGGTGGTCTCGCTGTGAGTTGCTCTTGCGATGCTCTCAGTGAGCGTTCTCCTCCCGCAGTATGAGGTGGACGTCGCCGAACTCGTGCCAGAGGTAGAGACGGCGTACCGCCTCCGTATATCCGCGCTCGATCGCCGCCCGCCCCGCGACCGCCTCCAGCATCAGCAGATGCGAGGCCTCCGGCTCGTGCAGCCCGGTCAGCAGGCCGTCCACCACCCGCACACCACGCTCCGGGGTCACCACGAGCTCGGTCCGCCCGCCCGCCGCCCGCACGACACCGTCGGCCCCCGTGGCGGACTCCACGGCCCGCACGGCCGTCGTGCCGACCGCGATCACCCGGCCGCCGCCCGCCCGCGCGGCGTTGATCAGCCTCGCCGACGTCCCCGGCACCTCGAAGGGCTCCGGGTACGGCGGCTCGTGCGCCTCCTGCGAGGCCACCCCGGTGTGCAGCGTGACGGGCGCGAACTGCACGCCCCTGCTCACCAGCTCCGCCACCATCGCCGCCGTGAACGGCCGCCCGGCGCTCGGCATCTCCGCGCTCCCCGTCCCGTCCGCCGAAGGCAGCGCGAACACGGTCTGATGGGCGGCGAGCGGCTGGTCCCTGTCCGTGTAGGGGTAACGGATCGGCCGCCCGTGCCGCCGCAGCAGCGCGGGCACATCGGCCCCCACCCGCGCCCACCACAGCCGCCGGCTCTCCGCCGCGAGCGGCTCCTCACAGACAAGGGGCACGTCGCCGGGGAGCCGCACGGTCACACCCGCCGGACCACCCACGCGGGCGCGTGTGGTGCCCCTCCCGTCCGGGTCCCGCAGCTCCACCGCCCACCGGCCGTCCGCGCCCCGCGTCGAGAAATGCACCACCACGCGTGCGTGCCCGAGCCGCCCGTCCACGGCAGCGGCCAGCGTCCGCGAGGTGTTGACGACGAGGAGATCCCCGGCCCGCAGCAGTACGGGCAGCTCCCTGAACGCGTGGTGCGAGACCTCCGTACCGCGCGACAGGAGCAGCCGCACGTCGTCCCTGCCGAGGCCGGGCCCCCGCTGCTCGGCGGGCACCCGCGCGTGCAGGTCCTCCGGCACGCGCGGCCACGCCCCGAGCACGCTCATCGGGCGTCCACGAGCAGTGCGTGCGCCGCATGGCGACCACTGGCGGGACGCTCCGTGACCAGCCGCAGGAACGCGGGCACCACGCTCCCCGGCGACGGCCGGCCCGAGACGTCGTCGAGGGGCACCGCCGCCCGGTACAGGTCCGTGCGCATGTCACCGGGGTCCACGGCCCACACCCTGATACCGGGCTCCTCCACCGCGAGGACCGCGGAGAGCTGGTCCAGGGCGGCCTTGGAGGCCCCGTACCCGCCCCACGTCTCGTACGCCTCGACGGCCGCGTCCGAGCTGACGTTCAGCACCGCGCCCGCCGACTCCCGCAGCAGCGGCAGCGCCTCGTGGACCAGGCCGAGCGCCGCCACCACGTTCGTCTCGAACGCCGCCCGCAGCCCGTCGAGCGCGAGCCCGTCGAGCCGTACGAGGGGCTCAGCGCCCAGGGCGCTGGCGTTGTTCACCAGGAGATCGAGACCGCCGAGCCGCCGCGCCGCCGCCACCAGCTCCGCGCGGTGCCCCGCGTCGGTGACGTCCCCCGGCAGCGCCTCCACGCGCGTGCCGTACTCGCGCAGCTCCCTGGCCGACTCCCCGAGCACGGAGGCGGTTCTCGCGTCGAGCACGAGGTCCCAGCCGCTCTCCGCGAGCGCCGCGCCCAGCGCGTGCCCCAGCCCCTTCGAGGCCCCCGTGATGATCGCTACCGGCATGACATCCGTCCCCTCACAGTCCGCGCCCACATCCCCGGCGCCCAGCAGATGCCCTCACCGTAGGAACGCCGACCGCACCCGCACCTCGTGCGCGGGACGCAACCGGGCAGGGCCCTTCGTCCTGGTCCCGGACCTGCGACCTAGGCCGAGAGCCCTAGTCGGCGGCGTCCACAGGGCCGATACGGACTGTCACACCCCGCCGGTACGGTGTGACCATGAGTCAAGGACCCCGATCGGGGCTGGACGCGGTGAGTTCCGCGCTGCTCGCCATGAGCAGGCATCTGGAGGTGCGCGACGTCCTCAAGACGATCGTCGCCTCCGCCCGCGAGCTGCTCGACGCCGAGTACGCCGCGCTGGGAGTCCCCGACGACCACGGCGGCTTCGCCCAGTTCGTCGTGGACGGCGTCAGCGAGGAGCAGTGGAAGGCCATCGGCCCACTGCCCCGGCAGCACGGCATCCTCGCCGCCATGCTCCAGAAGGCCGAGCCCGAGCGCCTCGCCGACGTGCGCGAGGACCCGCGCTTCGAGGGCTGGCCCGACGCCCACCCGGACATGTCCGACTTCCTCGGCCTCCCGATCCGCTACGACGACGAGACGCTCGGCGCGCTCTTCCTCGCCAACAAGCGCTGCCCCAGGATCGAGGGCACCTGCGGCTTCACCGCGGACGACGAGGAACTGCTGACCATCCTCGCGCAGCACGCCGCGATCGCCCTGACCAACGCCCGCCTGTACGAGCGAAGCCGCGAGCTGACCATCGCCGAGGAGCGCACGCGCCTGGCCCACGAGCTGCACGACGCCGTCAGCCAGAAGCTCTTCTCGCTGCGCCTGACGGCCCAGGCCGCGGCCGCCCTGGTGGACCGCGACCCGTCCCGCGCCAAGGGCGAGCTCCAGCAGGTCGCGGCGCTCGCCGCCGAGGCCGCGGACGAACTGCGGGCCGCCGTCGTCGAGCTGCGCCCCGCCGCCCTCGACGAGGACGGCCTGGTGGCCACCTTGCGCACGCACAGCCAGGTGCTGCACCGCGCGCACTCCGCGCGGGTCACCTTCGACAGCAATGGCGTACGGGCCCTGCCGGCCGCGCAGGAGGAAGCCATGCTGCGGGTCGCCCAGGAGGCCCTGCACAACGCCCTGCGCCACTCGCAGGCGGAGAGCGTCACGGTGACCCTGGACAAGCGGGGCTCCGGAGCCGTCCTGCGCGTCACCGACGACGGCACGGGCTTCGACCCACAGGTCATACGGCGCGCGGGACGGCACCTGGGCCTCGTGTCCATGCGCGACCGCGCGAGCGGGGTCGGCGGACGGCTGACCGTGGAATCGGCGCCCGGCAAGGGCACGACGATCGAGATGGAGGTCCCCGGTGGCTGACGCGGTGCGCGATACGAGGACAGGGATCCGGGTGCTCCTGGTCGACGACCACCAGGTGGTCCGCCGGGGCCTGCGGACGTTCCTGGAGGTCCAGGACGACATCCAGGTCGTGGGGGAGGCCTCGGACGGCGCCGAGGGAGTCGCGCTCGCCGAGGAGCTCCAGCCGGACGTCGTCCTGATGGACGTGAAGATGCCCGGCATGGACGGCGTCGAGGCGCTGCGCAAGCTCCGCGAGCTCGCCAACCCCGCGCGCGTGCTCATCGTCACCAGCTTCACCGAGCAGCGCACGGTGGTCCCTGCCCTGCGCGCGGGCGCCGCGGGGTACGTCTACAAGGACGTGGACCCGGACGCACTCGCCGGCGCCATCCGCTCGGTGCACGCGGGACACGTCCTGCTCCAGCCGGAGGTGGCGGGCGCGCTGCTCTCCCAGGAGGAGGCGCACGGCGGCCAGGGCAGAGGCGGCTCACTGACCGAACGCGAGCGGGAGGTCCTCGGCCTCATCGCCGACGGCCGCTCCAACCGCGAGATCGCGCGCGCCCTGGTCCTCTCCGAGAAGACCGTCAAGACGCACGTGTCGAACATCCTGATGAAACTGGACCTCGCCGACCGGACCCAGGCCGCCCTGTGGGCCGTGCGGCACGGCGTCGCCGGCTGAACCCGCAGGCCAGCGCCGCCGACGCCCGGCGATCCCGAACAGTTGCACTCCGGGATGAGATTCATACCGTCGTGTGGATGTCCCCCATATGGCGCAACCCGAGCGCCGTCCGGGCGTTCTCCAGGGCGTGCTGCGGCGGCCGGCCGCAGCCTTCGTCCAGGAGGACCCCGAAGTGAAGAACCTGAAGAAGGCCGCCGTCGTCACGATGATGGCGGGCGGCCTCATCGCGGCCGGAGCCGGCATGGCCTCCGCGCACGGCGACGCCCAGGCCGACGGCGTGGCCAAGAACAGCCCGGGTGTGGGCAGCGGCAACGTACTCCAGGTCCCGGTCCACGTCCCGGTGAACCTCTGCGGCAACACCGTCACGGTCATCGGCGGCCTGAACCCCGCGTTCGGAAACGCCTGCGCCAACGTCTGACCGCACCCGCGCGGTCACCCCTTCGGCCCCGCAGCCGGGGTCGCCCCATGCCAGCAGGAGGAGCACCACCCATGAACAGCATCGCCAAGAAGGCCGCCCTGGCCGTCGTCGCCGCCGGACTCGCCGCGGGTGCCTCCGCCGGAGCCGCCTCCGCCACCTCGGGCGCCGACGCCGACGGCGTGGCCGCGAACTCCCCGGGCGTCGGCTCGGGCAACCTGGTCCAGGCCCCGGTCCACGTGCCGGTCAACGTCACCGGCAACAGCGTCAACGTCATCGGTGTGCTCAACCCGGCGTTCGGCAACGCCTCCGTGAACCACTGACGCGACACCCGATGCGGGCCCCGCGGACCACACAGGACCGCGGGGCCCGCGGCATGCCCGCCCCGCCCCGGACCTCAGCCCCCGTCCCGCTTCCGCTCCCGGTCCTCGACGTACGCGTTGTACGCGGCCACCTGGGCCCGCCGGGCCGTCCGTTCCACCGGCCGCAGCGCCTGCCCCCGCGCGGCCATCTCCGAGGCGCTCACGGCACCGCCGTGCCCGTTCTCGTGCGCGAGCGACACCAGCAGTCCCACCCGCTGCGCCAGTTCGAGCACCCGTACCGCACGCGGCGGATACCCCGGCGCCAGCACCTCGCGGCCCCGCTCCGCCCGCGCCCGGTACGCGTCGAGCGCCGCCTCGGCCACCGGCCCCGACCCCGCCACATCCAGCCGCGAGAGCACCTCCGTGGCCTCCCGCAACGCCTCCGCGAGCTCACGCTCCGCCTCGCCGAGCGACGGCACGTCGGCGGGCGGCGCCTCCCGCACCGGCAGGCAGTGCCAGACGACGTCCACGTGCACATCGCCCTCGGGCCCCGCCTCGTACACCTCGGGCACAAGACCGTACGGAGCGCCGAACCCGACCACGGCCTCCTCCGCGGCCAGCGCCCGCGCGTTGAACTCGGGCGGCCCACTGAGGCCCAGTGGATGGCCGGGGGCCGGCAGCGCCACCCGCAGGCCCGTCACACCGAGCGAGCGCAGACGGCCCATGGCGAGCGACAGGCCGACCCGGCCCGGCTCACCGGGCAGGCCTTCGACCCGGTGCACCGCGTCCTCGCCGACCATGGCGAGCACCGCGTCATCCGGAGAAACAAGTCCGGCCAAAAGGGCGTTTCCCCAAGCGGCCAGGCGTCCTGAGCGTGGTTCCGAGAGCATGCGCACAGCCTAAGGACCGGCCTCACGACAGGAACGCCCGGCCGGTGGCGTAGGTTTTATCCGGGGGCCGCGTTAACCGGCGCGAGCGAAGACCGAGACTGCAATGGGAGACAGCGCGCTCATGAGCGATGTACTGGAGCTTGAGGACGTATCTGTGGTCCGCGAGGGCCGGGCTCTGGTGGACCAGGTCTCCTGGTCGGTCAAGGAGGGGGAGCGCTGGGTCATCCTCGGGCCGAACGGCGCGGGCAAGACCACCCTCCTCAACGTCGCGTCGAGCTACGTCTTCCCGAGCACCGGCAGCGCCACCGTCCTCGGCGAGACCCTCGGCAAGCCGGGCACCGACGTCTTCGAACTGCGCCCGCGCATCGGCGTCGCGGGCATCGCGATGGCCGAGAAGCTCCCCAAGCGCCAGACCGTCCTCCAGACGGTGCTCACCGCGGCCTACGGCATGACCGCCGGCTGGCACGAGGACTACGAGGAAATGGACGAGCTGCGCGCCCGCGCCTTCCTCGACCGCCTCGGCATGAGCGACTACCTCGACCGCAAGTTCGGCACCCTCTCCGAGGGCGAGCGCAAGCGCACCCTGATCGCCCGCGCCCTGATGACCGACCCCGAGCTGCTGCTCCTCGACGAGCCCGCCGCCGGCCTCGACCTCGGCGGCCGCGAAGACCTCGTACGCCGCCTCGGCCGCCTCGCGCGCGACCCGATCGCCCCCTCGATGATCATGGTCACGCACCACGTCGAGGAGATCGCCCCCGGCTTCACCCACGTCCTGATGATCCGCCAGGGCAAGGTGCTCGCCGCAGGACCGCTGGAGCTGGAGCTCACCTCCCGCAACCTCTCCCGCTGCTTCGGCCTCCCCCTCGTCGTCGAGCAGCGCAACGACCGCTGGACCGCCACCGGCCTGCCCCTCGGCTGAGGCGCGCGCCGCCCGGCGCCTCCGGCCGGCGGCGCCCTGTCGGCGAAGGGACCCGCGGTCCTACGATGACCACGTGGACATCGACGCATGGGTGTGGTGGCTGATCGGAGCCGCCGCGCTCGGAATCCCGCTCGTACTGACCGCGATGCCGGAGCTCGGCATGCTCGCCGTGGGCGCCGTCGCGGCCGCCGTGACCGCGGGCCTCGGCGGCGACACGGTCGTCCAGGTCCTGGTCTTCGCCGCGGTCTCGGTCGCCCTCATCGCCGTCGTACGCCCCGTCGCGGCCCGGCACCGGGCCCAGCGGCCCGAACTGGCCACCGGGGTCGAGGCGTTGAAGGGCAGATCGGCCCTCGTGCTGGAACGGGTCGACGCCACCGGCGGCCGCATCAAGCTCGCCGGCGAGATCTGGTCGGCCCGCTCGCTCGACTCGGACCTCGCCTACGAGACGGGCCAAGAGGTGGACGTCGTCGAGATCGACGGGGCGACGGCCATCGTCATGTGAATCCCGCACGGGCCGTGCGGAGGTCTGACAGACTCGTCCCACAAGATCTTTTTTCCGGAACGCCGAGGCATGAAGGGTACGGGGAGCCACGATGCAACCCATCATCATCGTCCTGATCATTCTGGTGGTGCTGGTCTTCATCGCCCTGATCAAGACCATCCAGGTCATCCCGCAGGCGAGCGCGGCCATCGTCGAGCGCTTCGGCCGCTACACACGCACCCTGAACGCCGGCCTCAACATCGTCGTCCCGTTCATCGACTCGATCCGCAACCGCATCGACCTCCGTGAACAGGTCGTCCCCTTCCCGCCCCAGCCGGTGATCACCCAGGACAACCTGGTGGTCAACATCGACACGGTCATCTACTACCAGGTGACCGACGCCCGGGCCGCGACCTACGAGGTCGCCAGCTACATCCAGGCGATCGAGCAGCTCACCGTCACCACCCTGCGCAACATCATCGGTGGCATGGACCTGGAGCGGACCCTCACCTCCCGCGAGGAGATCAACGCGGCCCTGCGCGGCGTCCTCGACGAGGCCACCGGCAAGTGGGGCATCCGCGTCAACCGCGTCGAGCTGAAGGCGATCGAGCCGCCGACCTCCATCCAGGACTCGATGGAGAAGCAGATGCGCGCCGACCGCGACAAGCGCGCCGCGATCCTCCAGGCCGAAGGTGTCCGGCAGTCGGAGATCCTGCGCGCCGAGGGCGAGAAGCAGTCCGCGATCCTGCGCGCCGAAGGTGAGGCCAAGGCCGCGGCCCTGCGCGCCGAGGGCGAGGCCCAGGCGATCCGTACGGTCTTCGAGTCCATCCACGCCGGTGACGCGGACCAGAAGCTCCTCGCCTACCAGTACCTCCAGATGCTCCCGAAGATCGCCGAGGGCGACGCGAACAAGCTCTGGATCGTCCCCAGCGAGATCGGCGACGCACTCAAGGGCCTCGGCGGCGCGTTCGGCAACTTCAACGCGATGGGCGGCGGCGATTCGAACTCCCGGTCCGGCACGGAGCGCCGCGAACAGCCGCCGATCGACTGACCGCCCCGCAGGGGCCTAAGCCGCGGGGACGGGCTGCGCCAGCCAGTGGGGCAGCGAGGCCAGCTCGTCCCGCCCGAGCGCCAGGAGCATCGCGTCCGCGGGAGTGGGCTCGAACGGCATCCGCAGCAAGGGCATCCCGGCCTCCTCGGGCGTCCTGTTGGCCTTGCGGTGATTGTCCATCGCGCACGAGGCCACCGTGTTCAGCCACGAGTCCGCGCCGCCCTGCGACCGCGGCACCACGTGGTCGACCGTCGTCGCGCGCCTGCCGCAGTACGCGCACCGGTGCTGGTCCCTGACGAGGACCCCCCGCCTCGACCACGGAGCCTTTCTCCGGAACGGCACCCGCACGTATCTGCAGAGCCTGATCACCCGTGGCACCGGTATGTCGACCGCCGCCGCACGCACGCGCAGTCCGGGGTGGGCCTGTTCGACCACGGCCTTGTCCTGGAGCACCAGAACGACGGCACGGTTGAGCGTCACCGTCGAGAGCGGCTCGAAGCTCGCGTTCAGCACCAGCGTGTCCCGCATCAACCTGCCCACCTCCCGTATGCACCGGCCCACCCCCTGGCGGGCTTGGATCAACTCTGGCCGGGCACGCCGAGATGGACAACGCAATAAAAAATGCCCGTCCCCGATCACTTCCATGACCGGAGACGGGCGAACAAGAGATGAACGCTCAGTTCACTTCGGGCGGCTCAGCCCTCGGCGGGCGCCCCGTACTCGGCGACGAGCTGCGCACGCGCGAGGGTGTGGAACCGCAGGTTGAAGCCGACCGCCGCGGGCGGCGTGTCCGCGTCCGGGCCCAGCTTCTCCTCGTCCACCGCGTACACGGTGAACACATAGCGGTGCGCCGGGTCGCCGGGCGGCGGCGCCGCACCCCCGAACTCCTTCGACCCGTAGTCGTTGCGTGCCTGCACCGCACCCTCGGGCAGCCCCTCGAACTTGCCGCTGCCCGCACCGGCCGGCAGCTCGGTGACCGAGGCCGGGATGTCGAAGACGGTCCAGTGCCAGAACCCGCTGCCCGTAGGGGCGTCCGGGTCGAAGCACGTCACGGCGAAGCTCTTGGTCTCCGGCGGAAAACCCTCCCACCGCAGGTGCGGCGAGGTGTTCCCCGCCGCGTGGACCTGAGCGTCCTTCAGGACCGCCCCCGGCCGGACGTCCTCACTCGTGACCGTGAACGACGGCACGGGCGGGTGGAAGTCATGGGGGAGCGGCGGCCTCTTCGGCTCGGTCACGTGAGCACCTCCTGGTCGATTGCTGTGCCCCCGAGCCTAGAACCAGTTGCGCTTGGAGCCGACCTGCGACAGCCACTCGTTCAGGTAGGCGCTCCAGTCGGTGCCCTGGAAGTCGTTCAGACCCACCTTGAAGGAACGGAAGGAGTCGCTGCTCTCGCTGAACAGACCCGGCTTCTTGTCCATCTCCAGGACGACGTCCATCTCGCGGTCGTCGGCGACGAAGCTCAGCTCCACCTGGTTCAGCCCGCGGTACTGCTGAGGCGGGAAGAACTCGATCTCCTGGTAGAACGGCAGCTTCTGCCGCGTACCGCGGATGTGGCCGCGCTCCATGTCGGCGCTCTTGAAGCGGAAGCCGAGCTGGATGAAGGCGTCGAGAATGGCCTGCTGCGCCGGCAGCGGGTGCACGCTGATCGGGTCCAGATCCGTGGAGTCCACGGCCCGCGCGATCTCCAGCTCGGTGGTGACACCGATGTTCATGCCGCGCAGTTCCTGGCCGTCGATGCTCGTGACGGGCGTCTCCCAGGGGATCTCCAGACCGAACGGCACGGCGTGCACCTGGCCGGCCTGAAGCGTGAAGGCGCCACCGAGCCGCACCTTGGTGAACTCGATGTCCTGCTTCGTCTCCTGGTCCTGGCCCTCGACCTCGACCCGCGCCTGGAGCCCCACGGACAGCCCCTCGATCTGCTGGTCGACGGAACCACCCTGGATCCGCACCTCACCCTGGACCACACCGCCCGGGACCACATTGGCCTCGGTCAGCACGGTCTCGACCGAGGCGCCGCCGGCTCCCATACTCGCGAGCAGCTTCTTGAACCCCATGACTCTCCTCCCCCAGGCCGCCGCCTGTGGTTCGTATCGACTTGAATCCTTGATCGGTACATACGCCGGGAACCCGCGCGCGGTTCCGCGCACTCACCCTGGCAACCGAGCGGCCCGAAGGCCATCCGCGTGCGCACACCGAGTGCGTTACGCTCGGATGGCATGATCGCGGAGCCTGACCGTACGCCCTTGACCCGAGACTTCTTCGACCGCCCTGTCCTGGAGGTCGCCCCCGACCTGCTGGGGCGCGTCCTCGTACGCGACTCGGAGCACGGACGGATCGAGCTCCGCCTGACAGAGGTCGAGGCGTACGCGGGAGAGGCCGACCCCGGCTCCCACGCGTATCGCGGCAAGACCGCACGCAACGGCGTGATGTTCGGCCCGCCCGGCCATGTATACGTCTACTTCACGTACGGCATGTGGCACTGCATGAACCTGGTGTGCGGCCCGGAAGGCATGGCGAGCGCCGTCCTCCTGCGCGGCGGCGAGATCACCGAGGGCGCGGAACTGGCTCGCAAACGTCGACTCTCGGCCCGAAACGACAAGGAACTGGCCAAAGGCCCGGCCCGCCTGGCCACGGCACTCGACGTGGACCGGAGCCTCGACGGCGCGGACCTCTGCGGTGACCCGGACAGCCCCTTCTCGATCCTCACCGGCACTCCGGTGGAAGCCATCCAGGTCAGCGAGGGTCCGCGGACTGGCGTAGGGGGGGAGGGAGCCGTCCACCCCTATCGCTTCTGGACGACCGACGACCCCACGGTCAGCCCGTATCGCGCCCACGCGCCACGCCGCCGCCGAACTTGACGCGGCCTGGGGGCCTCCGTAATGTAGTCCGAGCCGCTTGAACCGGTCACGGCTTTCTGCCGACAGCCGGAAGCGGCCAACCACTACCTACGACTTCCTCTCAGCGAGGGCCTATTCGGCGTGTCCGCATGCCGAATTTGGAACTCACGGACTCGATTATGAGTCGCCGGGGGAATCCGCTAAAGTAGTGAACACGCCGAAAGGCAAAGGCCCTCCAACGGCCACCGGAAATGAAATCCGAACCGGAAACGGAACGGAAAACGGATCTGGTAGGGTTGGAAACACGAAATACCGAAGGGAAGCGCCCGGAGGAAAGCCCCAGAAAATGTTCTGTGGGTGAGTACAAAGGAAGCGTCCGTTCCTTGAGAACTCAACAGCGTGCCAAAAGTCAACGCCAGATATGTTGATACCCCGGCTCA
>NZ_JBVJFF010000008.1:260771-471914 GCF_055587985.1 Streptomyces sp. NPDC046335 | reverse complement strand
GCCCGGTTACATTCCGAACCCGGAAGCTAAGCCTCATAGCGCCGATGGTACTGCAGGGGGGACCCTGTGGGAGAGTAGGACGCCGCCGAACTAATTTTAAGGGAAACCCCCGCACCATTGGTGCGGGGGGTTTTCTGCGTTATGGCGCAATAGCGCAGTTCAGTCTGGCAATTGCTCTTCTGCCCTCTCTTACAGGCGGCCGCCGGCCTTGAGGGACAGGTATGCGTCTGCCAGGGCAGGAGCCAGAGCCTCTGGGGTTGCGTCCACGACCGTGACGCCGTGACGCGTGAGTTGTTCCGCGGTGCGGTGTCGTTCCGATTGCGCCTGAGCGGCTGCTGCCGCGTCGTAGACCGCTTCCGCTGTTCCACGAGCGGACGTCATCTGCTGAATGTGAGGGTCGGCCACAGACGCGATGACGACCTTGTGGCGCTTGGTGAGACGAGAAAGTACGGGAAGCAGGCCCTCCTCGACCGGCGCACGGTCGAGGCTGGTGAGCAGCACGATCAGCGAGCTGCGCGGAGCGGTCCGTAGGGCCATCGACGTCAGGCCTTGAGCGTCGGTTTCGATGAGCTCGGGTTCCAGCGAGGCCAGTGCGTTGACCACAGAGGGCAGGATGTCGCCCGCCGAACGGCCCTGGACGAGGGCGCGAACCCGGCGGTCGTAAGCCAGCAGGTCGACCCGGTCGCCGGCTCGCGAGGCGAGGGCGGCCAGAAGCAGCGCCGCGTCCATGGAGGCGTCGAGGCGCGGGGTGTCACCCACCCGGCCGGCTGAGGTGCGGCCGGTGTCGAGGACCAGGAGGATGTGCCGGTCGCGCTCCGGGCGCCAGGTGCGGACTGCGACCGTGGACCGGCGGGCTGTGGCGCGCCAGTCGATGGAGCGAGTGTCGTCACCGGGAACGTAGTCGCGCAGGCTGTCGAATTCGGTGCCTTGGCCGCGTGTCAGCACGCTGGTCCGGCCGTCGAGCTCACGCAGACGTGCCAGCTTGGCGGGCAGGTGCTTCCGACTGGTGAACGGGGGCAGCGCGCGTATCGTCCAGGGAGCCTTGTGGCTGCCCTGGCGGGCGAAGAGACCCAGCGGACCGTACGAGCGGATGGTCACGCGGTCGGCCTGGTGGTCGCCACGGCGGGTGGGGCGCAATCGCGTCGTGAGGCGGCGCCGTTCGCCGGCCGGGATCGTCAGGCGATGGCGGGACGCGGTGGCGTCGGCCGTGGGCTGTCGGCTGCTCGGGGGCCAGGCGTCGCGAATGACGGCGCGCAGAAGGCGGCCGGAGGGGTTCGTGACGGTGAGGTCCACATCGGCGGTTTCCCCGAGACGTACGGAGGTCTCGCCGGAGCGTGTCAGTCCGATACGGCGTACGGGGGCGGCCAGGGCGAAGTCACACGCGCAGGCCAGCGCCAGTGGGGTGTTGACGGCGAGGATGCCGGTCCAGCCGGGTTCCCAGATGCCCACGGGAAGGCTGCCCAGAGCCGCGAGGAGGACGGCGCGTCCGGTGAGGGCCATCAGCGGGGGACCGGGACCTGGGCGAGGATCGCGTTGATGACGGAGTCGGCGGTGACGCCCTCCATCTCGGCTTCCGGGCGGAGCTGTACGCGGTGGCGGAGCGTGGGGAGGGCCAAAGCTTTGACGTCGTCGGGGATGACGTAGTCGCGGCCGGTGAGCCAGGCCCAGGCGCGGGCCGTGGAGAGCAGTGCCGTCGCGCCGCGGGGGGATACGCCGAGGGTGAGGGAAGGCGATTCGCGGGTGGCGCGGCAGACGTCCACCACGTAGGCGGTGATCTCGGGTGAGACGGAGGTCTTGGCGACCGCGGTGCGGGCGGCTTCCAGGTCGGCGGGGCCCGCGACAGGGCGTACGCCGGCGGCGCGCAGATCCCGCGGGTTGAAGCCTTCGGCGTGGCGGGTGAGGACGTCGATCTCGTCCTGGCGGGAGGGCAGAGGCACCGTCAGCTTCAGGAGGAAGCGGTCCAGTTGGGCCTCGGGGAGGGGGTACGTGCCCTCGTACTCGACCGGGTTCTGGGTGGCTGCCACGAGGAACGGCTCGGGGAGCGGGCGTGGCGTGCCGTCGACGGTGACCTGGCGTTCTTCCATCGCTTCGAGGAGCGAGGACTGCGTCTTGGGCGGCGTGCGGTTGATTTCGTCGGCCAGGAGGAGGTTGGTGAAGACAGGGCCCGGCTGGAAGGAGAACTCGGTGGTGCGGGCGTCGTAGACGAGGGAGCCGGTGATGTCGCTCGGCATCAGGTCGGGGGTGAACTGGACGCGCTTCGTCTCCAGTTCGAGGCTCGACGCGAGGGCGCGGACGAGCAACGTCTTGGCCACCCCGGGGACTCCTTCGAGCAGGACGTGGCCGCGGCAGAGCAGGGCGACGACGAGTCCGGTGACGGCTGGGTCCTGGCCGACCACGGCTTTGGAGATCTCGGCGCGCAGGGCTTCGAGGGAAGCGCGTGCGCTGTCGGAGTCTCCGGTGGGCCCGTTGTCAGTGGTCGGGTCCATCATGAGTGGCGTACCTCACTTTCGAGGGCGTCGAGTTGGTCGGCGAGGGCGATGAGTGCTGCGTCGTTGCTCGGGGCCGGCCCGAAGAGGACGAGGTGCAGGTCGTGGACGGGGGAGCGAAGGTGCGTGGACAGGGCGGGGACCAGGGTTTCGGGTGTGTGCGCCTGCGTGGGCGATACGCCGACGAGAGGTGCGAGGCGGCTGCGGGTGGCGGTGCGCAGGGCGGAGGCCGCGCGGTCGCGGGCGTTCGCTCTGCGATAGAGGCGGGCACGGCCTTCGACCGTCTCTGAGGCGCGGATGACCACGGGGAGGCGTTCGGAGACGAGGGGGCCGAGACGTCGGGCGCGCCACAGGGCGGCGAGTACGGCGGCGATGGCGAGCTGCACAGTGGCCCATCGCCAGCCGGAGGGGATCAGGTCGAAGAAGCCCCGGCGCTCGGTTTCTGTGGCCGCCTGGTCGTCGGAGAGCGAGGGGAGGTACCAGACCAACTCGGGCCGGGAGCCCAGGAGCTGGAGGGCGAGCGAGGCGTTGCCCTGCTTGTCGAGGCGGCTGTTGTAGAGGATGTCGGGCGCGCCGAGGACCACGGTGTCGCCCTTACCGCGGGGGGCGGGGAGATGCAGGAGGCTGGGGAGGCCGTCGCTGAGGTAGCAGGTCTCGGCGTCGGGGGCGCTGGTGTCGTATCGGATGCCGCCCATGTCGGCGGTGCCCGCGCGGCGGGCCGCCGGGAGGGAACAGGCGGGGGCCAGCGTCGAATCGGTGCTGGGGGTCGCGTCGGCGGTGACGCCGGGGGCCAGGGTGCCGGTCGAGCGGGGGCCCGGTGCGATCAGGACGGTACGCCCGCCGGAGTCCTCGGTGGCCGCGTGGAGCCGGGACCTCTGCCGTTCCGTGAGCAGGTCGGGGTTGGCCACCAGGAGCGTCGTATCGGAGCCGGCCGCGGACCGGGCCTCTTCGGTGGTGGTGACCACGCGGGTGGAGACTCCTCGGTCGGCGAGGAGTTCGGCGACGGCCCGGCTGCCGTTGGGCTCGGCGGAGCGCGGGTCGAGGCGGCCGTGGTGGCCGCCGGAGCGGACCACGGCAATGGCCACGGCCGCGGCCAGGAGGACGACCAGGGCGAGGGCGATGCCTCGGGAGCGGGTCCAGAGCTGGCGTGGCGTGGGCGAGATCGACGTCGAGTCGGCCTGCTGCCGTGCCGTGGCCGAGAGCGCGGAGGGCTGCTGTTCGGCGGAGTGAGGCGGCTCGGTGGGGCGAGGCGGCTCGGTCGTGTGTGGGGAGCCGGTCATTCGGCGGCCCCTTGGGAGCTGCTGCTCGGTGTGGTGTGGGCGGTGCTCGTCAGGGTCGGTCTGGTGCGTTCCAGGTCACGGTCGAGTCCGGCCAAGCGGCGGTACGCCGACTCGTCGGCGGTGCGGCCGCCGTACGTCACGTCGTCGAACTCGCGCGCCGCCGCCCGGAGTTGCCCGGAGTGGGCGGGCAGGGTGCGGCCCGCCTCCGCGGCGGCCTCGTCGGCGGTGCGGCCGGGGCGGGGGTCGAGGAGCGCGCGCTCCTCGAGTGCGCGGACGATGGCGCGCATGCGTTCCTGGACGGCTTGGTTCCAGTGGGCCTGGGCGGCGTGTGCCTCGGAGGCGGCACGGTGTTCGGCGGCGCTGCGGGGGCGGTCGTCGAAGAGGGCCGGCGCGGAGGTGGGGGCGCGCCGGGGTGTGCCCAGGCGCCACCAGAGGGCCGCGGCCAGGAGCGCCGCGGCCAGGACGATGACGAGGAGGCCGACTCCGCCGCCCGGGGTGGCCCCCGCGGCGGCGGAGAACAGGTCGTCGATCCAGTCCCAGAAGCGGTTCAGTGCGCGCTGGAGGAGGCTGGGGTCGTTCTCGTGGTACCTCGGCTCGGACAGTTCGCGCTCGGCCGCTTCCCGCGCGGGGTCGCGCGGAATCGTCACCGGCGGTTCGTCGCCGGAGCGCGGCAGGAGCGGTGTGGCTCCGAACCGTATGAGCACTGCCCCCGCCGCGGTCACCGCATCAGCTCCCCGGGGTGCCGGGCGGGTTGGTCGCCTGGCCGGAGAGGCCGGCCGCGCGGGTGAGTTCGAGGTCGAGTGCCTCGCGGCGGATCCGCTGGTCGATGTAGAGGAGCACGGTGACTCCGGCCGTGATCGGGAACGTCAGCATCGAGCCGATCACCGAGCCGACGCCACTCACGATGAGGAAGGTCCAGCCCAGGTCACCGGTGTTGTTGAGGAAGCCCGTGACGCCGTCGCCGCTGAGGGCACCGGCGATGAAGGTGAACGGTATGACGATGATCGACGCCACGATGTTCGCGATGAGGGCGGCGAGCAGCTGGATGCCGAAGACCCGCCACCAGGAGCCGCGGACCAGCTTGACCGAGCGCGCCATGGATTTCTTGACGCCCTGCTTCTCCAGCATGAGCGCGGGAGAGGCGAGCGAGAAGCGGAGCACGGTCCAGACGGCGACGACGGTCGCGGCGAGTCCGCCGAGGACGGCGAGTGCCGCGCCGGCTTCGGAGGAGCCGGCCAGCGCGACGAGGACGCCGGGCAGTACGCCGACGGCGACGATGGCCGTGCCGATGAGCGGGATGAGCAGGGTCAGGCCGAACAGCTTGACCAGTTGGGGGCGCGAGTCCTGCCAGGCCTCGGCCGTCGTCACCGACTTGCCGAGCACCGCACGGCTGGTGACCATCGTGAGCAGGGCCGTCGCGACGATGGTGCCGAGCAAGGTGATCACGAGGACGACGCCCGAGCTCAGCAAGGTGTCGCCCATGGCGCGGGTGAGCTCGCCGAGGGTGGCGCTCGGGTCGTTGAGGGCTTCGGTGTCGGCGGCGTCGTTGAGGACGAGTCCCTGAAGGAGGACGACGACGATTTCCGTGAGGACGGCGACGGTCAGCGAGATGCCGAGGACCGTGCGCCAGTGGGCGCGCATGGTGGACACCGCGCCGTCGAGGATCTCGCCGACGCCGAGCGGACGGAGCGGGATGACGCCGGGCTTGGCCGCGGGCGGGGGACCCTGCCAGGCGCCCCAGCCGGGGTAGCCGCCGCCGGGCCCGCCGGGAGCGCCGGGGCCGCCGGGTCCGCCCGGAGGCGGGCCGCCCCAGCCCCAGCCGCCGCCCTGGCCGGGCGGAGGGGGCGGGGGAGGCGGGGTCTGGCCCGCGTTCGGGTTGCTGGGCGGGGACCATTGGGCGGGCGGCGGCTGCTGCTTGGACCACTTCGACGGGCCGCTCGGCCCGCCGTGATCCGTGGGCTCGCCGGCGTCCGGCTTGCCGGAGTCCTGCCCGTCGGAGGGGGCGGATCCGGGCGAGGCCCAGCCCGGAGTGTCGTTCATCGTCGCTCCTTCACGGTGCCCGACCGCGGGTGCGGCGGCTGGTTGTCAGCCATCGTGCCACGGGGCACCGGCCGGGTGACCGGGGGCCGGAGAGGCTGGACACCTTCAATTGTCCGCGGGGTACGGGGCAGACTGGTCGGATGGCTGATCAGTACGCGCAATCCGGCGAGGACATACGGCCGACCGGCACCCCCGCGATTCCCGCGATCCGCTGGGACGACCCGCCCGAAGGACCCGTTCTGGTCGTCCTCGACCAGACCAGGCTGCCGGGCGAGGAGGTCGAGCGGGTGTGCACGGACGCGCCGGCTCTGGTGGAGGCGATCCGAACGCTCGCGGTGCGCGGGGCACCGCTGCTTGGCATCGCGGGGGCGTACGGCGTCGCGCTCGCCGCTGCCCGTGGGTTCGACGTGGAGGAGGCGGCGGACTCGCTGGCGGGGGCGCGGCCCACCGCGGTCAACCTCGCCTACGGCGCGCGCCGGGCCCAGGCGGCCCACCGCACGGCGCTGATGGGCGGCGCCGACCACGAGGCGGCGGCGGGTGCCGCGCTGGAGGCGGCGCGGGCGCTGCACGCCGAGGACGCGAGGGCCAGCGCGAGGATGGCGGCGCACGGCCTGGCGCTGCTCGACGAGCTGATGCCGGGCGGCGGTCATCGGATCCTGACGCACTGCAACACGGGGGCGTTGGTGTCCGGCGGGGAGGGCACTGCGTTCGCGGTCGCCCTCAAGGCGCATCGGGCGGGGAGGCTGCGCAGACTGTGGGTGGACGAGACGCGGCCGCTGCTCCAGGGCGCGAGGCTCACGGCGTACGAGGCGGCGCGGAGCGGTATGGCGTACACGCTGCTCACGGACAACGCGGCGGGGTCGCTGTTCGCCGCCGGTGAGGTGGACGCGGTGCTGATCGGTGCCGACCGCATCGCGGCGGACGGTTCGGTGGCGAACAAGGTGGGGAGCTATCCGCTCGCCGTGCTGGCGCGGTACCACCATGTGCCGTTCATCGTGGTGGCTCCGGTGACGACCGTGGACCCGGGCACCCCGGACGGGGCGTCCATCGAGGTGGAGCAGCGGGGGAGCCATGAGGTGACGGAGGCCGTGGTGCCGCATGCGCCGGCGTTCGGGAGGGAGGCGGGGGGCGGTGTGCCGGTGGCACCGCTGGGGACGCAGGCGTACAACCCCGCGTTCGACGTGACGCCGCCCGAGCTGGTGACGGCGATCGTGACGGAGGAGGGTGTGCTGTCGCCGGTGACGGCCGAGGGCCTCGCCGAGGTGTGCGCGAGGTCGGGGCAGGTGCCGATCAGCTGAGAGGGTGGCGTGTCGCGGTACATCGAGGTCACGTGACGACGCCGACGCCGACGCCCGAGCCGTCGTCACGTGACGACGACCGCCCCGCCGGTCTGTCGCGGGCGCTTCGGCCTCGGGCGGGGGTGGCGGTTCCGGGCGGGCGTGGCGGTTTCGGGCCGGGGAGAGCTGGGCCTGCTGGAGGAGCCGGAGGCCGTCCGGAGGCCGGTGATCGTGCCGGCCGGGGGCTCGGCAGCCGCTGCCGGGCGGTCCAGCGGTCCCGCAGTCGCGCGGTTCAGCGGCTCTGAGGCGCGGATTCCTGCGCGTGGCGGGGCCGTGGAGGAATGAGGGTGGTGGCTGTTCGAGCAGCCACCTGTGGAGGGGGAGGGCACCTGGCCTGGCGGTCATGGTGCCGGTCGTGGTGCCGACCGAGGGCTGGGATTGGCGGGATTTTGCCGGTCCTCGAGGGCCGTCGTGGCGGCTGTCGGGCGGGCCGGAGCCCGGTCGGGGGACCGGCCACTGTGGATCAACGCACACAGTGATGGCTTTATACGACTATCGTCACAGGTCAGTGACCTCTCTCACCAGCAGCCCAGTCACTGTTACGAGAATGGGATGATGTCAGGCATGAAGGGACGAGTCCTTGTCGTCGACGACGACACCGCACTGGCCGAGATGCTCGGGATTGTGCTGCGTGGTGAAGGTTTTGAGCCGTCGTTCGTAGCTGATGGCGACAAGGCGCTGGCCGCTTTCAGGGAGGCCAAGCCGGATCTTGTGTTGCTCGACTTGATGCTGCCCGGACGGGACGGCATCGAGGTGTGCCGCCTGATCAGGGCGGAGTCAGGTGTTCCGATCGTCATGCTCACGGCCAAGAGCGACACCGTGGATGTGGTGGTCGGTCTGGAGTCCGGGGCGGATGACTACATCGTCAAGCCGTTCAAGCCGAAGGAGCTCGTGGCCCGGATCAGGGCGCGGCTGCGGAGGTCGGAGGAGCCGGCGCCGGAACAGTTGGCCATAGGTGACCTGGTCATCGATGTGGCCGGGCACTCCGTGAAGCGGGACGGGCAGTCGATCGCGCTGACGCCGTTGGAGTTCGACCTGCTGGTGGCGCTGGCGCGCAAGCCGTGGCAGGTGTTCACGCGTGAGGTGCTGCTCGAGCAGGTCTGGGGCTACCGGCACGCGGCGGACACCCGCCTGGTGAACGTGCACGTCCAGCGGCTGCGCTCCAAGGTCGAGCGCGACCCGGAGCGGCCGGAGATCGTGGTGACCGTCCGTGGCGTCGGTTACAAGGCCGGACCGAGCTGACGTGTCCCGGGACAGTTCCACCTCGGCGCCCGGGGGTCCGGGGGCTCGTCCGGGGCGGACTGGCCCGGGGCGGCGCGCGTCCCGGTTCGGGCGGCTCGTCGACGGCGGGCTGCTGTTGCAGGGCGGGGTGCAGGGCAGCCCGGTGCTGCGGCTCTTCGTGCGCTGGGTGCGCCGCCCGCTGCTGCCGGCGGTGCGTCTCTGGCGGCGGAACATCCAGCTCAAGGTCGTCGTCACGACCCTGCTGATGTCGCTCGGCGTGGTCCTCATGCTGGGCTTCGCCGTCATGAGTTCGGTCAACAACGGCCTGCTCAAAGCCAAGGTGAAGGCTTCGCAGAGCCAGGCAGACGGTGGATTCCGGGCCGCGCAGGACAGTGTCAACGCCGCGCGGCAGAGCACCGGGCAGGACGGCAGCACCGTCGACGGGCGGAACGCCGCCGTGTGGATGTCCGACCTCGTCGAACAGCTCTCCAGCGGCGGGCAGAACGCGTTCGCCGTGGTGACGCTCACCTCCGCGAGCGACGTGGGCGTACGCGGCTCGCGGGCCTCGGGCGGTGTGGAGCCGTTCCTGAGTGTGCCGGAGGAGCTGCGCAGCCGGGTCGACAAGGGCGCCGGCGCCTATCAGGCCAACACGCGGATCGTGTTCGACGACGGCCGTGAGGCGCAGCCGGGCCTGGTGATCGGCAAGCGGCTCAACGACCTCCAGGGTGATCCGTACCAGCTCTACTACCTCTTCCCGCTGACGCAGGAGGAGGAGTCGCTCAACTTCGTCAGGACGACCCTCGCCACCGCGGGGCTCTTCGTCGTGGTGCTCCTGGGCGCCATCGCCTGGCTGGTGGTGCGCCAGGTGGTCACGCCCGTACGGATGGCGGCGGGGATCGCCGAGCGGCTGTCCGCCGGGCGCCTTCAGGAACGTATGAAGGTCACCGGCGAGGACGACATCGCGCGGCTCGGCGAGGCCTTCAACAAGATGGCGCAGAACCTGCAGCTGAAGATCCAGCAGCTGGAGGAGCTGTCGCGGATGCAGCGGCGGTTCGTCTCCGACGTCTCGCATGAGCTGCGTACGCCGTTGACGACCGTGCGGATGGCCGCGGACGTCATCCATGAGGCGCGGGTGGACTTCGATCCGGTGACCGCGCGGTCGGCGGAGCTGCTCGCCGATCAGCTCGACCGGTTCGAGCTGCTGCTCGCCGACCTCCTGGAGATCAGCAGATTCGACGCGGGAGCCGCCGCGCTGGAGGCGGACGCCATAGACCTGCGCGAGGTCGTGCGCAGGGTCGTCGGCGGCGCGGAGATGCTCGCCGAGCGCAAGGGCACGCATATACGGGTGGTCGGGGACCAGCAGCCGGTGGTCGCCGAGGCCGACGCCCGGCGGGTGGAGCGGGTGCTGCGCAATCTCGTGGTCAACGCCGTGGAGCACGGCGAGGGCAAGGACGTCGTGGTGCGGCTCGCCGCCGCGGGAGGCGCGGTCGCCGTCGCCGTGCGGGACTACGGCGTGGGGCTCAAGCCCGGCGAGGCGACCCGGGTCTTCAGCCGCTTCTGGCGGGCGGACCCGGCACGCGCGCGTACCACCGGTGGTACGGGGCTGGGCCTCTCCATCGCCCTGGAGGACGCCCGGCTGCACGGCGGGTGGCTACAGGCGTGGGGGGAGCCCGGAGGCGGCTCGCAGTTCAGGCTCACCCTGCCGAGGACAGCGGACGAGCCGCTGCGGGGTTCGCCGATACCGCTGGAGCCCGACGACTCGCGCCGTCACCGCGGGCTGAACGACGCGGGGCTGCCGCTGGAGGGCGCCGGCAAGCAGGCGACCGTTCCGGCGCAGACGTCCGCGTCGCCCGAGAGGGTGTCGCCGCCGGTCCCTGCGAAGGGGCCGATACCGCCGCGTCTGGCGCAGGCGGCGGCCGTGGATCCGACGGCGTTGCCCGGCAGCGGCTCGCGGGTCGTGCCGCGCCGGACCCCGGAAGGCGAGCGTCCGGCTCCGGGGCCTCCGGGATCTTCGGGGCCTCCGGGGCTCGAGGGTGAAGCAGGGCGTGAGGCTGGGGCAGGCTCAGGGGCGGTTCGGGGAGAGGAAAGCAGTCGTGGGCGCTGAGCGTACGGGGCGTGGCCCGGCCGGAGGCCGCGGGCGGCGTCCACTGCGTACGGGGCTGTTGCTCGGGGGTTGCGGGGCGCTCCTGGCGGGCTGCGCCTCGATGCCCGACAGCGGCAATCTGAAGCCCGTCGACGCCTCGCAGCGCCCGGACTCGCAGTCGCAGCGGGTCTACGCGCTGCCGCCACGCGAGGGCGCCCTGCCCGTGGAGATCGTCCAGGGTTTTCTTGAGGCGCTGACCAGCGATGATCCGCAGTTCGCGATGGCGCGGAAGTATCTGACCAAGAGCGCGGCGCGCAAGTGGGACCCGGAGCGGACCACGACGGTGCTCGCCGACGGTCCGAACACGGATGCGGGCAACGCGGGCAATGACAGCGACGGCAGCCGCCGGTTCTCCCTGACCGGGCGGCAGGTCGCGAAGGTGGACAGGCAGCACGCGTACCGCCCGGCGGCGGCCTCCTACAACCAGTCCGTGCACCTCAGCCTGGTGGGTGGTGGTCACGGCCGCAAGGAGTGGCGCATCGACGAGCCGCCGCCCGGCGTGGTGCTCGGCGAGTCGGACTTCCAGCGCATCTACCGCTCCGTCAACAAGTACTACTACGCCGGGTCTCCTGGCTCGGGCCCCGACGGCCGGGCGGGCCTCGTCGCCGACCCCATCTACATACGGCAGCGGATCGACCCGCTGACCCAGACGGTCAAGCTGCTCCTGGCGGGGCCGACCAACTGGCTGGGAGACGTGGCGGAATCGCGGTTCCGCAGCGGTACGCAGCTCAAGGAGCCCGGCAAGCCGCTGACGCCGGACGACCAGAACCGGCTGACCGTACAGCTGAACAGCCGGTCCGACGGGGCGAGCCAGACGAGGTGCCGCGAGATGGCGGCCCAACTGCTCTACACACTGGAGGACTTGTCGCCCTCGGGGGTCGAGCAGGTGACGCTCCAGCGGTCCAACGGCTCGATGCTCTGTGTGCTGAGCCAGGGCCACGCGGAGAGCGTCGCGGCGAACCGCAGCGCGGACCGGCCCGCCTACCAGTACTTCGTCGACGACGAGCACCGCCTGGTGCGGATGCCGGCCAACTCGGGAAGCACCGCCGATCCGGCGCCGGTGAGCGGTGTCCTCGGCACCGGTGACCAGCCGCTGCGTTCGGCGGCCGTCTCGCGGGACGAGAAGCGTGCGGCCGGGGTGTCGCTGGACGGGAAGTCGCTGTACACGGGGTCGCTGGGCTCCGGCGACACGCTCGGCAAGGCGCAGGTGCGCAGCAGGGCCAAGGCCGAGGAGGACCGTCTCTCCACGCCGAGCTGGGACGGCCACGGCGACCTGTGGGTGGCCGACCGCGACCCGAAGCGGCCGCGGCTGCTCTGGCTCGGCCAGGGCGAGGGCAAGCCGGTGCAGGTCGAGGTTCCGGCGCTGGACGGCCGCGTCGAGGCGGTGCGGGTGTCGGCGGACGGTGTACGGATCGCGCTGCTGGTGAAGAAGGACGGCAAGTCGTCCCTCTGGATCGGCCGCGTCGACCGGGGCGAGGGCGCGAAGCCGCGGATATCGGTGCTCGACCCCACCCAGGCGGCACCGCAGATGGAGGAGGTCACCGCCATGTCGTGGGCGGGCGGCAGCCGCCTCGTGGTGGTCGGCCGGGAATCCGGCGGGGTCCAGCAGTTGCGGTACGTCCAGTGCGACGGCTCGGTCCTCTCGGGCACCACGCTGCCGGGGCTGACGGGCGTGAAGGAGATCGCCGCGTCCGAGAGCGACCAGCAGCCGCTGGTGGCGCACTCCGACGACGGGATCGTCCGGCTCCCGGCGGGCTCGCAGTGGCAGACCGTGGTGAAGGAAGGCGCGGCGCCCGTCTATCCGGGATGAGCGTTCCGGCTGATTGCCTCTGATTCCCGCCGCTTCCCGCTGATTCCCGCCGGTTCTCGGGGTCGGGCCGGAGTTATCCACAGGGGTGGTGGCGGCGCCCGCGCATTGGCACAGTGGTGGCCATGCGGGGGTGGTGGCAGGACCTCACCGACCTGGTGCTGCCGGCCGAGTGCCAGGGCTGCGGGAGGCCTCGGACGGCTCTGTGCGAGCGGTGCCGGGCGGGACTGTGCGGCAGGGCGCCGCGGCGGGTGCGCCCGGATCCGGAGCCATGGGGGCTGCCGGTCGTGCACGCGGCGGCGCCGTACGAGGACGCGGTGCGGGCCGTGCTGCTCGCGCACAAGGAGCGTGGCGCCCTGGGCCTGGTGGGGCCGCTGGGGGCCGCTCTCGCGGGGGCCGTGCGTGCCGGTCTGCGGGGCGAAACGCGGGATCCGGGTGATATGGGTGCGCCATCGTGGGTAGACGGCACGCACGGCGGCTCACAGGGGCGCGCGGTGCCGTTGACGCTCGTCCCCGTGCCGTCGGCGCGTGCCGCGGTCCGGGCGCGCGGGCACGACCCGGTGCGGCGGACCGCGTTCGCGGCGGCCGGGGAGCTGCGGCGGGCGGGGATTCCGGCGCGGGTGCTCGCGGTGCTGCGGCAGCGGCGTGCGGTGGCCGATCAGTCGGGGCTCGATTCCCGGCAGCGGCAGGCCAATCTGGCGGGTGCCCTGGAGGTGACCGCGGGGGGAGGCCGGCTGCTCGTCGGCGGCGGGCGGGTGGTGGTCGTGGACGACCTGATGACCACCGGCGCGTCACTGACGGAAGCCGCACGCGCAATACGTGACCTGCACACGGAATGGAAGGCGCGATCGGAGGCCTTGCGGGGACTGGGAAGCGGGAGCGCGAGAGGGCCGGAATTGGGCCGCGGAAACGTGATCAGCGCTGCGGTTGTCGCCGCCTCACCGGATTCTTTCGAAATAAACCGGAACTGAAGGAGAAGTTGCTTCGTTGCAGGTGGTGAGAGGGTCGTCCCACCCGAATGGAGGTATGCGGCAGTAGAGGGTGACGACATAGCTCCGGGCGAGATATGTTCGGTTGTGAGGAATGGCGAACGCCCGACCTCGCATATCGGATTGCCGGTCCGCGGGATTTTCCGCAATCACCCGGACCGGTGGGTGGAGATCTTGCCCATGGGGGAGGAGGAGGTGGAAGTCACCGAGTCCGAGGCCCCGGGAGATCACCGGGGTCTGGTGCAAAAGGGAGATGCTCCGCCGCCGAAGCGGAGCGATCCGGGAACGGAGTTCTGCGTGGACATCGTCGTCAAGGGCCGCAAGACCGAGGTACCCGAGCGGTTCCGCAAGCACGTGGCCGAGAAGCTGAAGCTGGACAAGATCCAGAGGCTCGACGGCAAGGTGATCCACCTCGACGTCGAGGTGTCCAAGGAAACCAATCCGCGTCAGGCCGACCGTTCCGACCGTGTGGAGATCACTCTCCGCGGGCGCGGGCCCGTGATTCGCGCGGAGGCATCGGCAGCCGATCCGTACGCGGCACTCGACCTGGCCACGGCCAAGCTCGACGCGCGGCTGCGCAAGCAGCACGAGAAGCGCCACAACCGCCGGGGCACCGGCAGGCTCTCCGCCGCCGAGGTCACCGAGCGGGTCCCGGACGCGGCGACGCTCAACGGAAACGGCACCGTCGTACGCGAGGAAGAGCCGGACGGCGTTCCGGTCAAGAGGATCGGTTCCCTGGAGATCCAGGGCGAAGGACCCCTCGTGGTCCGCGAGAAGACGCACGTCGCGGCACCCATGACGCTGGACCAGGCGCTCTACGAGATGGAACTGGTCGGGCACGACTTCTACTTGTTCGTCGACTCCGAATCCAAGGAACCCAGCGTCGTCTACCGACGGCACGCCTATGACTACGGCGTCATCCGTCTCAACACCGACCCCATGGTCGCCAGGGCCGAATCGGCCGGTGGCGGCGGAGCACTCGGCGGCTGACCGCCGCCCCCGTGAACCGCTGACGTGGTGCCCCTGGAGCGCGTGTGCGCCCCCAGGGGCACCCTCGTGCGACCAGTGCGCGCACCGCACCGGCGCCAGGCATGAAATCATGACCTCGCCGGCCAACCGGTGTGCTGCCGCCTCGGGTTGGCGCAGCAGAGCCACAACAGGCCACGGCCTTCATGGGGGAGGAACGATGGCGGACAGCTTCGGACCGATGCATCACGGGCATGCCGGGGACGGCATCGGCATCGGCACGGACACGGGCGCCCCGCGCAAGGAGCCGATCAGGGTCCTGGTGGTGGACGACCACGCCCTCTTCCGTCGTGGCCTGGAGATCGTCCTC
This sequence comes from Streptomyces sp. NPDC046335, assembly GCF_055587985.1. Taxonomy (NCBI): domain Bacteria; kingdom Bacillati; phylum Actinomycetota; class Actinomycetes; order Kitasatosporales; family Streptomycetaceae; genus Streptomyces; species Streptomyces sp. NPDC046335. Next base: position 457,275 of record NZ_JBVJFF010000008.1, on the reverse strand, counting down.
GCCGCCGAGGAGGACATCCAGGTCGTCGGGGAAGCGGGCGACGGCGCGGAGGCGGTGGACAAGGCCGCCGATCTGCTGCCCGACATCGTGCTCATGGACGTACGCATGCCGAAACGCGGCGGCATCGAGGCGTGCACCTCCATCAAGGAGGTCGCGCCGAGCGCCAAGATCATCATGCTGACGATCAGCGACGAGGAAGCCGATCTCTACGACGCGATCAAGGCGGGCGCCACCGGATATCTCCTGAAGGAGATCTCCACGGACGAGGTGGCCACCGCTATCCGCGCGGTGGCCGACGGGCAGTCCCAGATCAGCCCGTCGATGGCATCGAAGCTGCTCACCGAGTTCAAATCCATGATCCAGCGCACCGACGAGCGCCGTCTCGTGCCCGCGCCCCGGCTGACCGAGCGCGAGCTGGAAGTGCTCAAGCTCGTCGCCACCGGGATGAACAACCGCGACATCGCCAAAGAGCTGTTCATCTCCGAGAACACCGTGAAGAACCACGTGCGCAACATCCTGGAGAAGCTTCAGCTGCACTCCAGGATGGAGGCCGTCGTCTACGCGATGCGGGAGAAGATCCTCGAGATCAGATGAGGGTCGCGGCACCGGGTGCGGGTCAGGCGAGGGCCCGCACCAGGCCGGCCGTCAGCTCGGGGCGGTTCACCCGCTCCACCCGAACGGAATCGCAGCCGACCCACGACGCCGCCTCCAGGAGGGCCTGGGCCATCGGCGCGACCGCCTTCGGAGCGTCGAGCGAGACCTGCTTGGCCACCAGCGTGCTCCCCTCGCGCGCCGGATCGACGCGGCCCAGGAGCCTGCCGCCCGCGAGCAGCGGCATCGCGAAATAGCCGTGTATCCGCTTGGGCTTGGGGACATACGCCTCCAGGCGGTGCGTGAAGCCGAAGATCCGCTCCGTGCGCGCCCGCTCCCAGACCAGGGAGTCGAAGGGCGAGAGCAGCGTCGTGCGGTGCCGGCCGCGCGGCGTCGTCCGCAGGGCCTCCGGGTCGGCCCACGCGGGCTTGTCCCAGCCCTCGACCGTCACCGGCACCAGACCCGAGTCCGCGACCACCAGATCGAACTGCTCGCCCTTGAGGCGGTGATAGTCGGCGATGTCCGCGCGCGTGCCGACGCCGAGCGACTCACCGGCCAGGCGCACCAGGCGGCGCAGGCACTCCACGTCGCTCAGGTCGTCGTGCAGCAGCGCCTCCGGGATCGCGCGCTCCGCCAGGTCGTACACCCGCTTCCAGGAGCGGCGCTCGGTGCACACCACCTCGCCGTACATCAGCGCGCGCTCCACGGCGATCTTCGACTCGGACCAGTCCCACCACTCGCCCTTGTTCTTCGCGCCGCCCAACTCCGTGGCCGTCAGCGGGCCCTCCACGCGCAGTTGCTTGATGACCTGGTCATACGCCCCGTCGGGCAGGTCGTGGTGCCAGTGCGGGCGGGAGCGGTAGGCGCGGCGGCGGAACGCGAAGTGCGGCCACTCCTCGACGGGCAGGATGCACGCGGCGTGCGACCAGTACTCGAAGGCGTGCGGCTGGACGCGGTCCTTCGCCCCCCAGTACGCCGCCTCCACGGTGTCGCGGCCCACGGCGCCGAGCCGTGCGTAAGGAACGAGCTCGTGCGAGCGGGCCAGGACCGAGATCGTGTCGAGCTGGACCGCGCCGAGATGCCGCAGCACGCCTCGCACACCGGCCCTGCGGTCCGGGGCGCCGAGGAAGCCCTGGGCGCGCAGGGCGACGCGGCGGGCCTCGTCGGCGGAGAGTTCCATGGCAGGGCGCGGCAGGCTCGTCATGGTCGAAACGATAGGCGGCGGCACTGACAACCGGGCCCGGAATTCCGGACCCCCGGGATCCGGTTCTCAGGGCCTCGCGGGCAGGTACGGGTACGGAGTCGGCATGCCGAGGTCCGAGGGCAGCAGGGCGCCGACCCAGGCGTCACGGAGCGTGCCCTTGTTGAGCAGGCCCGCGCGGAGTACGCCCTCGACCGTGAAGCCGGCCTTCTCCGCGACCGCGCGCGAGCCGTTGTTGCCCACCTCCGCGCGCCACTCCAGGCGGGGGCAGCGCAGCTCCGTGAAGGCCCAGCGGGCGAGGGCGAGCACCGTCTCGGTCATGTGGCCGCGGCCGCGGTGCTCCTTGGCCGTCCAGTAGCCGACCTCCCAGGTGCCCGAGCGCGGGTGGTGCAGGCTGGCGGCGGCGATCAGGGGGCCGCCCCCGCGGGGCCGTACGGAGAAGGTGTACTCGGAGTCGTTGTGCCATCCCGCGGGGACCATGGTGGCCACGAAGTTCTCGGCGTCCACGCGCGCGTACGGCGAGGGAATCGTGGTCCAGCGCTGGATGTCCGGGTCCTGGCACGCCGCGAAGATCTCGTCGACGTCGGCGGACGTGAAGACGCGCAGGCACAGGCGTTCGGTGGTGAGTGTGACGGGCTCCATCAAGCGATGATGCGGGGGCGCTGTTCCGGGTGCCAGCCCTTTTTGTCCGCTCGTCGCGATCGGCCCGCGCGGGGCACTCGCGGGCCCCACCCGGCACCTTCGGCGGCCCTCGTCCGTTGACCTGAGAGCAGACCTCCCGGCGCAGCCGGGTCCTCGCATACGATGGCCGTTGCCCGACGAGTAAAACCGACCATGCCAGGCCCGACCGGCAAGGAGACCAACCCCCGTGTCCGTCCTCTCGAAGATCATGCGTGCAGGCGAAGGCAAGATCCTGCGCAAGCTGCACCGCATCGCGGACCAGGTCAACTCCATCGAAGAGGACTTCGTCAGCCTCTCCGACGCCGAGCTGCGCGCGCTGACCGAGGAGTACAAGGAGCGTTACGCCGACGGCGAGACGCTCGACGACCTCCTGCCCGAGGCCTTCGCGACGGTCCGCGAGGCCGCCAAGCGCGTCCTGGGCCAGCGCCACTACGACGTCCAGATGATGGGCGGCGCCGCGCTGCACATGGGCTATGTCGCGGAGATGAAGACCGGCGAGGGCAAGACCCTCGTCGGCACGCTCCCCGCGTACCTGAACGCCCTGTCCGGCAAGGGCGTCCACATCATCACGGTCAATGACTACCTGGCCGAGCGCGACTCCGACATGATGGGTCGCGTCCACAAGTTCCTGGGCCTGAGGGTCGGCTGCATCCTCGCCAATATGACCCCGGCCCAGCGCCGTGAGCAGTACAGCTGTGACATCACGTACGGCACGAACAACGAATTCGGCTTCGACTACCTCCGCGACAACATGGCGTGGTCGCAGGACGAGCTGGTGCAGCGCGGCCACAACTTCGCGATCGTCGACGAGGTCGACTCGATCCTCGTGGACGAGGCCCGTACGCCGCTGATCATCTCCGGCCCCGCCGACCAGGCCACCAAGTGGTACGGCGACTTCGCCAAGCTGGTCACGCGACTCACCAAGGGTGAGCCCGGAAACCAGCTCAAGGGCATCGAGGAGACCGGCGACTACGAGGTCGACGAGAAGAAGCGCACCGTCGCCATCCACGAGCCCGGCGTGGCCAAGGTCGAGGACTGGCTCGGCATCGACAATCTCTACGAGTCGGTGAACACGCCCCTGGTGGGCTATCTCAACAACGCCATCAAGGCCAAGGAACTCTTCAAGAAGGACAAGGACTACGTCGTCATCGACGGCGAAGTCATGATCGTCGACGAGCACACCGGCCGTATCCTCGCCGGCCGCCGCTACAACGAGGGCATGCACCAGGCGATCGAGGCGAAGGAAGGGGTGGACATCAAGGACGAGAACCAGACTCTCGCCACCATCACCCTCCAGAACTTCTTCCGCCTCTACAAGCGCGAGGGCTACGACAGCGGCCTGTCCGGCATGACCGGTACGGCCATGACCGAGGCCGCCGAGTTCCACCAGATCTACAAGCTGGGCGTCGTGCCGATCCCGACGAACCGGCCGATGGTCCGCGCGGACCAGTCCGACCTGATCTACCGCACCGAGGTCGCGAAGTTCGCCGCCGTCGTCGACGACATCGCCGAGAAGCACGAGAAGGGCCAGCCGATCCTGGTCGGCACGACGTCCGTGGAGAAGTCGGAGTACCTCTCCCAGCAGCTCTCCAAGCGCGGCGTCCAGCACGAGGTGCTCAACGCCAAGCAGCACGACCGAGAGGCGACCATCGTCGCCCAGGCCGGCCGCAAGGGTGCCGTCACCGTCGCCACGAACATGGCCGGACGAGGCACGGACATCAAGCTCGGCGGCAACCCCGACGACCTCGCCGAGGCGGAGCTGCGCCAGCGCGGCCTGGACCCCGTCGAGCACGTCGAGGAGTGGGCCGCGGCGCTGCCGGCCGCCCTGGAGAAGGCCGAGCGGGCCGTCAAGGCCGAGTTCGAAGAGGTCAAGGACCTCGGCGGGCTCTACGTCCTCGGCACCGAGCGGCACGAGTCGCGCCGCATCGACAACCAGCTCCGCGGCCGTTCCGGCCGTCAGGGCGACCCCGGCGAGTCCCGGTTCTACCTCTCGCTCGGCGACGACCTGATGCGTCTGTTCAAGGCGCAGATGGTCGAGCGCGTGATGTCCATGGCGAACGTGCCGGACGACGTGCCGATCGAGAACAAGATGGTCACGCGCGCCATCGCCTCCGCCCAGTCGCAGGTCGAGCAGCAGAACTTCGAGACGCGCAAGAACGTCCTGAAGTACGACGAGGTCCTCAACCGGCAGCGTGAGGTCATCTACGGAGAGCGTCGCCGCGTCCTGGAGGGCGAGGACCTCCAGGAGCAGATCGCGCACTTCATGGACGACACCATCGAGGCGTACATCGCGGCGGAGACCGCCGAGGGCTTCGCCGAGGAGTGGGACCTGGACCGGCTGTGGGGCGCCTTCAAGCAGCTCTACCCCGTCGCGGTCACCGTCGAGGAGCTGGAGGACACGGCGGGTGACCGCGCGGGTCTGACCGCCGAGTTCATCTCCGAGTCCATCAAGGACGACATCCACCAGCAGTACGCGTCGCGTGAGGAGCAGCTCGGCTCCGACATCATGCGTGAGCTGGAGCGGCGGGTCGTCCTCTCGGTGCTCGACCGCAAGTGGCGCGAGCACCTCTACGAGATGGACTACCTCCAGGAGGGCATCGGCCTCCGCGCCATGGCGCAGAAGGACCCGCTGGTGGAGTACCAGCGTGAGGGCTTCGACATGTTCAACGCCATGATGGACGGCATCAAGGAGGAGTCCGTCGGCTACCTGTTCAACCTGGAGGTCCAGGTCGAGCAGCAGGTCGAGGAGGTCCCGGTCGAGGACTCGGCGTCCGCCACGTCGCTCTCCAAGGACGGTGTCCAGGACGCGGTTCCCGCCGGGGCGCGTCCCGAGATCCGCGCCAAGGGCCTTGAGGCCCCGCAGCGGCCCGACCGTCTGCACTTCCAGGCGCCGAACGCCGAGGGCGGCGTCGACGAGGGTGACTTCGCCACGGACGGCGCCGGTGTGCGGTCGGAGTCGGACGGGATGACCCGCGCGGAGCGGCGGAAGGCCCAGAAGGGCGGGCGTCGCCGCAAGAAGTGACGTGACGCTGTCGCTGTACTGGGCGGCGTCGTCCTCGGCGACTTCGCTCTGAGCCGCTGACGGTGGCTTCGGAAGGGGCCGGAAGTTCTGCTTCCGGCCCCTTCGGCTTGCCCGAGGGGGCCCAAGCGGGGGCCGCTCTCAGCCGCCGCCTCCGTTGCCGTCCAGTGCCATCTCCACCGCCGTGCACCGCCACTTGCGGTCCGCGCCCAGGGCCAGGCGGAACGCCAGGGCCCGCAGCCTCGGGCCCGCCGCGACGCGGGCGAAGACCTCGTAGGCGTCCGGGTGCGGCTGGTAGTGGCCGATCCGGTGGACGGTGGGGCGGCGGCCGTCCGCGCGGAGCGGGTTCAGCTCGGCGAGGCGGACCAGTTCGTCGTAGGCCGTGTTGGCGATGTGCCTGGCCACCCAGTGGATGGGCCGCTGGCCGCTGAGGACGAGGACCAGGCGCTCCGCGAAGAGCTCCGTGGGGTGCGGGGGCGGCTGGGCCGGGACCGTGCCGGGCGGGCGGCCCGCGGAGCGGCTCGTACGGGTGTCCCTGCGGTTCGGGGGGCGGCCTGCGGACGGGCGGGTCACCGACGGGCGCCTTGTCATCACCTTGCGCATCGAGCGCCTCCTTCGTACCGGGGAGTAACTTTGTGTAGCCGTTCTTGTACGGGGATGGCGGGGCGCGGCGCAAGGTCCGGCGCGGGTGCGGAGCGCTGGTCCTGAAGTCACCTATCCGGGTGAGCGGAGGCTCTGGAAGTGCGGTGGCCGTTGGGCGGTACCGGGTGAATCGGTGGCGTGGGGGTGACAGTTCCGCGAGGGGTGGGGGGAGCTCGATGGGGGACTCCCGGACGTATCCTGGGGGTCCTTTCCACGGCTACGGGCCGGCTCCGCGCGGGCCCCGAGTCCGCCCCGTGCGGACGTGAGCGAAAGCGGTCTTTCCATGCGTGTCTACGTTCCCCTGACCCTTCCCCGGCTCGCCGAGGCGCACAAGGCGGGCGAGCTGGGGCCGGGGCCGCTGGTCGCCTACGCGGTGACGCCGGCGCTGCGGGAGTGGTACGTCTCCGACGACATCGAGGAACTGGAGTACGCGGCTCTGAACCGGGCGGCGCTCGCCTCGCTGCGGCTGGTCGCGGGGGATCCCGGGGCGGCGCGGCGGCGGGTCGTCCTCGCGGCGGACGTGCCGGACGGGGCGGCCGTCGCGGACCCCGACCGGGGGCTCGACGAGGGCGCGCTGGGAGAGGTGCGGCTCGCTGCCGCCCTGCCGCTGGCCAAGGCCGCCGCCGTGCATGTGGACTCCGACGAGGCGGAGGAGGACGTCGCGGCCGCGGCCGCCGCGTTGGGGGCGGCGGATCTCGGGGACGCGGACGCGGGGTTCCTCGTGGACGGGGCGGAGGGGCATGAGCTGCTCTGGTTCGCCACGCAGGAGATTCCTGGGCTGCTGAGCTGAGGTGTCAGCTCGGGGGGAGGGGACTCGGTGGCCGGCCGGGTGGGTAGGTTTGTGGGATGGGGAAAGTCGGGCGCGGGGCGCACATCGTCTGGGACTGGAACGGGACTCTGCTGCATGACATCCATGCGGTGATCGAGGCCACGAATGCCTCCTTCGCGGAGCTCGGTCTTGAGCCGATCACGCTGGAGCGGTATCGCGAGCTGTACTGCGTGCCCATCCCGCGGTTCTACGAGCGGCTCATGGGCCGGCTGCCGAGTGACAGCGAGTGGCAGCTCATGGATGCCGTCTTCCACAAGCACTACTGGGCCCGGGCGCAGACCTGCGGGCTCGCCGAAGGGGCCGCGCAACTGCTGGCCGAGCGGCGGGCCGGTGGGCGTACGCAGTCGTTGCTTTCGCTGGCCCCGCACGAGCATCTGGTGCCGATCGTGCGCAGGCACGGGATCCACGAGCACTTCGTACGGATCGACGGGCGCACCGACACCTCCCACGCGGGCAAGGCCGAGCGCATGGCGCGGCACCTGGCCGCGCTCGAAGGTGTCGTCGCGGCGGCCGAGCGGGTCGTCGTGATCGGGGACGCCGTGGACGACGCGGTCGCCGCCGCGCACGTCGGGGCGCGGGCCGTGCTCTACACCGGCGGCTCGCACAGCCGGGTCAGCCTGGAGACCGCCGGGGTGCCCGTCGTCGACAGCCTGACGGAAGCGGTGGCAGAGGCGGAACGCCTCGCGGCCTGAGCCCGGCTGAGCGCCCCGCCCCAGCCGACCCCCAGCCCTACGTCGCCGGTGCCTTCGCTCGTAGGACCGTGAGGAACTCGCGCATCCAGCCCGAGTGGTCCGGCCAGGCGCGGGAGGAGACCAGGGTGCCGTCGACCACGACCTCAGCGTCCTGGTAGGTCGCCCCGGCCGTCTGCATGTCCAGTTCCAGGGCCGGGTACGCCGTGACGCGGCGGCCGCTCAGGCTGCCGGTGGCCGCCGTCAGGAGCGGGCCGTGGCAGATCTGGGCGACCGGCTTGTCCGCGTCGAAGAAGGACTTGAGGATCTTGCGGAGCTCCGGGTCGTTGCGCAGGTACTCCGGGGCCCGGCCGCCCGGGATCACCAGGGCGACGTACTGGCCGGGATCCACCTCGGAGAAGGCGAGGTCGGCGGGCCAGGTGTAGCCCGGTTTCTCCGTGTACGTGTCGAAGCCCGGCTCGAAGTCGTGGACCACGAACCGCAGCGTCTTGCGGGCGGGGGCGGCGATGTGGACGCCGTAGCCCTCCTCGCGCAGCCGCTGGTAGGGGTACAGGACCTCCAGCGACTCCGCCGCGTCACCGGTCACTATCAGGATCTTGGCTGCCATCGGCGCTCGCTCCCCGAGTCCGTCGCGCACGTCCGTTTCCCGTCCTGCTCAACGTGCACGCCCGCGTCCGGTTTGCCAAGGGGGCCGACCACGGGGCGGGCGCCGGCCGGACTGTGCAGACTGTCCATGTTCGGGTCCTGGTTTTGTACACATACGGCTCATGACGGTTGCCCGGTGCGGAGCGATAGCCTTGACCCGTGATCAGCGCGATATCCCGCGGGGGCATGGACGCCCCCGCCCTGCGCCCGGGGAACACGGAGGACATCCGTGCCCGGGGCCTCGCTGACGCTTCTTCGCGGTACGGCCGACAGAGCCAACCCAGCCATCCGTCAGCGAAACCGCTGAAAATGGCGGAAAGCCGTCCGCTCTTCTTTCACCGCGGCATAACGTCGATCCCGGCCGGAGAACCCGCGTCGTGGCGTTACGTCACATCACTTCCTTCTACGTCACGCAACGGCGCGCGACAGGAGTCAGAGGACAATGCAGACCAAGCTGGACGAAGCCAAGACCGAGCTGCTCGCGCGGGCCGCCCGGGTAGCTGAGAACAGCCCGGTCGGGGGGCGCCTACCGAACGGTGCACCGACCGGGACGACGAGCGGGGCCACGCCGGACCAGGACACGGCTCTCGCGTTCCTCCAGCGCTACTACCTGCACACCGCCCCGGAGGACCTGGCCGACCGCGACCCGGTCGACGTCTTCGGAGCCGCCTTCTCGCACTACCGCCTCGCGGAGAACCGCCCCCAGGGGACGGCCAACGTGCGGGTCCACACCCCGACGGTCGAGGAGAACGGCTGGACGTGCAGCCACTCCGTCGTCGAGGTGGTCACCGACGACATGCCCTTCCTCGTCGACTCCGTCACCAACGAGCTCTCCCGCCAGGGCCGCGGCATCCATGTCGTGATCCACCCGCAGGTCGTCGTGCGCCGTGATGTCACCGGCAAGCTCCTGGAGGTCCTGCCCGGCGGCGCGAGCGGCGAGCGGCCGCACGACGCGCTCGTCGAGTCGTGGATCCACGTCGAGATGGACCGCGAGACCGACCGGGCCGACCTGAAGCAGATCACCGCCGATCTGCTGCGGATCCTCTCCGACGTACGCGAGACGGTCGAGGACTGGGAGAAGATGCGCGACGCGGCGCTGCGCATCGCCGACGAGCTGCCCACCGAGCCGACCGCCGGTGACCTGCCCGACCAGGAGGTCGAGGAGGCCCGCGAGCTGCTCCGCTGGCTCGCCGACAACCATTTCACCTTCCTGGGATTCCGCGAGTACAACCTCACGGACGACGACTCCCTCGCGGCCGTCCCCGGCACCGGCCTCGGCGTCCTGCGCGCCGACCCCCAGCACGGCGACGACCACCACCCGGTCAGCCCGTCCTTCAACCGGCTGCCCGCCGACGCGCGCGCCAAGGCCCGCGAGCACAAGCTCCTCGTCCTGACCAAGGCCAACAGCCGGGCGACCGTGCACCGCCCCAGCTACCTCGACTACGTCGGCGTGAAGAAGTTCGACGCCGACGGCAACGTGATCGGTGAGCGGCGCTTCCTCGGGCTCTTCTCGTCCGCCGCGTACACCGAGTCCGTACGGCGGGTGCCCGTCATCCGCCGCAAGGTCCAGGAAGTCCTGAAGGGCGCCGGGTTCTCCGCCAACAGCCACGACGGGCGCGACCTGCTCCAGATCCTGGAGACCTACCCGCGCGACGAGCTGTTCCAGACCCCGGCCGACGAGCTGCGCTCCATCGTGACGAGCGTCCTCTACCTCCAGGAGCGCCGCCGGCTCCGGCTGTACCTGCGCAAGGACGAGTACGGGCGCTACTACTCCGCCCTCGTCTATCTCCCGCGCGACCGCTACACCACCGGCGTCCGGCTGCGGGTCATCGACATCCTCAAGGAGGAGCTGAACGGCGCCAGCGTCGACTTCACCGCCTGGAACACGGAGTCGATCCTCTCCCGCATCCACTTCGTGGTCAGGGTGCCCAAGGGCGCCGAGGTCCCCGACCTCTCCGACGCCGACGTCGAGCGCATCGAGGGACGGCTCGTCGACGCCGCCCGCTCCTGGGCCGACGGCTTCGCCGAGGCGCTGACCGCCGAGTGCGGCGAGGAGCGCGCCGCCGAGCTGATCCGCCGGTACGGGCACGCCTTCCCCGAGGGCTACAAGGCCGACCACACCCCGCGCGCGGCCGTCGCCGACCTCCAGCACCTGGAGCAGCTCTCCCAGGCGCACACGGACTTCGCGCTCTCCCTGTACGAGCCGGTGGGCGCGGCCCCCGGCGAGCGCCGCTTCAAGATCTACCGCTCCGGCGGGCAGGTCTCCCTCTCCGCCGTGCTGCCGGTGCTCCAGCGGCTCGGCGTCGAGGTCACCGACGAACGCCCGTACGAGCTGCGCTGCGCGGACCGCACGCACGCGTGGATCTACGACTTCGGCCTGCGCATGCCCAAGGCGCCGGGCAACAACGGCGACTACCTCGGTGACGACGGCCGCGAGCGCTTCCAGGAGGCCTTCGCCGCCGCCTGGACCGGCGAGGCCGAGGTCGACGGCTTCAACTCCCTGGTGCTCCGCGCGGGCCTCGACTGGCGCCAGGCGATGGTCCTGCGCGCCTACGCGAAGTACCTGCGCCAGGCGGGCTCGACGTTCAGTCAGGACTACATGGAGGACACCCTCCGCAACAACGTCCACACCACACGGCTGCTCGTCTCGCTCTTCGAGGCGCGGATGTCGCCCGGCCGCCAGAGTGCCGGGACCGAGCTGACCGACGGGCTCCTGGAGGAGCTGGAGGGGGCGCTCGACCAGGTCGCCTCCCTGGACGAGGACCGCATCCTGCGGTCCTTCCTCACCGTCATCAAGGCGACCCTGCGCACGAACTTCTTCCAGAAGACGGAGAGCGGCGAGCCGCACTCCTACGTCTCCATGAAGTTCGACCCGCAGGCCATCCCCGACCTGCCCGCGCCCCGCCCCGCGTACGAGATCTGGGTGTACTCGCCCCGCGTCGAGGGCGTGCACCTGCGCTTCGGCAAGGTCGCGCGCGGCGGTCTGCGCTGGTCCGACCGGCGCGAGGACTTCCGTACGGAGATCCTCGGCCTGGTCAAGGCGCAGATGGTCAAGAACACCGTCATCGTGCCCGTCGGCGCCAAGGGCGGCTTCGTCGCCAAGCAGCTCCCCGACCCGTCGGTGGACCGTGACGCGTGGCTGGCGGAAGGCGTCGCCTGCTACAAGACGTTCATCTCGGCGCTGCTCGACATCACCGACAACCTGGTCGCGGGCGAGGTCGTGCCCCCGGCCGACGTCGTGCGGCACGACGAGGACGACACGTACCTCGTCGTCGCGGCCGACAAGGGCACGGCGACGTTCTCCGACATCGCCAACCAGGTCGCCGAGTCGTACGACTTCTGGCTCGGTGACGCCTTCGCCTCCGGCGGCTCCGCCGGTTACGACCACAAGGGCATGGGCATCACCGCCCGCGGCGCCTGGGAGTCCGTCAAGCGGCACTTCCGGGAGCTCGGCACCGACACGCAGACCGAGGACTTCACCGTCGTCGGCGTCGGTGACATGTCCGGTGACGTGTTCGGCAACGGCATGCTGCTCTCCGAGCACATCCGCCTGGTCGCCGCATTCGACCACCGGCACATCTTCATCGACCCCAAGCCGGACTCCGCGACCTCCTACGCGGAGCGCCGCCGCCTCTTCGAGCTGCCGCGCTCCTCGTGGGCCGACTACGACAAGGAGCTGCTCTCCGCCGGCGGCGGGATCTTCTCCCGCTCCGCCAAGGCGATCCAGCTCAACGGCCACATCCGGGCGGCGCTCGGCATCGAGGGCAACATCGTCAAGATGACCCCGGCCGACCTGATGAAGACCATCCTCCAGGCCCCCGTGGACCTGCTGTGGAACGGCGGCATCGGCACGTACGTGAAGGCGACGGCGGAGACCAACGCCGACGTCGGCGACAAGGCCAACGACGCCATCCGCGTCAACGGCGCCGACCTGCGGGCCAAGGTCGTCGGCGAGGGCGGCAACCTCGGCCTCACCCAGCTCGGCCGCATCGAGTTCGGGCGCGCCGGCGGCCGCATCAACACCGACGCCATCGACAACAGCGCGGGCGTGGACACCTCCGACCACGAGGTGAACATCAAGATCCTGCTCAACTCCGTGGTCGCCAACGGCGACATGACGGTCAAGCAGCGCAACAAGCTGCTCGCCGAGATGACCGACGAGGTCGGGCACCTGGTCCTGCGCAACAACTACGCGCAGAACACCGCGCTCGCCAACGCCGTCGCCCAGTCGCCGTCCCTGCTCCACGCCCACCAGCGCTTCATGCGCAGGCTCGGCAAGCAGGGCCACCTGGACCGGAGCCTGGAGTTCCTGCCCAACGACCGGCAGATCCGCGAACTGCTCAACTCCGGGCGCGGGCTCTCCCAGCCCGAGCTCGCCGTGCTCCTCGCCTACACGAAGATCACGGCCGCCGACGAGCTGATCCAGACGACGCTGCCGGACGACGCCTACCTCCAGCGGCTGCTGCACGCGTACTTCCCGAAGGCGCTGCACGAGCGGTTCCCCGAGCAGGTCGACGGGCACGCGCTGCGTCGCGAGATCGTCACGACGGTCCTGGTCAACGACACGGTGAACACCGGCGGTTCGACCTTCCTGCACCGGCTGCGCGAGGAGACGGGCGCCTCCCTGGAGGAGATCGTGCGGGCGCAGCTCGCCGCCCGCGAGATCTTCGGCCTGAGCAAGGTGTGGGACGAGGTGGAGGCGCTCGACAATGTCGTCGCCGCCGACGTCCAGACCCGCGTACGGCTGCACTCGCGCCGCCTGGTCGAGCGCGGCGCGCGCTGGCTGCTCAACAACCGGCCGCAGCCGATCCAGCTCGCCGAGACCATCGACTTCTTCCGTGAGGGCGTCGCCAAGGTCTGGGACGAGCTGCCGCAGCTCCTTCGCGGCTCGGACTCGGAGTGGTACCAGGGCATCCGGGACGAGCTGACCGACGTGGGCGTCCCCGGCGAGCTCGCGCAGCGCGTCGCCGGGTTCTCCTCGGCCTTCCCCGCGCTGGACATCGTGGCCGTCGCCGACCGGATGGGCAAGGAGCCGATGGCCGTCGCCGAGGTCTACTACGACCTCGCCGACCGGCTGCGGATCACCCAGCTCATGGACCGCATCATCGAGCTGCCGCGGGCCGACCGCTGGCAGTCCATGGCGCGCGCCTCCATCCGCGAGGACCTGTACGCGGCGCACGCCGCGCTGACCGCCGACGTGCTCGCCGCGGGCAACGGCGAGTCCACGCCGGAGCAGCGCTTCAAGGCCTGGGAGGAGAAGAACGCCCCGATCCTGAGCCGGGCGCGGACGACCCTGGAGGAGATCCAGAGCTCGGACTCCTTCGACCTGGCCAACCTGTCGGTCGCGATGCGGACGATGCGCACGCTGCTGCGCACGCACTCGTAGCCTTCGGCGGTACGTGAAGGGGGGCGCCCCGGGCCATCGGGCTCGGGGCGCCCCCCTTTTGCGTGCGGCTTTTGCGTGCGCGCTTTCGGGTGCGTGCTTCCGGGCGGGTGCTTCCGCGTGGGGTGCCAGGCAACGTGAGCGGGGCGGAAGACGTCTTCGGTAGGGCCTGCCCGTCGCCGTCGGCCCGTCGCCGCCGGCCGGGTGATGGGAGTCGCCATACCGCATTAATCCGGGCATTCGGGCTAAGGTGGGTGAGATTGTCTGACGGAGGTACGAGATCACGAGATTCAGGCCCGGCAGAGTGGAGGGCTGCCCCGCGCCGCCCCGCCCCTCTCGCCGGATTCCGGACCCCGGACTCCGGAGTCCCCCGGACCATCGACCGCGGACCACCGAAGGGCTTGAGTCATGACCGTGAACACCCCCGAGAACCTCTCCGAAGACCTCGCCGCGCGGCTGCCGGAGTCCTGGGCCGCCACTCCGCTGACCGTGGTCATGCCCACGTACAACGAGGCCGGGAACCTGCCCGGCATGGCCGAGGCCCTGATGGCGCTCCCGCTGCCGGGCCTGCGGCTCCTCGTCGTCGACGACTCCAGCCCCGACGGCACGGGCGCCATCGCCGAACGCTTCGCCGAGCGGTACGGCAGCACCCGGATGAGCGTGCTGCACCGCACCGAGAAGGACGGCCTCGGCCGTGCCTACGCCGCCGGGATGACGCGGGCCGTCGCCGAGGGCGCCCACTACGTCCTCCAGATGGACGCCGACGGCAGCCACCCCACCGCCAAGGCCGCCGAGCTCCTCGGTGTCGCCCTCGCCACCGACGCGGGCGTCGTCATCGGCAGCCGGTACGTCGAGGGCGGCACCCTCTCCGAGGCCTGGGGCGCCCACCGCAAGCTGCTCTCCCGCTGGGCCAACGCCTACGCCGGCACCATCCTCGGCACCCGCGTCCGCGACATCACCGGCGGCTTCAACCTCTGGCGCGCGGACGCCCTGCGCGCCATCGACCTGGCCTCCGTGGACAGCGCGGGCTACAGCTTCCAGGTCGAGATGAAGTACCGGGCGGTGCGGCGCGGCTTCGGCGTCATGGAGGTGCCGATCCACTTCGAGGACCGCACGGTCGGCGAGTCGAAGATGAACCTCATGGTGCAGCTGGAGTCCATCGTCATGCCGTGGAAGCTGCGGCTCGACGCGAGAGCCGCCGGCCGTGGCACGGGGCCGCGCGGATGACGCCCTCCACCCTCCAGGAGGCCCCGCCCTCCACTTCCCGCCAGGCCCCGCCGGTCCCCGCGGCACCGGCCCCGCCCCGCTCGCCCCTCGTACGGCTGCGCCTGCTCGTCCTGGAGCTGGTGAAGTTCGGCCTGGTCGGCGGCAGCGGAGTCGCGGTCAACCTGCTCGTCTTCAACCTCCTCCTGCACGGCATCGGCTCGGGCGCGATGACGGCGACCGTCCTGGCGAGCTGCGTGGCGATGGGCACCAACTACCTGGGCTTCCGCTTCTTCGCGTACCGGGACCGCGCCTCGCGCACCAAGCGCCAGATCGCCCTCTTCTTCGTCTTCAGCGGGATCGGCGTGGCGATGGAGAGCGCCCTGTTCTACGCGGCGTACCACGGAGCGGACATGAGCGGACCGCTCACCTCGAACATCGCCAAGGCCCTGTCGATCGTCCTGGCCTCGGCGTTCCGCTTCCTGGTCTACCGGACGTGGGTCTTCCAGCACGGACAGGGCGCGGGCCGGCTCTGAGCGGCCGTCACGGGGTGAACTCGTACCGCAACTCGTACAGATGCCCCGCCTTGACCATGACCGTGGCATGCAGGAGGCGGGCCGGATGGTCCGCTGCCGGTGCTCGCGGACGGTGACCGCCGTCCTTGAGCAGGTGCAGTGCGCTCATGATTTCGTCCCGGAGATATGGGGCACTGTCATCCGATCCTGATCTCGTAGCGCAGCCGCTGGCGGTGGGCGGGCATGACCATCATGTCGACCTGGATCGGGCGGTCGTCGTGATCCAGGGTGACCCGGGTCAGTCCCAGGACGGGTTCGTCCGGCGCCAGCCGCAGGGCTTCCCGCTCGGCGAGCAGGGTCACGGCTCCGCCGCGGATCTTGCCGGTCTCGGCGAGGCGGGTGCCGCGGGCGATGTCGACGGGGTAGTAGGTGTCTGTCAACTCGCAGGGCCAGCCATCGAGTTCGATGATTCGGCGGCGTACTACGACGGTGTCGCCGTCGGCCGTGCCGAGCAGGGGGGCCACCTCGTCCGGCGCGGGCACCTCGCCGGCGTGCACGATGCGCTGGCCGCCCTTCGGTGACCTTTGCCGCTCTACACGTTCACCGTGGCTTTGTCACGGCGGGGGGGGCGCGCCAAGGCGTCGAAGAGGTGGATGGGCGAGGGGCGGTCGTTCGGAGCGTGGTGTGGGGTGTGCGGTGCTGCCGGGTGGGCGCCCGGCGGGCAGGCGCGAGCCGGGCGGGGGTCGAAGCGTCTCCCTGCCGAGCCAGGCCGCCCGGGAGCGCGTCAGCGGGCCACGCTTGCCGCCAGGCGGGCCGCCTCGCGCAGCCGTGCGCCCGTTCCCGATGCCGCCCTGCGGGCCAGCGGGCGTATCACCCGGGCCGTTACGCCCACCGGGGTCCAGCGGAGCTGGAGGCGGCCCGCGCCTCGGCCCTCTGGTTCTACCGTGACCTCGTGGGGGGTCGTGCCGCCCCGGTAGGCGATGCGGGCCCTGAACGGCGGGAACGACAGGGGGGCCAGGAGCAGCGACGTGTTGCGCAGGCGGCCCGAGGTGAGGAGCAGGACCGGGTGGCGGGTGCCCGCGAAACCGTCGAGAGGGAGGGGGGCTTCCGCCAGGTCCAGGCGGGCCGAGCCCTCGAACACGCCGGGGCGGACCGGGTCCAGGCGGAAGGGGACCTGCATCCGGCGGCGGCCGGGGGCCAGGAGCAGGGTCGCCACCTGCGGGCCCACGGGGAGCCGCAGCCCCGGGTCGTACGTGCGGACGGAGAGGTCGATGGAGGCTCCCGGGCCGCGCTCCACCCGCGTGATCTCGTGGCGGAACTGCGCGCTCGCGAAGGGGCGGGATTCCAGGCCCAGGTCCGTCACGTCCAGCTCCGCGCGGGACGCGGGGGCCGAGGGGACCTCCGCGCCCCAGTACACGCGGCCCTCCGCGTCCAGCGACGTCTCGCGGGGCGCGACCCCGTGGCCCAGGCCCCGCGCCGCCAGCCGCGCCTCCGTCAGCCGGCCGTCCCGTACGAGCTGGATGACGACCCGTTCGGCGCGCGGCAGACGGGCGTACGCGCCGGGGGACAGCTCCGCCAGGTACGGGTTCACGGTCTCCGCGAAGCCCCTCAGCCACTCCTCGTCACGGAAGGGCAGGTCTCCCGCGTACATCCGGAAGTCGTGCTTGAGGAATTTGTAGTCCTTGGTCTCCCGCACGGCGTCCGCCTGGCCGCTCGACGCGAGGAAGCCGTCGATCAGGCGTTGCACGTGGACGCGGTCCCGGACGTTCGTCAGCTTGTGGCGCTGGTTGGAGATCGACGCCGACTCCGCCGCCTCGAAGGGGGCTATGTACCAGCGGTAGACGGGGTCCGGGATCACCGTGAAGGCCCGCGCCAGGCAGTACGCCTGTGCGGAGAAGAGCTGGTCCTCGTAGTGGATGCCCTCCGGGAAGCGGAGACCGTTCCTGTCCAGGAAGTCCCTGCGGTACATCTTGCTCGTCGACAGGTGCTCGAAGAACAGGGACGGTTCCGCCTCGATGCCCCGCACCGTGCGGCGCTCCGCCACGAGGTGCGGCATCCAGGTGGAGGTGCGGCCCGTGTCGACCCGTACGCGCTCCACCGCGCCCATCGTGAAGTCCACGTCCGCCTCGGCGTGCGCGGCGAGCAGCAGCTCCACCGCCCGCTCGGGCAGTTCGTCGTCGCTGTCCAGGAACATCAGGTACGGGGCGCGCGCGATGTCCAGGGCGCGGTTGCGCGGCACGCTGCACCCGCCGCTGTTCTCCGGCAGGCGCAGATACGTGACGCGGTCGTCGTCCGAGGCCAGCCGCCGTGCCACGGCCGGCGTCGCGTCCGTCGAGTGGTCGTCGCTGATGACGATCTCGATGTTCGCGTGCGTCTGGCGGCGCAGCGACGCCACCGCGCGCGGCAGCCGCTCCGCGTCGTTGTAGACGATCACCGTGACCGTCACGTCGGGCGTGGTGCTCACTGAGCCTCCTCGGGCGTCGGTGCCGGTGTGCGCCCGTCGACCGGGGTCACGGGCGGCAGGGACGCCTCGCTCTCGCCGAGGAAGACGCGGCGCACGACCCGCTCGGCCGCGCGCCCGTCGTCGTACTCGCAGAACCGGTGCCGGAACGCCTTGCGCGCCTTGGCCGACGTGTCGTCGCGCCACGCGGGGGAGGTGAACAGTTCCGTCAGCTCGTCCTGCGTGCGCGCCACGTGGCCGGGGGCCTCGGCCATGAGGTCGAAGTAGACGCCGCGCGTCTTGGCGTACGTCTCCCAGTCGTCGGCGTAGACCACGATCGGGCGGTCCAGGTTGGCGTAGTCGAACATGATCGAGGAGTAGTCCGTGATCAGTGCGTCGGCGGCCAGCGACAGGTCTTCCACCGGGTCGTACGACGAGACGTCGATGACCCTGCCGCTCCTGCGCAGGCCCGCCAGGGGCGAGGCCGCCCCGCCGTAGAAGTAGTGGCCGCGGACCAGGAGGACGGTGTCCTCGCCGAGGCGGTCCGCGAGCGTGGCCAGGTCGAGGCGCGGGGTCCAGGCGGCCTCGTAGTCGCGGTGGGTGGGCGCGTAGAGGATGGCCCGCCTGCCCGGCGCGATGCCGAGCCTCTCGCGGATCGCGCGGATGTCGGCGGCCGTCGCGCCGTAGAAGACGTCGTTGCGCGGATAGCCGTAGTCCAGGGACGTGTAGTGCGAGGGGTAGGCGCGCTCCCACATCTGCGTGGAGTGGCTGTTGGCGGAGACGCTGTAGTCCCACTTGTCGACGCGTTCGAGCAGGCTGTGGAAGTTCAGGCCCTTGGCGGCCGCGGGGTAGTCGAGCTGGTCGAGGCCCATGCGCTTGAGCGGCGTGCCGTGGTGGGTCTGGACGTGGACGGCGTCGGGGCGCTTCACGACCGCGTTGGGGAAGTTGACGTTGTTCACCAGGTACTTGGCGCGGGCCAGGACCTCCCAGTAGCGGCGCGTGCCGGGCACGACGTGGTCGGTGCCGGGCGGCAGCAGCGGTACGTTCGCCGCCGAGACCACCCAGACCGGGTGGATGTGCGGGGCCAGTTCGGCGGCCTTCGCGGCGATGGCCGCCGGGTTGCAGGCGACGCCGCGGTCCCAGTACGCCGTGAAGACCGCCAGGTGCGGGTCGACGGGGCGATCGAGCTCCCTGCGGTAGCGCAGGTCACGGACCTTCAGGCCCACCTTGTGCTTGCGCGAGACCAGCGCCGTCCTGAGCCTGCGCCGCTGCCGGTTGGCGGTCTGGAACGTGCGGTACTTCGTGTACGCGTCCTCTTCGAGGATGCGGCGCCGCACGCCGTCGAGGCCGCCGGGATGCTGATGGCCCTCGGGGCGCCACGCCACGGCGGCCCGCGCCGCGCGGTGGAAGAACTCCCTGCGCACCGGGTCGGGCAGCCGCTCCCGGGCGACGACGCGCAGGCAGTCGCCGAGCATGAGGTCGTAGAGCGCGGCGAGCGGCGCCGGGCCCGTGCCGAGGTCCATGGCCAGGGCGAGGAGCGCCTCGTAACGGTCGATGACCTCGTACCGCCGCTCGGGCGGCCCCGAGGGGATGCTCTGCGCGCGCAGCTCAAGGACGTTCAGGGCGATGTGGTCGAGCGCCGCGACGCGCTCCGCGACGAGCAGCGAGGCGTACGCGGCGAACCTCTCGTCGGACACCGCGAGTTCCGTGCGGCGGGCCCGCCAGAAGTCGGCCCTCAGTATCCGGTTGCCGAGCAGCGGAGCAGTCTTCAGCAGGTCGGGGCAGTCCACGAGCGGCAGGTCGCGGCGGCCCTGCCGGGCGAGGATCCTGCCGTCGGGGCTCGGCATCCCCTGGTGCCGCCACGTCGAGCGGACGTGGTCGACGACGAGGACGTCCACGCCGTCCGGCAGCTCGGCCACGCGGTCGGCGACGGTGCGGGGCGCGCCCGTCGGCACGGTGTCCTTGCTGTGCACGAAGTGCAGCCACCGGCCGGCCGCACGCTCGGCGCCCGCGGTGCGCGCCGCTCCGTCGTCCGTGCCCTCGGGCAGCGGGACGACGGTCACGCCGGATCTGTCCGCCGCCGCGTCCTGCGCGGAGGCGCCCACCGCGGCGACGACCACCTCGAAGGACTCCGAAGCCTGCGCCGTCAGGGCGTCCAGGCAGGCGCCAAGACGGCCCTGGACGTTCCGCCCGTGGACGATGACACTCAGCCGTGGCTGCACGCGCACTCCTTCGGTCGCGAGACGCTCCCATAGTGTAAGGATGCGATCATTGTTACGACAAAAGGGACGGTTGCCGTGGGGTGGGTCAGCCCTTGCCGCCGCCCGTGAACCGCTCGTACTCCTTCAGGACGTCTTGCGTGGGGCCGTCCATCCGCAGCTCGCCGCGCTCCAGCCACAGCACCCGGTCGCAGGTGTCGCGGATCGACTTGTTGTTGTGGCTGACCAGGAAGACCGTGCCCGCGCGCTCCCGCAGCTCGCGGATGCGGGCCTCGGAGCGCTTCTGGAAGGAGCGGTCACCCGTGGCCAGTGCCTCGTCGATGAGCAGGACGTCGTGGTCCTTGGCGGAGCCGATGGAGAAGCGCAGGCGGGCCGCCATGCCGGAGGAGTACGTACGCATCGGCAGGGTGATGAAGTCGCCCTTCTCGTTGATGCCGGAGAAGTCGACGATGTCCTCGTAGCGCTGCTTGATCTGCTCGCGGGACATGCCCATGGCGAGGCCGCCGAGGTGGACGTTGCGCTCGCCGGTCAGGTCGTTCATCAGGGCCGCGTTCACGCCGAGCAGGGAGGGCTGGCCGTCGGTGAAGATGCGGCCGTGCTCGACGGGCAGCAGCCCCGCGACCGCCTTGAGCAGCGTCGACTTGCCGGAGCCGTTGGTGCCGATCAGTCCGATGGCCTCGCCCTTGCGGGCGGTGAAGGACACGTTCCTGACGGCGTGCACCGTGCGTACGCCGCGGTGCCCGCCGCGCTTCAGGATGCGGCCGAGCGCGGCGGTCGCGGCACCGCGGCCCGCCGTGGCGCCCGCGCCGTGCACGCGGTAGACGATGTCGACCTCGTCGACGACGACGGTGGGTGCGGGTTCCTGGTTTCCGGTCTCAGCCACGGCCGTACGTCTCCTCTGCCTTCCAGAAGTAGATGAACCCGCCGACCCCCGCGAGCACGGCCCAGCCGGCCGCCCACGCCCATACGAGGTGCGGGAGCCGGTCGTAGGCGAAGCTGTCGATCAGCGCGAACCGCATCAGGTCGATGTAGACGGCGGCCGGGTTGCACTCCAGCAGGACCTTCAGGGCCTGCGGCAGGTTCCGGTCGGCGAGGACCGCGTCGAGGCTCCACATCACCCCGGACGCGTACATCCAGGTGCGCAGCACGAACGGCATGAGCTGCGCGATGTCCGGCGTCTTGCTGCCGATCCTGGCCATGGCGAGCGCCAGACCGGTGTTGAACGTGAACTGGAGCGCGAGCACCGGCGGCGCGAGCAGCCAGTACACCGTCGGCGGGACGCCGAAGCAGAGCAGGATCACGATCAGCGCGCACATGGAGAACAGGAGCTGCTGGAGCTGTTGCAGGCAGTACGAGACCGGCAGCGACGCCCGTGGGAAGTGCAGGGCGCGGACCAGGCCGAGGCTGCCGGAGATGGCGCGCGTGCCCGCCATCACCGACGCCTGCGTGAACGTGAAGACGAAGACGCCGGTGACCAGGAACGGGACGTAGTCCTCGACGTCGTGCTTGGTGTCCATCAGGACGCCGAAGATGAAGTAGTAGACGGCCGCGTTGAGCAGCGGCGTCATCACCTGCCACACCTGGCCGAGCTTCGCCTGGCTGTACTGGGCGGTCAGCTTGGCGGTCGCGAAGGCGGTGATGAAGTGGCGGCGCTGCCAGAGCTGCCGCACATAGGCGGGCAGGGAGGGGCGGGCGCCGCTGACGGTCAGGCCGTGCCGGGCGGCGAGCTCGGCGGGCGAGAGCTCCGGGGCCGGCGGCGCTTGGTGGTGCGGTGTGTCGAGGACCTGGCTCACATCCGCTGCTTTCTCGGGGGGCGGGGAGTGGACGGCGGTGCGTACGACGGGACGGGCCCGTATCGTCGCAACGCCGACAGTAGGACCTCGCCACGTCGGAACGCAACCGTATCGTCGTCTCGTTCTATGCTGTCCGTATGACGACGAGCAGGCCACAGGATGAACAGCCGCGCCGCAGGCTCCCCGCCGGAGCCGCCGTGCTCCGCGAGGACAAGACCGAGGCGATCCGGGCCGCCGTCTTCGGGGAGCTGGCCTCCGTGGGGTACGCCCGCATGTCCATCGAGGGCATCGCCCGCCGCGCGGGCGTCGGCAAGACCGCCGTCTACCGCCGCTGGCGCTCCAAGCTGCACCTCGTGCTCGACCTGGTGTCGGCCGTCGCGGTGCAGGGGCTGCCCGCGCCGGACACCGGCTCCCTGGAGGGCGACCTGCGCCTGCTGTACGAGGTGACCTCGCGCGCCCTGCGGCACCCCGTGGCCTCGCAGGTCATCCCCGACCTCCAGGCCGAGGCGGCCCGCAACCCCGAGATCGCCGAAGCCCTCCAGAAGGCGCTGCGCGAGGGGCAGTACGGGGTGGCGAGCGGCATCGTGGGGGCCGCCGTCGAGCGGGGCGAACTACGCGAGGGCGTCGACCAGGAGCTGGCCCTCGACCTGGTGTCCGGGCCGCTCTACTGGCGCTCGGTGGTGGTCCGCGCGGAGCTGCCCAAGGGATACCTGGGGCGCCTCGCGGCGGCCACGGCGGCGGGGCTGCGGGCGCTCTGAGCCTTCTGAGCGTTCTTCGCCGGGCTCAGGTATCGGGGCCGGGTGCCGGGTGCCGGGTGTCAGGTGTCAGGCGGCGCGCCGCCGCGTCGCGTACAGGCCCGCGCCCGCCGCCAGCGCCACGACGCCCGTACCGACGCTCATCAGGACGCGGGTGACGCCGTCCCACGGCGTGAAGCTGAGCATCACGTTGGCGGTGATCGCGAGCGAGAAGACCAGCCAGAGCAGGGGCCTCATGGGAGTCGATCCTTCCGGGGGAGCGTAGGCCGCCGCCTCATGCGGTGACCTGGGGAAACTCTCCCGTATCCGCGGGCCCGTCACGAGGGCGCGCTCTCCCGGAGCCATGGTGTAGCGCGCTACACCATGGCGGGAGAAGCCGCTCACTCCGCCCCGCGCGAGCGGTGACTTAGCCTGACCGGATGACGGAGACGACGCGTGCCGCGGGGCATGCCATGGCACAGCTCGGCAAGGCGGCCGGGCTCGCCCTCCTCTCGTACCTCTTCATGGCGCTGATCCTGTTCACCGCCGCCGTCACGCTGCTCGTGGTCGGCGCCGCCGTGCTGCCCGAGACCGTGCTGCTGCTGCGCAGGACCAGCGGCCTCAAGCGGCGCCTGGTCGCCGACTGGACCGGCGTACCCGTCCCCGAGGCCTACCCTCCGCTCACCGGCGGCGTGCGCGAGCGCGTGAACACCGCCCTCAAGGACCCCGGCACCTGGCGTGACCTGCGGTGGCTCGTCGCCCACTTCGTGTACGGCTTGGTCCTGCTGTACGTGGCCATGCCCCTGTTCCTCCTCGGCCTGCTCGTCGACGGCTTCTGGTGCGGGCTCCTGCGGCGGCGGGCCGTGGCCCTGCCGCTGCTCGGCCGCCTCGCCGACCTGGACGCCGCCTGGTCGCGGGCCCTGCTGCTGCCCTCCCCGGAGGCGCAGCGCAACGCGGACCTCGCCGAGCGCGTCGAGGAGCTGACCGTCACGCGTGCCGGTGCCGTCGCCGCGCACGGCGCCGAGCTGCGGCGCATCGAACGGGACCTGCACGACGGGACGCAGGCCCGGCTCGTCGCCCTGTCGATGCGGGTCGGGCTCGCGCGCCGCGCCTCCGTCAAGGACCCCGAAGCCGCCCGCAAGCTCCTCGACGACGCCCAGGAACAGGCCGAGGAGGCGCTGACCGAGCTCCGGCACGTCGTACGCGGCATCCACCCGCCGATCCTCACCGACCGCGGGCTGCTCGGTGCCGTCCGGGCGCTGGCCGCCGGCAGCGCGCTCGACGTGACGGTCACCGCCGAGGGCATCGAGGACCCCGCGGGCCGGGCGGTACGTGCCCCGGCGGCGGTCGAGGCCGCCGCGTACTTCGTCGTCGCCGAGGCACTGACCAACGCCGCCAAGCACAGCGGCTCCGAGCGGGCCACCGTGGAACTTTCCCGGACGGGCGGAGTGTTGGCCATAGCGGTACGTGACGAGGGCCTGGGCGGGGCCGACGACAAGGGCGGCAGCGGGCTGCTCGGCATGCGGCGCAGGGTCGCCGCCCTCGACGGGACCCTGACCGTGACGAGCCCCGCCGGGGGGCCGACCGTGATCGAAGTGGAGCTGCCGTGCGCGTGGTGATCGCCGAGGACAACGCCCTGCTGCGGGAGGGCATGGTGCTCCTGCTCACCTCCGCGGGGCACGAGGTGGCGGCGGTCGCCTCCAGCGGGCCCGAGGTGCTGCCCGCCCTCCTCGAACACCGGCCGGACGTCGCCGTCCTGGACGTACGGATGCCGCCGGGCTTCCGGGACGAGGGCCTGCGGGCGGCCATCGCGGCCCGCGCCGAGCTGCCGGGCCTCCCCGTGCTCGTCCTCTCCCAGTACGTCGAGGAGACGTACGCCGCCGAGCTGCTCGGCGGGGGCGCGAGCGGGGTCGGCTATCTGCTGAAGGACCGCGTGGGCCGGGTCGACGAGTTCCTCGACGCCCTGGAGCGGGTGGCCGACGGGGGCACCGCGCTCGACCCGGAGGTCGTGACGGAACTGCTCACGCGGCGCCGCGACGACCCCATCGACTCCCTCACGCCCCGCGAGCGCGAGGTGCTCCAGCTCATGGCCGAGGGCAGGGACAACGCCACGATCGCGTCGCTCCTCGTCGTCTCGGACCGCGCGGTCAGCAAACACATCGGCAATGTCTTCGTGAAGCTGGGGCTGCCGCAGAGCGACAGCGGGCATCGGCGGGTGCTGGCGGTCCTGGCGTATCTGAACAGGGGATAGGGCCTGGCCCCGCCCTGGGTACCCGGGCCCGGCGGCCCCGGGAGAGAGGGAGGTGCCACCGACGGCGCGGCGCCGCACGCGCCGCTCCCGGTCTGTTACGTTCCGCTGGTCACGGCCCGTACACCCCCCGTGGCGGCGCGAAAGTTTACCCATCTCGACCAGTGGCCATGCGCCATGAGGCCAGAAATTCTTCCCCTAACGGGCTGAACTTTTGTTGATCGTGGGTCAGTTGACCGCCGCTCAGCCCTACCCTTCAGAGGGTGAACCAACTGATGTCCCGTGCGCCCGAAGAGGAGTCCGACGACGTGTCAGGAACGGAGCCCGCTCCCGGGGAAGCGCTTCCCGCGGAATCGCTTCCCGGCGCACTGCCCGAACCGCTGCGCGTCGAGCTCATCGCCTTCCGTCGTGACCTCCACATGCACCCGGAGCTCGGCAACCAGGAGTTCCGTACCACCGCGGCCCTCAAGGCCCGCCTGGAGGAGGCGGGCCTCGCGCCCCGGGTGCTCCCCGTGGGGACGGGGCTCGTCTGCGACATCGGGGAGTGGGACGGCGTGCGCCCGATGCTCGCCCTGCGCGCCGACATCGACGCGCTGCCCATCCCCGACACCAAGCGCGGCGTGCCGTACCGCTCCACCGTGCCCGACCGCGCCCACGCCTGCGGCCACGACGTGCACACCACCGTCGTCCTCGGCACCGGCCTCGTCCTCGCCGGGCTCGCGGCCAAGGGGCAGCTGCCCTTTCCGGTGCGGCTGATCTTCCAGCCCGCCGAGGAGGTGCTGCCGGGCGGCGCCGCCGACGCCATCAAGGCGGGCGTCCTCGAAGGCGTCGGCAAGATCCTCGCCGTGCACTGCGACCCCCGCGTCGACGCGGGCCGCATCGGGCTGCGGCACGGCCCGATCACCTCCGCCTGCGACCGCCTGGAGATCATGCTCGACGGGCCCGGCGGGCACACCGCGCGCCCGCACCTCACCACCGACATCGTGACCGCCGTGGCCAAGGTCGCCACCGAGGTCCCCTTCCTCGTCGCCCGCCGCGTCGACGCCCGCTCGGGGCTGTCGCTGACGTGGGGCCGCATCGAGTCGGGCCACGCCCCCAACGTCGTGCCGCAGCACGCCGAGCTCGCGGGGACCGTGCGCTGCCTGGACCTCAAGACCTGGCGGGAGGCGCCCGACCTGGTGCACGCCGCCATCCAGGAGGTCGCCGACCAGTACCGCGCCAAGCTGGAGATCAACTACGTACGGGGCGTGCCGCCCGTCGACAACGCCCCCGGCGCCGCCGATCTGCTCCGGGACGCCATGGTCGCGCGGCGCGGCCCGCTCTCCGTGGAGAGCACCGAGCAGAGCCTCGGCGGCGAGGACTTCTCCTGGTACCTGGAGCACGTACCGGGCGCCATGGCCCGGCTCGGCGTGCGCAAGCCGGGGGATCGCGGCGTCCGTGACCTGCACCAGGGCGACTTCGACGCGGACGAGTCGGCGATCACGGTCGGCGTCGAGCTCTTCACCGCGGCGGCCCTCCTGGACACCGCCCGCATGTGATCCGGGACAGGGCAGAGGCGGAGAGAGACGGAGGGGACAGAGGGGCGCCCATGTGGCGCTCCTTTCTCCCCGGCTCCACCGGGACGTAACCGACGCTCGGCACGAATGGGTAACGGCCGCGCGAAAACCCGTTCCCCTCCCTTTCTACGCGCGTTAATGTGCGCCGAAATCAACGCCGTCAACGGTGCGTTGGGGAACGTAAGGAGTACGTCCTATGCGTCGTGTATCGAAACTTTCCCAAGTGGCCGTGGCGGTGGCGTCCCTCGCCCTCGCGGCTTCCGCGTGCGGCAAGACGAGCAGCGAGGCGTCCAAGGACGACGACGGCAAGGACGGCAAGGGGTCCGCGGGTTCGTCCTCGTACAAGGGCAAGGGCATCGGTCTCGCGTACGACATCGGTGGGCAGGGCGACCAGTCCTTCAACGACGCGGCCTTCAGCGGCTACGACAAGGCGCGCAAGGAGTTCAAGATCGGCGGCGTGGACATGGAGCCGGGTGACGGCGAGTCCAGCGCCGACAAGGTGCAGCGCCTCGAACAGCTCGCCAGGCAGGGCTACGACCCGGTGATCGGCGTCGGTTTCGTCTACGCGCCCGCCGTCGAAGCGGCCGCGAAGAAGTACCCGAAGACCACTTTCGGGATCATCGACGACAACACCGTGAAGGCCGACAACGTCGCCGATCTCGTGTTCCACGAGGAGCAGGGTTCCTATCTGGCGGGTGTGGCCGCCGCGAAGGCCAGCAAGGCCAAGCACGTCGGATTCATCGGCGGAGTGGACATTCCGTTGATCCACAAATTCGAGGCCGGATTCGTGCAGGGCGTGAAATCCGTCGATCCGAAGATCGAGATCGAGAGGCGTTATCTGACGGAGAAGCCCGAGGAGGGCGGCTTCTCCAGCCCCGACAAGGGGCAGAACGCGGCGAGCGGGCAGATCGAGGCGGGCGCCGACGTGATCTACCACGCCGCCGGCCTCTCCGGGCAGGGCGTCATCCAGGAGGTCGGCTCGCAGAAGAAGTGGGCGATCGGCGTCGACTCCGACCAGTACGAGCAGAAGGCGCTCGCCAAGTACAAGGACCACATCCTCGGCTCCGCGCTGAAGGACGTCGGCGGCGCGGTGTACGACCTGTCGAAGTCGGTCGTCGAGGGCAAGCCGATGAAGGGCGAGCAGCGCTACGACCTCAAGTCCGGCCGCGTCGGGTTCGCCGACTCCAACCCGAAGTACCGGGCGATGAAGGACGTCGTCGCCGCGGTGGAGAAGGCCAAGAAGGACGTCATCAGCGGCAAGGTCGAGGTCAAGACCGTCCCGTAGGCCGCGACCGCGCGGGCGGGGCCGCCACCCCGCCGGGCGCCGGCCGCGGGTTTTACGTAGCACGTCCTCTGCCACCTGGGCGTCCCCTGTCACGGGGACGCCCTTGGCGTGTTCGTGCCCCCGACACCCCCGCGACGCCCCGTGGCCACAGCTCGATAACGGACCGGACAGAAGGGTTCTTATGTCAGGTCTACGCGCGTTACGCTGCGGCGAAATCAGCGCCAGGTGAGGCGCTGATGCGTGCTTGTACTTGTTTGTACTAAGGAGTTCGTCTCTATGCGCCGGGTGTCTCGAATAGCTGTCGCGGGCGCCGCGACCGCAGCCCTTGCCGTCTCCGTCTCCGCCTGTGGTGGCACGTCAAGCGACGCCGCCGCGAGCAAGGACGACAAGAACAAGGGCGTCGCCATCGCCTACGACGTCGGCGGCGCCGGCGACCAGTCCTTCAACGATGCCGCCACCGTCGGCATGAAGAAGGCCGCAGCGGAGTTCAAGACCGGCGAGAAGGCCGTCGAGCCGGTCGACGGCGAGTCCGACGCCGACAAGGCGCAGCGCCTGACGCAGCTCGCCAAGCAGGGCTACAACCCCGTCATCGGCGTCGGCTACGCCTACGCGCCCGCCATCAAGGAGGTCGCGGAGAAGTTCCCGAAGACCACCTTCGGCATCGTCGACGACGAGACCGTCAAGGCGGACAACGTCGCCGACCTGGTCTTCAGCGAGCAGGAGGCGTCCTACCTCGCGGGCGTCGCCGCCGCCAAGACCACCAAGTCCAAGACCGTCGGCTTCATCGGCGGCGTGGACGTCCCGCTCATCCACAAGTTCGAGGCGGGCTTCGCGCAGGGCGTGAAGGACACGAACTCCAAGGTCAAGGTCGTCAAGCAGTACCTGACGGAGAAGGCCGAGGACGGCGGCTTCTCCAGCCCCGACAAGGGCAAGACGGCCGCGCAGGGCCAGATCGAGAAGGGCGCCGACGTGGTCTACCACGCCGCGGGCCTCTCCGGTCAGGGCGTCATCGAGGCCGCCGCCGCCAAGAAGGTCTGGGCGATCGGCGTCGACTCCGACCAGTACAAGCAGGACGCGCTCGCCAAGTACAAGAAGTACATCCTGACGTCGGCCACCAAGGACGTCGCGGGCTCGGTCTACAACCTGGCGAAGGCCGTCGAGGACGGCAGCGCCAAGGGCGGCGTCGTCCGCGCCGACCTCAAGTCCGGCGGTGTCGCGCTCGCGGAGTCGAACCCCGAGTTCATGGGCATGAAGGACGTCCAGGCCGCCCTCGAGAAGGCCGAGGCGGGCATCAAGGACGGAAAGATCAAGGTCAAGGCCACGCCGTAAGGCCGAGGCGTGACGCCGTGACGGCGTGACGGCAGCGGGATTTCCGTGCGACGGGGTGTGGGGGACGATGGTTCACCCCGCGCCCCGTTCGCGCGGACCGCGGCCCGATTCCCCCTCGTACGAAGGCACTTCGTACGAGGAACCTCCTCAGCAGCATCCACGAGGACCCAGCAGCACCAAATAGCGGGGGCACTGCGCGCGTAGGCGGCCCCTTTCCTTCAGTTCCCCGAGGAGAGTGCGCCATCGACGCGTCCACCAACCCTCCGCCCATCGCCGTCGAACTCGTCGGCATCACCAAGCGCTTCCCCGGAGTCGTGGCCAACCACGACATCCGGCTCACCGTCCGCAAGGGCACCGTGCACGCCCTCGTGGGCGAGAACGGCGCGGGCAAGTCGACCCTGATGAAGATCCTCTACGGCATGCAGAAGCCGGACGAGGGCACCATCACCGTCGACGGCGAGCAGGTCGCCTTCGCCGGCCCCGCCGATGCCATCGCCCGCGGCATCGGCATGGTGCACCAGCACTTCATGCTGGCCGACCAGCTCACCGTGCTCGAGAACATCGTGCTCGGCAGCGAGAAGCTGCACGGCATCGGCGCCGCCGCCCGGCGCAAGATCGCCGAGATCTCCGAGCGCTACGGCCTCGGGGTGCGCCCCGACGCGTACGTCGAGGACCTCGGCGTGGCCGACCGGCAGCGCGTGGAGATCCTCAAGGTCCTCTACCGCGGCGCCACCACGCTCATCCTCGACGAGCCCACGGCCGTGCTCGTGCCGCAGGAGGTCGAAGCGCTCTTCGACAACCTGCGCGAGCTGAAGTCCGAGGGCCTGTCCGTCATCTTCATCTCGCACAAGCTGGGCGAGGTGCTGTCCGTCGCCGACGACATCACCGTCATCCGGCGCGGCACGACGGTCGGCACGGCGGTCCCCTCCGAGACGACGCCGCGCCAGCTCGCCGAGCTGATGGTGGGCAGCGAACTGCCCACGCCGGAGACGGCGGAGTCGACGGTCACCGACCGGCCGATGATCGAGGTCGAGGGCCTGAAGCTGCTGGCCGACGGCGACTCGGGGCGTGCGCTGCTCGACGACATCTCGTTCACGATCCACGAGGGCGAGGTCCTCGGCATCGCGGGCGTCGAGGGCAACGGCCAGACCGAGCTGATCGACGCGCTCATCGCCCTCAAGCACGCCGACTCCGGTGTGATCCGCATGGCGGGCGAGGACATCACCGCCCACCCCACGCGCAAGCGGCGCGAGGGCGGCATCGGCTACATCCCCGAGGACCGCCACCGCCACGGACTCCTCCTGGAATCCCCGCTGTGGGAGAACCGCATCCTCGGTCACGTCACCGAGAAGCCGAACGCCGGCGGCACCGTCGGTTTCTGGCTGGACCTCAAGAGCGCCCAGGCCGACACGCGCCGCATCGTCGAGGAGTACGACGTCCGTACGCCCGGCATCGACGTGACGGCGGCCTCGCTCTCCGGCGGCAACCAGCAGAAGCTGATCGTCGGCCGCGAAATGAGCCACAAGCCGCGCTTCCTGATCGCCGCCCACCCCACCCGCGGTGTGGACGTCGGCGCGCAGGCGCAGATCTGGGACCAGATCCGCGAGGCCCGCCGTGAGGGCCTCGCCGTACTGCTGATCTCCGCCGACCTGGACGAGCTGATCGGCCTCTCCGACACCCTCCGCGTGATCTACCGCGGAAAGTTCGTCGCGGACGCCGACCCGGCCACCATCACGCCGGAGGAGCTGGGGTCGGCGATGACGGGTGCCGCCTCCGGTCACCTGGAACACGTCGAGTCCGGTGACGGCTCCGAGGAGGACGAGATCCGATGAAGAAGTTCGACAGGGAGCGCGTGCTCCTCGCGGTGGCCGGACCGGTCATCGCCCTTTTCGTGGCCGTGGCGCTGACCTCGGTCGTGCTGCTCGCCTCGGGCAAGAGCCCGATCGAGCCGTACAGCCTGATGCTGGAGCAGGCCACCTTCTCCGACATCCAGGTCCTGATCCTCAACCAGGCGGGGATGTACTACCTGGCGGCGCTCGCGGTGGCCATCGGCTTCCGCATGAACCTGTTCAACATCGGCGTGGACGGGCAGTACCGTCTCGCCGCGATGGTGACCGCCGTCGTCGGCGCGCACATCGCGCTGCCGTCCTTCCTCCAGATCCCCCTGCTCATGCTGGTCGCCATGCTCACCGGCGCCTTCTGGGCCGGCATCGCGGGCATCCTCAAGACCACCCGCGGCGTCAGCGAGGTCGTCTCGACGATCATGCTCAACGCCATCGCGACGAGCGTCATCGCCTACCTCACCCTCACCGACAACTTCGGCGTCCCGGTGGGCAACAACCAGACGACCGGCGTCATGGAGAAGTCCGGCTGGTTCCCCGGCATCAAGGTCGCGGGCGGCGAGATCTACGGCTTCGTGATCATCGCGGTGCTCGCGGGTGTCCTGTACTGGCTGATCCTCAACCGCACCCGGTTCGGCTTCGACCTGCGCGCCACCGGCGCCTCCGAGTCGGCCGCCGCGGCCTCCGGCGTCAACGCCAAGCGCATGGTGCTCAGCGCGATGCTGATCTCCGGCGCGGTCTCGGGCCTCGCGGGCCTGCCGATCCTGCTCGGCGACACCCACACCTACAGCCTCTCCTTCCCCGCGGGTCTCGGCTTCACCGCCATCGGCATCGCACTCCTCGGCCGCAACAACCCGGTCGGCATCGCCTTCGCGGCGCTGCTCTGGGCCTTCCTCGACAAGGCCTCGCCCGCCCTCGACTACGCCCAGCCGGAGGCGTACGACAAGGAGATCGCGGTGATCATGCAGGGCCTCATCGTGATCGCGGTCGTCGTCTCCTACGAGGAGGTGCGCCGCTGGGGCCTGCGCCGTCAGCAGCGCCGCGTCGGTGAGGAACTGGCCGCCGCCGCCCGGGCGAACGGCAACAACGGCAACAACGACTCCGTGAAGGAGGTGGCTGCCCGATGAGCACGGCAACCGTCGCCAAGCCCCCGGCCAAGCAGCCCGCGCCGGGCCGCCGCCGCGTCTCGCTCCCCGTCCTCCTGCTGATCATCGCGGGCGTCCTCGTGCTGACCTCCGTGGTCCGCCTCATCACCGGCGCGGACGGCATCACGTCCACCGGCCAGATGTCCACGGCCCTCAAGCTCGCCGTGCCGATCGGCCTCGCGGGCCTCGGCGGCCTGTGGGCCGAGCGCGCGGGCGTGGTCAACATCGGCCTCGAAGGCATGCTCATCCTCGGCACGTGGTTCGGCGCCTGGGCCGGCTTCCAGTGGGGCCCGTGGGTCGGTGTCCTCTTCGGCATCCTCGGCGGCGCGCTCGGCGGCCTGCTGCACGCGATCGTCACCATCACCTTCAACGTCAACCACATCGTCTCCGGTGTGGCCCTGAACATCCTCGCCCTCGGCGCCACCCGCTACCTCGCCACCTTCGCCTTCGAGGGCGAGGAAGGCGGTACGTCGAAGCAGTCGCCGCCCGTCGAATCGCTCGGGAACTTCTCCGTGCCAGGTCTCTCCGACTGGCTCATGGACCTGAACGACAAGCACTGGTTCCTGGTCTCGGACCTCGCGGGCCTGCTCGGCGGCCTGATCACCGACCTGTCGCCGCTCACCGTGATCGCCGTCGCGATGGTGCCGCTGAGCTGGTGGATCCTGTGGCGCACCTCGTTCGGCCTGCGCCTGCGCTCCTGCGGCGAGAACCCCATCGCGGCCGAGTCGCTGGGCGTCAACGTCTACAAGTACAAGTACCTCGCCGTCGTCATCTCCGGCGGCCTCGCGGGCCTCGGCGGCGCCTTCCTCTCGCTGGTCGCCTCCAACATCTACCTGGAGGGCCAGACCGGCGGGCGCGGCTACATCGGCCTCGCCGCGATGATCTTCGGCAACTGGATGCCGGGCGGGCTCGCGCTCGGCGCGGGACTGTTCGGTTACACCGACAGCCTGAAGCTCCGGGGTGGCGGCACCAACGTCCACGCACTCCTTCTGCTCATCGCGATCCTGCTGGTCATCGGCGCGATCTACCTCGCGTGGCGCAAGCGGTACGTCCCCGCGGTGATCACCGCGGCCGTCTCCGCGCTGATGTTCGTGTGGTACGGCTTGACCGACGAGGTGCCCAACCAGGTCGTCACCGCCACGCCGTACGTGGTGACCCTGCTGGTCCTCTCGCTCTCCGCCCAGCGGCTGCGCATGCCGAAGGCGGACGGAATGCCGTACCGGAAGGGCCAAGGAAAGTGACGACTGCCGCCGCCGACACCGACTGGGACGCCCTGCGGGAAGCCGCGCGCGAGGCCATGTCCCGCGCGTACGCGCCCTACTCCGGGTTCCCGGTCGGTGCCGCGGCCCTGGTCGACGACGGCAGGACGGTCTCCGGCTGCAACGTGGAGAACGCCTCCTACGGCCTCGGCCTCTGCGCCGAATGCGGCCTGGTCTCCCAGCTCCAGCTCACCGGCGGCGGCCGCCTCACCCACTTCACGTGCGTGGACGGCAAGGGCGAGATCCTGATGCCGTGCGGCCGCTGCCGTCAGCTCCTGTACGAGTTCGGGGGCCCGGAGCTGCTCCTGGAGACCGCTTCCGGGATCCGCGCCCTGGCGGAGATGCTGCCGGACGCGTTCGGCCCGCAGCACCTCGACTGAACACGACGGCCCCGCACTCCGGATCTTGTGATCCCGGGTGCGGGGCCGTCTTCATCTCGGCTCTCTATGCGCGTAGAGTCCCGAACGCATCCGTATACGTACGCTGTTGTACCGCTGGAAGGACATGCCAATGGACGTCATCTCCGTCATCCGCACCAAGCGCGACCGGGGCGAGCTCAGCGACGAGCAGATCGACTGGGTCATCGACGCGTACACGCGCGGCGCGGTCGCCGACGAGCAGATGTCCGCCCTCGCCATGGCGATCCTGCTCAACGGCATGAACCGCAAGGAGATCGCCCGCTGGACCGCCGCGATGATCGCGTCCGGCGAGCGCATGGACTTCTCCTCGCTGTCCCGCCCCACGGCGGACAAGCACTCCACCGGCGGCGTCGGCGACAAGATCACGCTGCCGCTCGCCCCGCTGGTCGCCGCGTGCGGCGCGGCCGTCCCGCAGCTCTCGGGCCGCGGCCTCGGCCACACCGGCGGCACCCTGGACAAGCTGGAGGCCATCCCCGGCTGGCGCGCGCTGCTCTCCAACGAGGAGATGCTGAACGTGCTCGACGGCGTCGGCTCGGTCATCTGCGCGGCCGGCGACGGCCTCGCCCCCGCCGACAAGAAGCTCTACGCCCTGCGGGACGTGACCGGCACGGTCGAGGCGATCCCGCTGATCGCCTCGTCGATCATGTCCAAGAAGATCGCCGAAGGCACGGGCTCGCTCGTCCTCGACGTGAAGGTCGGCACCGGCGCCTTCATGAAGAACGTCGACGACGCCCGTGAACTGGCCTCCACGATGGTCGGGCTCGGCACCGACAGCGGCGTGCGCACGGTGGCGCTGCTGACGGACATGTCGACCCCGCTCGGCCTCACGGCGGGCAACGCCCTGGAGGTACGGGAGTCGGTGGAGGTCCTCGCGGGCGGCGGCCCCGCGGACGTCGTGGAACTGACCCTCGCCCTGGCCCGCGAGATGCTCGACGCGGCGGGCCTGAAGGACGCGGACCCGGCGAAGGCGCTGGCCGACGGCTCGGCGATGGACGTGTGGCGCCGCATGATCGCGGCCCAGGGCGGCGACCCGGACGCGGCGCTGCCGGTGGCCCGGGAGACGCACGTGGTGACGGCCCCGTCGTCCGGCGTCCTGACCCGCCTCGACGCGTACGACGTCGGCGTCGCCGCGTGGCGTCTGGGCGCGGGGCGTGCGCGCAAGGAGGACGTGGTCCAGGCGGGCGCGGGCGTGGAACTCCACGCGAAGCCGGGCGACTCCGTCGAGGCGGGCGCCCCTCTCCTCACCCTGCACACGGACACCCCGGAGCGCTTCGAGTACGCGCTCCAGTCCCTGGAGGGATCCTTCGACATCGCCGCCGCGGGGACGTCCTTCTCGCCGAAGCCGATCATCCTGGACCGGATCAGCTGACCCCTGCCCCTTGAGCGGGGCTCTGGCCAAGGCGTACTCGTACGGGTGAACGGGACCGGTGGACCACCACCGGTCCCGTTCGGCGGCGTCACCGATGAGTTCCGTCCGCTGGGTCGGTCCATCCTGCATGGCCGACACCGAACCGCACCTCATCCGCATCGCGGGCCCTCTGCGCCCGGAAGACGTGCCCCGTCTCTGCGAGCAGGTGGCCGCCGCGAGACACGGCCCCGGCGCCGACGTCATCTGCGACGTCACCGCCGTGACGACCTCCGACCTCACCACGGTCGACGCCATCGCGCGGCTGCAACTGGCCGCCCGAAGGGCGGGGCGGACGATACGGCTCCGGAACCCCGCCCCCGCCTTGCTGGCCCTCCTCGGACTGGTCGGTCTGGTCGAACTGCTCGGCTTAGTCGTCGAGATGGAGCGGCATCCCGAAGAGGGGGAACCACCGCTGGGTGTCAAGGAAGCAGTGGAAGCCGGCGATACGGCCCTCTGAGATCTCGATGACCTGGATCGCCCAGGACTTGAATCCACCGTTCTCGGGATCGGGCTTGTACTGCGCGAAGCCCGGCGTGCCGTTCGCGTTCACCGGCAGGAGGCGGCCGTTGGCACACGGCGCGCCCATCGTGGACATGAAGCCCGTGATGTCCTCGGTGCCCCGCAGCCACAGGTCGAACGGCGGCATCGTCATGACGGCGTCCTCGGCGAGCAGCGCCGTGAGCGCCGCCATGTCATAGCCCTCGAAGGCGGTGACATAGCGGTCCAGGAGCTTCTGCTGCTCCTCGTCGAGCGGGTCGGAGACGGCGGTGTCGTCGTCCGGCCGCTCGGCGAGCGTGGCGCGGGCCCGCTGGAGCGCGCTGTTGACCGAGGCGACGGAGGTATCGATCAGCTCGGCGACCTCGCTGGCCTTCCACGCGAGGACCTCGCGCAGGATCAGCACGGCCCGCTGCTTCGGCGGCAGGTTCTGCAGGGCGGCGACGAACGCCAGGCGCACCGACTCCTTGGCGACGGCAGCCTCGGCCGGGTCGTGCGGGCTCGGCAGCACACGGGCGTCCGGCATCGGCTCCAGCCAGGTGTTGTCCGGGCGCGGGGTGAGCGCCGCCTGCGCCAGCGGGGCGGCGGCGGTCAGGTCCATGGGGCGGGCGCGGCGATTGCCCGCGTTCAGCATGTCCAGGCAGACGTTCGTCGCGATGCGGTACAGCCACGAGCGGACGCTGGAGCGGCCCTCGAACTTCTCGAAGCTGCGCCAGGCGCGCACCATCGTGTCCTGCACGGCGTCCTCGGCCTCGAAGGCCGAACCCAGCATCCGATAGCAGTACCCGGTCAGCTCGACCCGGTGCTTCTCCAGTGTGACGTCCAGCTCGGTCGTCGTCCCTGCGATGTCGCTCATCCCAACCCACCCCTGCGGCTCCATCCGAACGGCCCGGCGAAGGGCCTACTCGGGAAGCTACCGCAGCGCACTGACAACGGCCCCCGGAGTCGGGAAACCCACAGGCGGGGGCCCGTTGTCAGGAAGAGGGGGCGAGGGCCCGCCCGCTCGCGCGGGCCGCGTGGGAGCCCCACAGCGTGACCGACACGACGCCGAGCACCGCCAGGAGCCCGAGCCCCACCGTCCCGGCCCAGCCGCCCGCGTGGAAGGCGACGGCACCGAGCGTGCCGCCCGCGCTGGACCCCAGGTAGTACGCGGACTGGTACAGGGCCGAGGCCTGCGCGCGGCCCGTGGTGGCCGTACGGCTCACCGATGACGACGCCACCGCGTGCCCGGCGAAGAACCCGGCGGTGATCAGCACCAGCCCCAGGAGCACCAGGACCAGCGAGGGGGAGAGGGACAGGAGGAGCCCGCCCGTGGTCGTGCTCACCGCCAGGTAGAGCGCGCCGCGCCGCCCGAGCCTGGCCACCAGCTTGCCCGCCGCGGCGGAGGAGACCGTACCGACGAGGTAGACGAGGAAGACCGAGCCGATGATGCCCTGCGGGAGCGAGAAGGGCGCCTCGGTGAGCCGGTAGCCGATCACGGTGTAGACCGCGCCGAAGACGGTCATGAACAGCGCCCCGATCGCGTACAGCCTGCACAGGAGCGGGTTCGACAGGTGCGTGCGGACCGTGCGCGCCAGAGCCTTCGGGCTGAGCGAGGCCGGGGTGAAGTGCCGCGGCGCGGGCAGCAGCGCGCGGAAGGCGACGGCGCACAGGACGGCGAGGATGCCCACGACGCCGACCGCCGCGCGCCAGCCCCAGGCCTGCGCGACCCAGCCGGTGACGATGCGCCCGCTCATGCCGCCGATGGAGTTGCCCGCCACGAACATGCCGATGGCGGCGACCAGGGCCTTCGGCCGGACCTCCTCGGCGAGGAACGCCATCGCCGACGCCGGGAGCCCCGCGAGGGCCGCGCCCTGTACGGCACGCAGCGCGATGAGCGTCTCGACCGAGGGGGCGAAGGGGACCAGGAGACCCACCGCCACCGCGACGGAGAGCGAGGCGGTCATGACCGCGCGCCGCCCGAAGCGCTCGCTGAGCGCGCTGAGGGGCAGGACGAAGAGAGCCAGTGCGCCCGTGGCCGCCGACACCGTCCAGCTCGCCGTGCTCGCGCTCACCCCGAAGTCGTCGGAGACGAGGGGCAGGAGCGCCTGCGTGGAGTAGAGGAGGGCGAAGGTGGCGACACCCGCGAGGAAGAGCGCGAAACTCATCCGGCGGTAGCCGGGCCCGCCGGGCGTCATCCGCGAATCGGCGGCCGAGGGGGAGGGGGACGGCGAGGTGAGGGCGGCCGCGGGGGTGGTGGCGGTCGCCCCGCTACTGGCAGGAGGCATGCAAGGAACGTACGACCGCTTTTCTGATGCGTCCAATGCATGGAATCGCCATAATCATTCCCATGAAGCATCAGCAGAGGTCAGGCGCTCGCGTGTCACACAACAGTGACGCGGAGGACATCGTCACGCTGCTTGCGCCACGCCTCGCGTACTTCGCGGGGGTGGCCCGCACCGAGCACGTCACGCGCGCCGCCCAGGAGATGCAGATCCCCCAGTCGACGCTCTCCCGCGCCCTCGTACGCCTCGAAGGGGACCTGGGAGTCGACCTGTTCGCGCGCCGCGGCCGCACCGTCTCGCTCACCCCGGCGGGCCGCACCTTCCTCGCCTCGGTCGAGCGGGCCCTCGGCGAGGTGGAGCGCGCCGCCGAGTCGGTGCGCGCGGACGCCGACCCGGAGTCCGGCAAGGTCGCCTTCGGCTTCCTGCACACCATGGGCTCGGAGACCGTGCCCGGGCTGCTGCGGGCCTTCCGCGCCGACCACCCGCGGGTGCGCTTCAGCCTCGTACAGAACTACGGCGAGGCGATGCTGGAGCGGCTGCGCGCCGGCGAGCTCGACCTCTGCCTCACCTCGCCCGTGCCGGACGCCCCCGACCTGGTCGCCCGCCGCCTCGACGAGCAGCGGCTGCGCCTGGTCGTGCCCGACGACCACCGCCTGGCCGCACGCAAGCGCGTCCGCCTCACCGAGGCCGCCGACGAGGCCTTCGTGACCCTTGAGCCCGGCTACGGCCTCCGCCGCATCACGGACGACCTCTGCCAGGAGGCGGGCTTCAGGCCCCGCGTGGCCTTCGAGGGCGAGGAGGCGGAGACCCTGCGCGGCCTGGTCGCGGCGGGCCTGGGCGTGGCCCTCCTGCCGCCGCCGGCCGTGCGGCGCCCCGGAGTCGTGGAACTGACGGTGACGGGCCAACGGGCGGTACGCGAGATCGGCGTCGCCTGGCTGGACGGCCACCCGGACACTCCGCCGGTGGCGGCGTTCAAGGAGTTCCTGCTGAGCAGAAAGGGAAAGCTGCTGCAACAGTCGACATGACGGGGGCGGGCCACCGCCTCACCGCCTCACCGCCGAAGCGACTGCCCGAAGCCGGAGGCCAGCGGCATCCGTAGCCCCAGTGGCGGCGGCGCGGCCAACGCGTCCTCCAGGGGGCGGGCGAACCCGGCCCCGAACAGCGTCCCGAGGACGAAGTCGGAGGCCAGCGCCAGCACTTCGCTGTGATGCTGTTGCAGCCGGTGCCCGTCCGAGTGCACCTCGAACCGGCACACGTCGCGATTGGCCTTCTTGGCCCGCTGCGCGAACCGGAACGACAGCTCGGGATCGGTCCGTTCGTCGTTCGTGCCGTGCACGATCAGGACCCGCCGCCCCGCGAGCTGCTTCACCGGTTCGGGCGGCGCGGCCATGTCGTCCTCCGGCAGCCAGGGGGCGAGCGCCAGGACGGACTCGACCGCGCTGTGGCCGCCCGCGCGCAACGCGGCCCTGCCGCCCATGTCCACTCCGGCGAGGCAGACGGGGACGTCGCCGTAGAGACGTACGATCTCGTCCGCCGCCCAGGTCGCGTCGTGGGCGAGCTGCGCCTGCGCGCCGTTCCAGCCGCGGCTGCGGTAGTGCACGACGTGCGCGGCGAGGCCCGACCCGCGCCCGTCGTGGGCCAGCTTGCGGCCGAGCGCGCGCACGGCGCCGGCCGCGAGCGGAGATGGTCTGCGGGTGGATGTCTCGGCGCCGCCGGGCAGCAGTACGACCGCACCGCTCACCGCCGAAGGGGCCGTTCCGACCGCGCGCCCGAGCCTGGGCGCCCCCGTGGGCCCCGTCGTCCCATGCTGTGCCATGACAGAACAGTGTCAGAAGCGGCGGTGTACGCCACCCGTCCGCAGGGTCACTGTTACGTATCGACCAGTGAGTTCTACGCGCGTAGGCGCTAGAGTGCCGAAATGACGAGCCAGACTCACACGACCGGTCACACGGACCGCGAGACGCCCAGCGCCGAACAGATCCGCCGCGCCCCGAAGGTGCTCCTCCACGACCACCTCGACGGTGGCCTGCGCCCCGGCACGATCGTCGACCTCGCCCGGGAGAACGGGTACGAGGGACTGCCCGAGACCGACCCCGACAAGCTCGGGATCTGGTTCCGCGAGGCGGCCGACTCCGGGTCCCTGGAGCGGTATCTGGAGACCTTCGCGCACACCTGCGCGGTGATGCAGACGAAGGACGCCCTCAAGCGCGTGGCCGCTGAGTGCGCCGAGGACCTCGCCGAGGACGGCGTGGTCTACGCCGAGATCAGGTACGCCCCCGAGCAGCACCTGGAGCAGGGCCTCACCCTCGAAGAGGTCGTCGAGGCGGTCAACGAGGGCTTCCGCTTGGGCGAGCGCCGCGCGAAGGAGAACGGCCACCGCATCCGCGTGGGCGCGCTGCTCACCGCCATGCGGCACGCCGCCCGCGCCCTGGAGATCGCCGAGCTGGCCAACCGCTACCGCGACCTCGGCGTCGTCGGCTTCGACATCGCGGGCGCGGAGGCGGGCTTCCCTCCCACCCGCCACCTCGACGCCTTCGAGTTCCTCAAGCGCGAGAACAACCACTTCACGATCCACGCGGGCGAGGCCTTCGGCCTGCCGTCGATCTGGCAGGCCCTGCAGTGGTGCGGCGCCGACCGCCTCGGCCACGGCGTGCGCATCATCGACGACATCGAGGTCGCGGAGGACGGCAGCGTGCGCCTGGGCCGCCTCGCCAGTTACGTACGGGACAAGCGCATCCCCCTGGAGCTCTGCCCGACGTCGAACCTCCAGACGGCCGCCGCGTCCTCGTACGCCGAGCACCCCATCGGCATGCTGCGGAAGCTGCACTTCCGGGCCACGGTGAACACCGACAACCGGCTGATGTCGGGCACCAGCATGAGCCGCGAGTTCGAGCACCTGGTCGAAACGTTCGGCTACACGCTCGACGACATGCAGTGGTTCACGGTCAATGCGATGAAATCAGCGTTCATTCCTTTCGATGAGCGGCTCGCGATGATCAACGACGTGATCAAGCCCGGCTACGCCGAACTGAAGTCCGAGTGGCTGTTCCGTCAGACCGTCTCCACCAGCGCGTCCACCGCGAAGTAGCGCACGGCCCGCGCGTCGCCGCGGGCACCGGAGCGGCCGGGGAGTACGCCACCCGGCCGCTCTTCGCGTCCTGCGCCCGTGATCCGGAGGCCGCGCGGTCGTTGAACCGCCCGGATCCCCGTCATCGAATTCGCAAGGACGCCCTGAAGATGAAGCAGTCTGCCGCCAAGACCCTCGGTGTCGCCGCTCTCGGTGCCGCCTTCGCCGCCGCCGGAGCAGGTGCCGCGAGCGCCGCCCCCGCCGCCCCCGTCGTCCCTGACGCCGCGGCCCTCGGCACCGTCGTCTCGGCCCTCCCGCTCGACCAGCTCGCCAAGACGCCGCCCGGGGTCACCTCCGAGTCCGTGGCGCAGGGCGCCCTCCTTGGCGGCATGGCCGCGCAGCCCATCGCGGAAGAGGCCGCCCGGTCGCTCACGTCGACGGACCGCAAGGACGCGCTCGGCGCCGTGCTCGACGGCCTGCCGGTCAACGGCACCGGACTGAACGGCGTGCCGCTCTAGGCAGGCTCACGGCACGACGAATGGGGCGCCCCTCC
Organism: Streptomyces sp. NPDC046335; assembly: GCF_055587985.1. Lineage (NCBI taxonomy): Bacteria > Bacillati > Actinomycetota > Actinomycetes > Kitasatosporales > Streptomycetaceae > Streptomyces > Streptomyces sp. NPDC046335. Next base: position 415,822 of record NZ_JBVJFF010000008.1, on the reverse strand, counting down.
GCACGGGAGGGGCGCCCCATCGTGTCTCGGTCACCAGGCCGTTCGGCGGGCCTTGTCCTCGGAGGGCAGCAGGAGCCACATCGCGAGATAGAGCAGGAACTGCGGGCCGGGGAGCAGACAGGAGACCACGAAGATCACGCGCATCGTCTTCGCGGAGGTGCCGAAGCGCTTGGCGAGGGCTGCGCACACTCCGCCGATCATCCGGCCGTGCGTGGGGCGGGCAAGGGCGGTCATGTCGGGCTCCTTCGTGAACCGTGGACGGGAGGCTTCTCGTATGCCCCGATGTCTCCACGCTACGACCGGAAAGCGGTACGAAGCGTCGCTCTACGGTGCGATCCCGACCCTGGGAATCGTCGGGGTCGCACCCTGAGACGTGTCCTCCCGGGGGAGGGCCGCGCCGCGCTCGAGCTCCGCGTGGTGGCGGAGCCTGGCACGCGCCGCCGGCACGACCGCGAGATGGACGGCCGCCACCCCGAGCGTGTTCAGGAGCAGCGAGTCGATGTCGACGACCTGACCGGGCACGCCGGTCTGGAGCAGTTCGATGCCGAGCGAGAGCAGCGCCCCCGCGGCGACGGTTCGCACCAGGGAACCCCACGGCGACACGACGAGCCGGCCGCCGGCCAGCGGGAGCAGCGCGCCGAGCGGCGCGAGCAGCAGCAGGGCCTCGCCGATCCGGCGGGTGGCCTGCACTCCGCCGAGCGCCAGATCCGCCTTGATCCCGGCGAGCGGCTGTAGATTCGCGGCGCTCACCCAGGGGACGTCCAGTGGACGCAGCGTGATCCATCCGACGAGCAGAAGGTGCGCGGCGAGGAGGAATCCTCCCGCCGCACGGAAGCGGATGGCGGCGGTACGGCCGCCCGAGCCTTGACGCACGCCCCCCAAGACGTCATGGGCGGCAGGATCGGTTCCGCGTCCGTGTGCCTGTTACCCCACGGTCGCTTCTGTTACCGCACCGTCTCAGAAGGGGGCTCCACCGAGCCCGGCCGCGAGCGGACCTCCGGCGCGCACGTGTAGCGCCGCAGCGGATCATCACCCGGTCCACCCATGATCACCGTCTGGTCCTGGGCCGACGCCGCGCTGTCGGCCAGCGTGCACACGATCTGCGCGAGCGCGAACGCGGAAAGATCCTGCGGCGGCCTGCTGAGGCGCAGCGCCTCATCCGGCTCACCCCGCGAAGGCCCGGAGACCGTGGTTCCGCCGCGTACGTCCGTGGCGAAGCCGGCCTGTTTCTCGGCCTCCGAAGGGGGCGCGGCCAGCTCGTCGAGCAGGGCCTGCGCGATCCGTACCCGGTCGGTGGTCGCCTTGTCCTCGTGGACCCGCACGGCCCGGTCGACGGTCACGAGCTGCGCCGCGCAGACCAGGAAGACCTGCACGGGGACCTCGCTGCCCGACTGCGAGGCGATGCTGGAGCCCGACATCACGCACGGCACCCGCGACGGCGCGGGCCCGAAGTCGGTCGGCACCTCCGTGGACCTGATCCCGCAGCCGGCGAGCCCGGCGGCCAGCACGGCCGTGACGACCGCGGCACGCGTACGACGCCCCGTCATGCGGGCTCTCCCTCGGTCTCGGCGGGCTCTTCGGGGCTTCCGCCGTCCCGCGGCAGCCGCAGCGTGAACACCGCGCCGCCCGTCGGGCAGTTGGCCGCGGAGATCTCACCGCCGTGGATGTGCGCGTTCTCCAGGGCGATGGACAGGCCGAGGCCGCTGCCCTCGGACCGCGGCCTGGACGCGCTCGCCTTGTAGAAGCGGTCGAAGACGTGCGGCAGGATGTCCGCGGGAATGCCGGGACCGTGATCGCGTACGGAGATGACGAGCTCCGCGTCCTCCAGGCGGGCCGAGACCTCCACCGGGGAACCGCCGTGCTTGAGGGCGTTGCCGATGAGGTTGGCGAGGATGACGTCGAGGCGGCGCGGGTCGAGGCGTACGGTGATGCCGCGCTCGGCGTCGAGCTCGACCGCGTCCAGCCAGGCGCGGGTGTCGATGCACGCCGTGATCTGGTCGGCGATGTCCACGTCGTCCAGGACCAGGCGCGCGGTGCCCGCGTCGAAGCGGGTGACCTCCATGAGGTTCTCCACGAGGTCGTTCAGGCGGCGGGTCTCGCTCACCACCAGGCGTACGGCCGGTTCGATCATCGGGTCGACGGAGCCGGTCTCCGCGTCGAGCTCCTCCTCCAGGATCTCGGTGACGGCCGTGATGGCGGTCAGCGGGGTGCGCAGCTCGTGCGACATGTCGGCGACGAAGCGGCGCGACGCCTCGTCACGGGCGCTCATGTCGGCGACCTTCTTCTCCAGGTTCTCGGCGGTCCTGTTGAACGTCCGGGACAGGTCGGCGAGTTCGTCGGTGCCGGAGACGCGCAGCCGGGTGTCGAGCTTGCCCTCGCCCAGCCTGCGCGCGGCCACCCCGAGGCGGTGCACCGGTTTGAGCACGGTCGTCGCGGCGGCCTGGGCGAGCAGCGCGGAGCCGATCAGGGCCAGCGCGGTGGCGATCGCGAGGGACCAGCCGAGCGAACTGAGGTCCTTGGCCTCCGGCTCCAGCGACTTCAGCATGTAGCCGGTCGGGCCGCCGCCGATCACCTCGGCGCCGCCGACCAGATACGGGGTGCCGTGCTCGGAGGTCCGCTGCCAGTACAGGTGGTGGGGGCTCTTGTTGCCCGAGGTGACCGGCTGCCGCTTGGCCACCGCTTTCTGAAGTGAGCGGGGGACCTTGGCGAGCGTGAAGGCGTCCAGGTCGGAGTAGCCGACTATCCGGCCGCCGCCCTTCTTCTCGGCGACGAGCAGCACGCTGTAACGCTGGCTGCTGTTCGCCATCTGCCCGGCCGCGACCTGGAGTTCCTCCTGCGAGGGGTTGGCGGGCAGCGCGCCGGCCCGCGTCTGCATCTGCTGCCGGAAGTCCTTGAGCGCCGCGTCCTGCGCACGCGTCAGCACGGCCTCGCGGTTGAGCCAGTACGCGATGCCGGACGCGGAGACGGCGGCGGTCAGCGCCACGAGGCCGAACACCAGCACGAGACGCAGTCGCAGACTCGTGAAGCGGATTCCCGCGAGCACGGCCCTGCGCGCCGCGGGCAGGGCGCGGAGCTTGTCCTGCGGTTTGGTCACTGAGGCGTGTCCAGCCGGTAGCCGACCCCGCGCACCGTACGGATCAGCGTGGGCGACGACGGCACGTCCTCGACCTTGGCGCGCAGCCGCTGCACGCACGCGTCCACGAGCCGCGAGTCACCGAGGTAGTCGTGCTCCCACACCAGGCGCAGCAACTGCTGTCGCGACAGCGCCTGTCCGGGCCTGCGGCTCAGCTCCAGGAGCAGCCGCAGCTCGGTCGGGGTGAGCTGGAGGTCCTCCCCGTTCTTCGTCACCGTCATCGCCGCGCGGTCGATGACCAGCGAACCGAACGTCGCCGCGTCGTTCGCCTCGCGCTCGCCGCGCCGCAGCACGGCCCGGATGCGCGCGTCGAGGACGCGGCCCTGCACGGGTTTCACCACGTAGTCGTCGGCACCGGACTCCAGGCCCACGACCACGTCGATGTCATCGCTGCGCGCGGTCAGCAGGATGATCGGCAACTGGTCGGTGCGCCGGATGCGACGGCACACCTCGAACCCGTCGATGCCCGGCAGCATCACATCCAGCACGATCAGGTCCGGCCGCTGCTCGCTGAGCAGCTTCAGGCCGTCCTCGCCGGTGGCAGCAGTGGCCACCCGGTGTCCCTGGCGCGTCAGCGAAAGCTCCAGGGCCGTCCGGATGGCGTCGTCGTCCTCGATCAGCAACAGGGAAGGCACGAACGTCATTCTGTCCCATGCCAGGGCTCCAGTACGACTGCTGGAGCGCTCCCTCACCTCACCCTCACGCGCGATACGGGGTGGCGGACCCCTGTGACAGGCCTGTGACAGTCGGCGGACACCGTCATGAAGTGGGTCCGGCAGAGTTCTGGTCACAAGCAAAAAGCACCACAGCACAGACCGAATGAACCGGACTCCACCGATGGGGGGCGCGAGATGAATACGCTGCACAGCACCAGGTCAAGCGCAGTTGTCACGCGTCTCCACGATGTCGGCCGGAGCTCTGAGAAGTCCGGTGCCGTGAGCGGGCGGGGGTGCGCTCGCGGTACCGGGCGTCAGCACACCACGTACATGACGGTGGTTGACGCACCTCACGGGGGAACCGCGTACGGGGAGGAACCGGGGGAGCGGAAGAGCTTGTCGGAGGCGGAGTTCACCGCCTACGTCCAGGAGCGCCGCGCCTCCCTGTACGCCACCGCCTACCACCTGACCGGTGACCGGTACGAGGCCGAGGACCTGCTCCAGAGCGCCCTCTTCTCGACGTACCGGGCCTGGGACCGGATCAGCGACAAGGCCGCGGTGGGGGGCTACCTCCGCCGCACCATGACGAACCTGCACATCAGCGCGTGGCGCCGCCGCAAGCTGAACGAGTATCCGACCGAGGAACTGCCGGAGACGGTGGGCGACACGGACGCGATGCGCGGCACCGAGCTGCGCGCCGTGCTGTGGCAGGCCCTGGCCCGGCTGCCCGAACTCCAGCGCACGATGCTGGTCCTCCGCTACTACGAGGGCCGCACCGACCCGGAGATCGCGGACATCCTCGACATCAGCGTGGGCACGGTGAAGTCCAGCATCTGGCGCTCGCTCCGCCGGATGCGCGAGGACGAGGTCCTCAGCTTCGGGCGTGACCAGGAGGAGTCCTTCGGCGAGTTGGTCGCCTGAGGATCGGGGGGAACACGGGGGAAGTACGGGGGCCGTCGCTCCGGGGGGACGCGGCGGAGCACGGGGGAACAAGCGGGGAACACGGGGGAGACAAGTAGCGGGACCGGAAGGCCGGGGGGTCTTTCCGGTCCTTCTGCTTGTCCGGGGGCGGGCGCTCCCGGGGCCTGCCGGAGCGGGGCGGCCCGTCAGCCGGCGTCGACGCCCGCCGCGACACGCCGCCCGGCGGCAGCGGCGGCAACCCTCCCCAGGGCCTCACCCTTGGCACAGGGGTACGCCCCGAGGGCGGCCTGCCGGGCCACGATGGCGCGTTCCGCGCGCATCAGCCGCCAGCCCCTGCGCAGCAGGAACGGCACCGACTTGCGCCCCTCGCGCAGATCCCGCAGCAGCCGCCGCCGGAACGTGGTGGAGGGCCGGCCCCGCAGACAGATCGCGTCGGCGAGCACGCCGTTCTCCCGGCACCGCTCCACGATGTCCGCCGCGAAGATGCCCTCGGCGATGAACAGCGGGGTGCGCTCGATGTCCAGGGACTCCTGGCCGACGCGCGCGCTGGTCGCGATGTCGTACACCGGGACGCGCGTACGCCCCGTACGGCACAGCTCCTCGATGGCGGCGAGCGCCACGTCCGCGTCCCAGGAGGCGGGCGAGTCCCAGTCGATGTCCGCGCTGCCGGGGACGAGCGGCAACGTGGGGTCGTCGCCCTCCTTGTAGAAGTCGTCCAGGCAGAGCACGGGGAGCCCGGAGCGGGCGGCGAAGACGGACTTGCCCGAGCCCGAGGGGCCGCAGAGCAGCACGACGCGGGCGGGTGTCGGGGGCTGGGATCCCAATGCGCTGACCCTTTTCAGATGTTGGTTCGCCTCGAGTGGTCGGGAGTCATTATCAACGGCGGCGCGAAGCATGCCCATACCGGCCGTGAACGGACCGCGAAAAGGGATGCGGGAACGCGCGTTTGAGCTCCCGGGGCCGCCTGTGGCGCCTCCCGTACGCGTCAACTACGCTGCGTGCTCGCGTACTTACTCACCACACAGGGATGCGGACGGTACTCATGGCACGACACGCGGCTCGCACATCACTCCGTCCCGGCGCCCGCGGACTGCTGCGCGCGGGGCTGACGCTCACCGCGGCGGGTGCCGCGCTCGGCGCGGGGGGTGCGGCCGCCGGTGCCGCGGAACCGGTCGCGGCACCGCCCGCGGCCGGGACCGCCGAGCCGGCCGACGCCGGGCACGGCATCTCGACCGTCGAGGCGCTGACGGGCGCGCTGCGCAGTTCGGCGGCAGGCGGCCTCGCCCCCGCCAAGTCCCTCCAGCTCGACCCGCTGGCGAACACCGGCACCGACCCGCTCGACAACTCCCTCGGCACCCAGATCGCGGACTTCAAGCCGATCAGCACGGCCGCCGTCACCGGCCCGATCACCCGCGGCGGCTCCGTGAGCGACCTGCCGGTGGTGGGCCCGGTGACGGGGCTGCTGCCGGGCTAGCGGGCGGAGACGGCGGGCGGCGGACAGCGGGCGGCCGGGCCAGGGGCCTACGAGGCTTCGGTGGATGCCGTGCCGGGGTTCGACCGCAGGGGTACCTCGCGGATCAGCCAGGCCGCCGCGAGCGTCAGGGCGCACAGGACGGCCGTGCCGGTCATGACGCCGTGCAGCCCGCCGGTGACCGCGGCCCCGAAGGCGTCCCGCACCGGCTCCGGCATGCCCCGCAGCGCCTCCGGCGTCAGCTGGTGGCCGCCCGCGAGGCGCTCGCCGTCCTCGCCGAGCCGTTCCGTGAGGGTGTCGGTCATGCGGCCGGTGTAGAAGGAGCCGAGCACGGCCACGCCGAGGGAGCCGCCGATGGTGCGCAGCAGCGTGGTGGTGCCGCTCGCGGCGCCCATGTCGCGGGGTTCCGCGCTGTTCATGGTGATCAGCAGGGACGGCTGCAACAGGCAGCCGAGGCCCACCCCCAGGACGAACGTCAGCGCGGAGGCCACGCCCGTGGCGGTGTCCACGTCCAGCGTCAGCAGGGCGAGCGCGCCCGCCGTGGCGACCGCGCCGCCCGCGATCGGGTAGATCCGGTAGCCGCCGCCCTTGCCGACCGCCCGGCCGATGGCGAGCTGCGCGCCCATCATGCCGAGCATCAGCGGAAGCAGCAGCAGACCGCTCGCCGTCGAGGACATGCCGCGGACGAACTGCATGTACTGCGGCAGATAGCTCGCCGCGCCCAGCATCGCCGCGCCCGCCAGGAAGGTGAGCACCTGGGCGACGGTGAAGTTGCGGTCGCGGAACAGGCGCGGCGGGATGACCGGTTCGGGAGCGCGCCGTTCCACGCGTACGAAGGCGGCCAGCGAGGCCGCGGCGATCAGCGCGAGGGCGGCGAGCTGCGGGGAGATCCACTCGTACGTCGTGCCGCCCCAGGTGCCCAGCAGGGTGAGGGCGAGGATGCCCGTGGTGAGGAGCGCGACGCCCGCGTAGTCGATACGGGCGGTGCTGTGCTCGCCGGTCGGCCGGATGAGGAGGCCGACGATCAGCAGTGCGGCGGCGCCCACGGGCACGTTGACGTAGAAGACCCAGCGCCAGTCCAGCTGGTCGGTGAGGAAGCCGCCGAGCAGCGGGCCGCCGATCATGGCGACCGGCAGCATCACGCCGATCATGGACTGCGCGCGCCCCGCCCGCGCCGGCGGCAGGAGCGTGCCGATGAGGGAGAGCGCGCCCACGAAGAGGCCGCCCGCACCGATGCCCTGGAGCCCCCGGAAGGCGATGAGCTGGGCCATGTCCTGCGCGGCTCCGCAGAGCACCGAGCCGACGAGGAAGACGGCGATCGAGGTCAGGTAGCTGCCCTTGCGGCCGTACAGGTCGCCGGCCTTGCCCCAGATCGGGGTCGAGACGGCGGCGGTGAGCAGATAGGCCGTGACCACCCAGGAGAAGTGGCCGAGGCCGCCGAGGTCACCGACGATCGTGGGCAGGGCGGTGCCGACGATGGTGCCGTCGAGCGTGGCCAGGATGATGCCGAGCAGCAGCCCGAGCATGGCGAGGCGGGAGGGCTCCGCGGCCCGGGTGACCGTGGGGTCCGCCGCTTCCGTGCGCTGGTTCATGGCTCTCCCGGGTGGTGGCGGGGCCTCAGGCGGAGTACGGGCGGGCGGCCCTGGCCTCGCTCAGCGCGCGGGCCCACCAGGCGAGCTGGTCGAGCATGGCCTTGGCGGCGGTGTCGCTCTGCGGGTCGCGCATCGTGTGCTCCTCGTCGAAGAGGCCCCAGGCGTTGTGCAGGCTGACCGTGTTGCGGATGGTCGTCGCGTTCAGCTCTGCCATGACGAGGCGGAGCTGTTCGACCGCGCGCAGGCCGCCCGAGATGCCGCCGTAGGAGACGAAGCCGACCGGCTTGGCGTGCCACTGCTCGTTGTGCCAGTCGATGGCGTTCTTCAGCGTCGCGGGGAAGCTGTGGTTGTACTCAGGTGTGACGAAGACGAAGGCGTCGGCCGCCGCCAGGCGGGGTGAGACCTGGGCGAGCGCCTCCTCGGTGCCGGCGGCGGGCGGCTGACCGAAGGCCGGGAGGACGGTGGGCAGCGGCGTCTCGGCGAGGTCGACGACGTCGACGCTCATGTCGTCGCGCTGGTCGAGGTGGCTCTTGATCCACTGGGTGACGATGGGCGCGAAGCGGCCCTCGCGGGTGGAGCCGACGACGACCGCGATGCGGAGCGGCCGGGGCTGTGACTGCGGGCTCGTGTTCATGGGGACCCCCCGTTGCGTACGCCGCCGTTGTGTACGGCGTATCTGGTGCGTACAACGTACACACGAATGTGTACGGCGTCCACTGGGGATACGCTGTACACAAGTCGTCCGTCGAGAGGAGCCCCCGTGGCAGCCCAGCAGAAGAGCAGCGGCGCCGAACCGCCCGTGCTGTGGGAGCGCGTGGAGCGCCCCGCGGCCGCGCCCCGCGCCTCTCTGACACCGCAGAAGATCGCCGCCGTCGCCGTGCGCGTGGCCGACGCCGAAGGCAGCGCCGCCGTCACTATGCGCCGCCTCGCCACCGAGCTGGGCGTCGCCCCCATGGCCGCGTACCGCCATGTCTCCGGCAAGGACGACCTGTGGGCGCTCATGGTCGACCAGGTCATGGGGGAACTGACCGTGCCCGAAGAGGTGACCGGCTGGCGCGAGGTGCTGCGCGCCTACGCCCACGGCAACCGCGCCATGACGCTGCGCCACCCCTGGCTCGCCCAGCTCCCCGCACCGAACTTCACGCTGACGCCGAACCGCATGGCGGCGGCGGAGCGGCAGCTCGCGGCGCTCGACGGCCACGGAATGGACACCGACTCGGTGATGGCCGCCTTCCGCGCGGTCAGCGCCTACGCGCACGGGGCGACGCAGTCCGAGGTCGCGCTGCGCCAGTACATGGACGACAACGGCTGGAGCAGCGGCGACGACACGCGCCGCGCGCTGGCGCCGCAGATGATGTACCTGATGGGCACCGGCCGCTATCCGACCTACCGGCGCTACGCCCTCGGCGAGGGCCGCAAGGACGACGCCGCCTGGCAGTTCGAGACCGGCCTGGAGTGCGTGCTCGACGGCATCGCCGCCCGCTTCGGCATCGGCCCGGGCGACGGGGCCTGACGGACCGGACAGCACGAAGCCCCGGCCTCCTGGACGGAGGGGGCCGGGGCCTCGCTGTGCGGGGAGTGGCTAGTAGGCCGAGCCCGACGCGCCCAGGGAGCCCGTGGGGTGCCAGACCGTCTTGGTCTCCAGGAAGGCCGTCAGGCGGTGCGTGCCCGGGTCGGCCGAGAAGTCCACAGCCTGTGGACGCAGCACCCGCTTGAGGTTGTCGGCGGCGGCGACCTCCAGGTCACGCGCCAGGTCCGCGTCCGCGCCCGTGAGGTCGATCGCGTTGACGTCCTGGTGGGCGGCGAGCGGCGCCGCGATCTCGGCGGTCCTCCCGGTGAGGATGTTGACCACACCGCCGGGAACGTCGGAGGTCGCGAGAACCTCACCCAGCGAGAGGGCGGGCAGCGGGTACTTCTCGGAGGCGATCACCACGGCCGTGTTGCCCGTCGCGATCACCGGGGCGAGCACCGAGACCAGGCCGAGGAACGACGACTCCTGGGGCGCGACGACCGTGACGACGCCCGTCGGCTCCGGCGTCGACAGGTTGAGATACGGGCCCGCGACCGGGTTGGCCCCGCCCGCCACCTGGGCGATCTTGTCGGTCCAGCCCGCGTACCAGACCCAGCGGTCGATCGCCGCGTCGACCTGCGCGGCGGCCTCGGACTTGGAGATGCCCTCCGCGTCCCTGACCTCCCGCACGAACTGGTCCTTGCGGCCCTCCAGCATCTCCGCGACGCGGTAGAGGACCTGGCCGCGGTTGTACGCGGTCGCGCCCGACCAGCCGCCGAAGGCCTTGCGGGCGGCGACGACCGCGTCACGGGCGTCCTTGCGGGAGGCGAGGGGCGCGTTCGCGAGCCACCTGCCCTTTGAGTCGTTCACCTCGTACACCCGGCCGCTCTCGGAGCGGGGGAACTTGCCCCCGACGTACAGCTTGTAGGTCTTGAGAACCGTGAGTCGGTCAGACATCGAGGTACGCCTCCAGCCCGTGCCGGCCGCCCTCGCGGCCGAAGCCCGACTCCTTGTAGCCGCCGAACGGCGACGTCGGGTCGAACTTGTTGAAAGTGTTGGCCCAGACGACGCCCGCCCGGAGCTTGTTCGCGACCGCGAGGATGCGCGAACCCTTCTCCGTCCAGATGCCGGCGGAGAGGCCGTACTGCGTGTTGTTGGCCTTGGCGACCGCCTCGTCCGGCGTGCGGAAGGACAGGACGGAGAGCACCGGGCCGAAGATCTCGTCACGGGCGATGGTGTGCGCCTGCGTGACGTTGGTGAAGAGGGTCGGCGCGAACCAGTAGCCGCTCTCCGGCAGCTCGCAGGGCGCGGACCAGCGCTCGGCGCCCTCCGCCTCACCGGTCTCGGCGAGCGCGGTGATACGGGCGAGCTGCTCGGCGGAGTTGATGGCGCCGATGTCGGTGTTCTTGTCCAGCGGGTCACCGAGGCGCAGGGTCGAGAGCCGCCGCTTCAGCGAGTCGAGCAGCTCGTCCTGGATCGACTCCTGTACGAGGAGACGCGACCCGGCGCAGCAGACCTGGCCCTGGTTGAAGAAGATGCCGGTGACGATGCCCTCGACCGCCTGGTCGATGGGGGCGTCGTCGAAGACGATGTTCGCGCCCTTGCCGCCCAGTTCAAGCGTGACCTTCTTGCCGGTGCCCGCGACCTGGCGGGCGATGGCCTTGCCGACGGCCGTCGAGCCGGTGAACGCGACCTTGTTCACGTCCGGGTGGGCGGTCAGGGCCGCGCCCGCGTCGCCGTACCCGGGAAGGATGTTGACGACGCCCTTCGGGAGACCCGCCTGGCGGCAGATGTCCGCGAAGAACAGCGCCGACAGCGGAGTCGTCTCGGCGGGCTTCAGGACGACCGTGTTGCCGGTCGCGAGCGCCGGAGCGATCTTCCAGGCCAGCATGAGCAGCGGGAAGTTCCACGGGATGACCTGGCCCGCGACGCCGAGCGGCGCGGGGTTCCTCCCGTACCCGGCGTGGTCGAGCTTGTCGGCCCAGCCCGCGTAGTAGAAGAAGTGCGCGGCGACCAGCGGGAGGTCGGCGTCGCGGGTCTCCTTGATGGGCTTTCCGTTGTCCAGCGTCTCCAGGACGGCCAGCTCGCGGCTGCGCTCCTGGATGATCCTGGCGATCCGGAAGAGGTACTTGGCTCGCTCGGCGCCCGGCAGCGCCGACCATGTCTCGAACGCCTTGCGGGCGGCCCACACCGCACGGTCGACGTCGGCTTCGCCGGCCTGCGCGACCTCGGAGAGGACCTCCTCGGTGGCCGGGGAGACCGTCTTGAAGACCTTGCCGTCGGCGGCCTCGGTGAACTCGCCGTCGATGAACAGGCCGTAGCTCGGCGCGATGTCGACGACCGAGCGGGACTCGGGCGCCGGGGCGTACTCGAAGGGGGAAGTCATCTGGATCAGTCCACCGTCACGTAGTCGGGGCCGGAGTAGCGGCCCGTGGCCAGCTTCTGGCGCTGCATCAGCAGGTCGTTGAGGAGCGACGAGGCGCCGAAGCGGAACCAGTGGTTGTCCAGCCAGTCGGCCCCCGCCGTCTCGTTGACGAGCACGAGGAACTTCACCGCGTCCTTGGTCGTGCGGATGCCGCCGGCGGGCTTCACGCCGATCTGCACCCCGGTCTGCGCGCGGAAGTCGCGGACGGCCTCCAGCATGAGCAGGGTGTTGGCCGGGGTGGCGTTGACGCCGACCTTGCCGGTCGAGGTCTTGATGAAGTCGGCGCCCGCGATCATGCCGATCCAGCTGGCGCGCCTGATGTTGTCGTACGTCGACAGCTCACCGGTCTCGAAGATGACCTTCAGGCGGGCGGTGCCGCAGGCCTCCTTCACGGCGCGGATCTGCTCGAACACGGTCATGTAGTCGCCGGAGAGGAAGGCGCCCCGGTCGATGACCATGTCGATCTCGTCGGCGCCGGCGGCGACGGCCTCGCGCACGTCGCCGAGCTTGACCTCGATGGCGGCGCGGCCCGCGGGGAAGGCCGTCGCCACGGAGGCGACCTTCACGCCGCTGTCCCCGACGGCGGCCCTGGCGGTGGCGACCATGTCCGGATAGACGCAGACGGCCGCGGTGCGCGGCGTGCCACGGTCGGTGGGGTCGGGGTTGACGGCCTTCGCGCCGAGCGCCCGGACCTTGCCGGGGGTGTCGGCGCCCTCAAGGGTCGTCAGGTCGATCATCGAGATGGCCAGGTCGATGGCGTACGCCTTCGCCGTGGTCTTGATCGAACGGGTTCCGAGCGAGGCGGCACGCGCCTCCAGGCCGACCGTGTCGACGCCGGGCAGCCCGTGGAGGAAGCGGCGCAGCGTGCTGTCGGACGCGGTCACGTCAGCGAATGCAGTGGGCATGGTCACGAGCTGAGCATATCTACGCGCGTAGCGGCTGTACAGGGGTGTCCCTCGCGGTGGCCGCCGCCGGTTGCCCCGCGCCTGGCCTCGCGGTGGCCGCCGCCGGTTGCCCCGGGGTCTCCCCTGCCCCGGCGCTCCGCGCCGGATGTCTCCCACCCACCCGCCCGGTACTCCGCGGCTGCGAATGGATGAGCTGGCGGAACCGGGTAGGAGCCCGCACGGGTGGTCCGAGGCGAGGGGACGTGTCGGTATGTCTGCCCGGAGCACGGTACGCATGGCTACAGGCCTCCGAAGCGGCCCAGCAGCCACGCAGGCGATAGCGAGGACGGACATACCGGCGCGGCCCCGCCCCACAACCGACCGAAGGCAGACGCGACCACGACCGGCTGAAGATGGACCGTCCGCAACCGACCGAACGCGACACGGCCACGGGCGGTGACCCCGCCGATATCACCCCGCAGGCCCGGTACGTACGCATGTGCGGACCGGCGGGAGGCCCTAGCCGTGGCGTCAGGCAGAATCAAGGGTATGAGCGACCCTCAGAACCCCGTGGCGGAGCCCGCATACAAGGACCGCACCTTCCGGTCCCCCGCCGGCATCGCGGGCGGCGTCCTCCTGCTCGCCCTGGGCGCCTGGCTAGGCATCGACGCGGTCATCCGCGGCGAGGGCCGCACCCCGTGGCTCGCGCTCGCCGGGCTGCTCCTGGCGGTACCGCTGGTCGTCGCGTTCACCGTGCGCCCCGCCGTGTACGCCAACGACGACCGGCTCCGCGTCCGCAACCCCTTCAGGACCGTCACGCTGCCGTGGGCGTCCATCGCGACGCTGCGCTCCAGCTACTCCAACGAGGCGGTCACCACGTCCGGCGCCAAGTACCAGCTCTGGGCGATCCCCGTCTCCCTGCGCGGCCGCAAGAAGGCGGCGCGCAGGCAGTCGCAGGCCGCGGCGGCGGGCGACCCGGTGACGGGCGGCCGGCCCTTCCTCGACCCGTCGGCCAAACCCACCCGCTCCGAGGGCGACCAGGTCATGGACGAACTCCGCGAGCTCTCCGAGCGGCAGGCCGACGCCGAGACCGCGCAGGGCGAGCCCACGGTCCGCTGGGCCTACGAGATCGTCGTGCCGAGCGTCGCCGGGGCGATCCTGCTCGTGGTGCTCCTCGCGGTCACCTGATCCATTCCTTTGGCTTACGGAGCCTCACGGCGGCCCGTGCCAGCCCAGGAGCATGTGGCCGCCGAGTACGGCCGACGTGAGTGCCGCCGTGCCCAGGAGCGTCACCAGTACGTGCGTCCTCGCGCGGGCCAGTGCCACGGCGACCGGCAGCAGCAGCGGGAAGGCGGGGAGCACGAAGCGGGCCCGGGGGAAGTAGACGCCGCTGCTGCCCAGCACGATCGCCAGCAGCAGGCCGCTGAAGACGAGCAGGGGCAGCGGCTGCCGGTCGCACGCCGACAGTACGAAGAGCACGACCGAGCCGAGCAGTACCGCCGTCACCACCGCCACGAACAGCGCGGGACGCTCGGTCACGAAGAGATCCCGCATCCGCCGCAGCGTCCCGACGCCGCCGTCCCACTCGTTGCGCCACAGCCTCTGTACGGCGAAGTAGCCGTCCCAGCGGCCGAGACGCAGGCCCACCCAGCCGACGTACGAGAGCCAGCCGAGGGGTGCGACGACGGCACCCAGGAGCGGTCTCACGGCGACGGACCGCCGCAGGGCCAGCAGGGCCGTCAGGGACACCGCCGCGGCCACCGCGACGCCCGTGGGGCGCGTGAGGCCCGCGAGGGCAGCCAGAGAGCCCGCCCACAGCCAGCGGCCGCTGAGCACCGCGTACAGCGACCACGCGCAGAGCGCCGTGAAGAGGGACTCCGTGTAGCCCATCCACTGCACCAGGGCCACCGGCAGGCTGCCCCAGAGGACGGCGAGGAGCACCCCGGTCCTGCGCCCGTACAGCCGGTCGCCCACCGCGAAGATCCCCCACGCCGCGAGCAGCGAGGCGGCCAGCGAGACCGACAGGCCCGCCGCGCCCCTCGGCAGCCAGGGCAGCAGGGCGTCGCCCGCCCTGACGAGCAGCGGGTAGAGGGGGAAGAAGGCGAGGTTGTTGCCGTCGATGCGGGTGCCGAGCTCGTGGGCGTAGCCGTCGCTCGCGATCCGCAGGTACCAGTCGCAGTCCCAGGACTCCATGAGCAGATGCCGCACCCCGCGGTGCTCGCGGTGCGCCCACACGGTGAACACCAGCAGGCCGATCCCGCGTACGGCCGCGTATCCGGCGAGGGCGGGCCAGGCGTGGCGCAGGGCACGGGCCGCGCGCCCCGCGAAGCCGCGGGGCGGGTGCGGGGCGTCGTCGGGGCACCTGGACGCGGGGACGCGTGACGGGACGGCTGTCGAGGGCTCGGAGAATCCGTACGGCACTGCGGCGGCTCCCGGAACGTGAAAGTGCGCTACCGGTCGTCCCTTCCTGGGGGACCGGCAGCGCACCGGGCACTGCGGCAGTTGCTCCGGCGGAATCACCCGGAGGGGTGACCCGGCAGCCTTGCCGGGCCTCGGGCCTCCGGCCCGGGTCTCCGGCCTCCGGGTCTCCGGCCTCCGGCCTCCGGTCGCCTGGCCTCTGGCCTCCGGCCTCCGGGAGGCCGGTTCCGCATGCTGGGCTTCCGGCTCCGTGTGCCGGGCTTCGGCTCGGTGTGCCGGGCGTCCGGTTCGCGTGCCGGGCTTCCGGTTCGCACGCCGGGCGTCCGCGTCGTGTCAGATGCCCGCTGCCGTCGCGAGGTCGCGCTTGATGGCCGTCAGGAGGGCCGTCGCCCGTGCGCGGGCCGCCGGCAGCTCGGGCTTGTCCGCCACCGGGACGACCACCTCCAGGTAGCACTTGAGCTTCGGCTCGGTGCCGCTGGGGCGGACGATGACGCGGGCGCCGTCGAGCGTGTAGCGCAGGCCGTCCGTGGGCGGCAGCGTCTGCGTGCCCCGCGTCAGGTCCTCCGCCTTCGTCACGGGCAGCCCCGCGAGCCCGGTGGGCGGCTGCTCGCGCAGGCGGCGCATCGCGGCCGCGATCAGGGACAGGTCCTCCACGCGGACCGAGAGCTGGTCGGTGGCGTGCAGACCGTGCTCCACGGCCAGGTCGTCGAGCAGGTCGAGGAGCGTGCGGTCCTGTTCCTTGAGCTCGGACGCCAACTCCGTGAGCAGGAGCGCCGCCGTGATGCCGTCCTTGTCGCGTACGCCCTCGGGGTCCACGCAGTAGCCGAGCGCCTCCTCGTAGCCGTAGCGCAGGCCGTCGACGCGGGCGATCCACTTGAAGCCGGTCAGCGTCTCCTCGTACGGCAGGCCCGCCTTCGCCGCGATCCTGCCCAGGAGGGAGGAGGAGACGATCGACTCGGCGAACGTGCCTCGCGCTCCGCGTCCGACCAGGTGCGCGGCGAGCAGGGCGCCCACTTCGTCGCCCCGCAGCATCCGCCACTCGCCGCCGTCCATGACCGCCGCCGCGCAGCGGTCCGCGTCCGGGTCGTTGGCGATGATCAGGTCGGGCGCGGGGGTGGCGCGGGCCGCCGTCGCGAAGGCCAGGTCCATCGCGCCCGGCTCCTCCGGGTTCGGGAACGCCACCGTCGGGAAGTCCGGGTCCGGCTCGGCCTGCTCGGCCACGAGGACCGGGGCCGGGAAGCCCGCCCGGTCGAACGCCGCGAGCAGGGTCTCCTTGCCGACGCCGTGCATCGCCGTGTAGACGACGCGGGCCGTACGGGGGGAATCCGGGGCCAGGACCGCGTCCGTGCGGGACAGGTAGGCCTCCAGGACCTCGTCGCCGAGGATCTGCCAGCCGGTCTCGGGGCGCGGGACGTCGTCGAGTGACGCGACCGCGTCGATCTCCGCCGCGATCTCCGCGTCCGCGGGCGGGACGATCTGGGAACCGTCGCCCAGGTAGACCTTGTAGCCGTTGTCGCGCGGCGGGTTGTGGCTGGCCGTCACCTCTACGCCTGCCGCCGCGCCGAGGTGGCGTATGGCGAAGGCGAGTACGGGGGTGGGGAGCGGGCGGGGGAGCACGGCCGCCTTCAGGCCCGCGCCCGTCATCACGGCGGCGGTGTCGCGGGCGAAGTCCGCGGACTTGTGGCGGGCGTCGTAGCCCACGACCACCAGGCCGTCCGCCTGGCCCTTCGCCTTGAGGTACGCGGCCAGGCCTGCCGCGGCGCGGATGACGACGGAGCGGTTCATTCGCATGGGGCCCGCGCCGAGTTCGCCCCGGAGGCCGGCGGTGCCGAACTGGAGGGTGCCGGCGAAGCGTGCCGCCAGCTCTTCGGTGTCCTCGGCGTCGATGAGCTTGGCCAGCTCTTCGCGGGTCTCGGGGTCCGGGTCCTCGGCCAGCCAGGCGTGGGCCCGTGCGGTGAGTTCGGGGTCGTCGTGCACGGTGTCGTCAGCCTTTCGTTGCGGCTTCGCTTTAGCGGTTCTGGGGGTCCGGGGGTCCGGGGGTGCTGGTGGTCGTGCTTCGGCTGGACGGGAGGCGTCCTGGTTGCGGGGCGTCCGTCTGCGGTCGCCTTCGGTTGGTTGTGGGGCGGGGCCGCGCCGGTATGTCCGTCCTCGCTATCGCCTGCGTGGCTGCTTGGCCGCTTCGGGGGGCCTGTAGCCATGTGTACCGTGCTCCGGGCAGACATACCGACACGTCCCCTCGCCTCGGACCGCGCCTGCGGGCTCCTACCTGGTTCCGCCAGCTCATCCATTCGCAGCCGCGGAGTACCGGGTGGGTGGGTGGGAGACATCCGGCGCGGAGCGCCGGGGCAGGGGAGACCCCGGGGCAACCGGCGGTGGCGGCCCCCGGGGACGGCAGCCCCGGGGCAACCGGCGGCGGGGGCCGCGAGGTCAGATGCGGGTGAGGACCTGGCCGAGGAGCTCGCCCATGCGGGCGGCACTGTCGCGGCCCGCCTGGAGAACCTCCTCGTGGTTGAGGGGCTCACCCGTCATGCCCGCGGCAAGGTTCGTGACCAGGGAGATGCCGAGGACCTCCGCCCCGGCCTCGCGCGCGGCGATCGCCTCCAAGACGGTGGACATGCCGACCAGGTCCGCACCGATCGTGCGGGCCATACGGATCTCCGCCGGAGTCTCGTAGTGCGGGCCGGGGAACTGGGCGTAGACACCCTCCTCCAGGGACGCGTCGATCTCCTTGCAGAGCGTCCGCAGCCGCGGCGAGTAGAGGTCGGTGAGGTCCACGAAGTTCGCCCCGACGATCGGCGACGTGGCCGTCAGGTTGAGGTGGTCGCTGATCAGCACCGGCTGACCCGGGCGCATGCCCTCGCGCAGACCACCGCAGCCGTTGGTCAGCACGATCGTCTTGCAGCCCGCGGCCACGGCGGTGCGTACGCCGTGCGAGACGGCGGCGACGCCACGGCCCTCGTAGTAGTGGGTGCGGCCCAGGAAGACCAGCGCCCGCTTCTCACCGATCTTGATGGAGCGGATGCGGCCGCCGTGGCCCTCGACCGCCGGCGGCGGGAAGCCGGGCAGCTCGGTGACGGGGAACTCCGCCTCCGGCTCGCCCAGCGCGCCGACGGCCGGCGCCCAGCCGGAGCCCATCACGAGGGCGACGTCGTGGGTCTCTGCGCCCGTCAGCTCGCGCAGGCGCGCGGCGGCGGCGTCGGCGGCGGCGTACGGGTCGCCCTGGATGCTGTCCGGAATAACTGAAGCGTTCACGCCGACGAGAGTAGCCGCTCCCGCCCTACGCGCGTAGATGACGATGCTCACGGGAATCTGATTGTTGTGTTGTCGTTTCCGACGAGAGGCCGGCCGGGCCCTAGCAGGGCCTCTTGCGCAGCTCCATCACGTAGTCGTGCGGCGCCCCCGCCGACTCCGCGGCGTCCGCGAGCTCCCCGAGGTAGCGCGCCGAGGGGAGTCCGCCCTCGTAACCGTTGAGCACGTACACCCAGGCGGGTTCCTCGGCCTCCAGGGTGTGGACGCGGACCCGCATGCGGCGGTAGATGTCCAGGCCCACGCCCTCCCAGCGGTCCATGGACTCCTCGTCCATGGGCGCGATGTCGTAGAGCGTGACGAAGACCTGGGAGCGGGGCGCCTCCACGATCGTGGCCAGCGCGCCCTCCCACCCCATGTGCTCCCCGCCGAACGTGAGCCGCCAGCCGTTCAGCCAGCCGGTCGCGCGCAGCGGTGAGTGCGGGGCGCGGCGTGACATGAGCCGCGGATCCAGATTGCCGGCGTACGCGGCGTAGAGCGACATGAGGACGAGGGTACGGCAGCAATCAAGTACGCCCCTCCTGCAACGTGAGGAGCGCCCGTACGGGGGCGCCACACCGACGGAGCCCCCCGGCGCGTGCGCACCTTGAAGCGTGCGGGACAATGGAGTACGTGACTCGGATCGTGATCATTGGCGGCGGACCCGGCGGCTACGAGGCGGCACTGGTGGCCGCCCAGCTCGGCGCGGAGGTGACCGTCGTCGACTGCGACGGTCTGGGCGGGGCGTCGGTGCTCACCGACTGCGTGCCGTCCAAGACTCTGATCGCGACGGCCGAGGTGATGACCACCTTCGACTCGTCGTACGAGGAGCTGGGGATCATCGTCGCGGACGACACCCCGCACATCGACAGCCCGGCCCGGGTCGTCGGCGTGGACCTGGGGAAGGTCAACCGCCGTGTGAAGCGGCTCGCGCTCGCCCAGTCCCACGACATCACCGCCTCCGTCACGCGGGCCGGCGCGCGCGTGCTGCGCGGCCGCGGGCGGCTGGAGGGCCAGCAGGAGGCCGACGGCTCCCGGAAGGTCGTCGTGCGCGCGGCCGACGGGACGGAGGAGACCCTCGTCGCCGACGCCGTGCTGATCGCGACCGGCGGTCACCCGCGCGAGGTCCCCGACGCCCTGCCCGACGGTGAGCGCATTCTGAACTGGACCCAGGTCTACGACCTCGACGAGCTGCCCGAGGAGCTCATCGTGGTCGGTTCGGGTGTGACCGGTGCCGAGTTCGCCGGCGCCTATCAGGCGCTGGGGTCGAACGTCACCCTCGTATCGAGCCGTGACCGCGTGCTGCCGGGTGAGGACCCGGACGCCGCGGCCGTGCTCGAAGACGTCTTCCGGCGGCGCGGCATGAACGTCATGTCCCGTTCGCGCGCCGCCTCCGCCAAGCGCGTGGGCGACCGGGTGGAGGTGACGCTCAACGACGGGCGTGTCATCTCCGGTACGCACTGCCTGATGGCCGTGGGTGCCATCCCGAACAGCAGCGGCATGGGTCTGGAGGAGGCCGGGGTCCGGCTCAAGGACTCGGGGCACATCTGGACGGACAAGGTGTCGCGCACGTCCGCGCCCGGTGTGTACGCCGCCGGTGACGTGACCGGGATCTTCGCGCTCGCCTCCGTCGCCGCCATGCAGGGGCGCATCGCGATGTACCACTTCCTGGGCGACGCGGTGACGCCGCTGAACCTGAAGACCGTGTCGTCGAACGTCTTCACCGACCCCGAGATCGCGACCGTCGGCTACAGCCAGGCCGACGTCGACGGGGGCAAGATCGACGCCCGGGTCGTCAAGCTTCCGCTGCTGCGCAATCCGCGCGCGAAGATGCAGGGCATCCGCGACGGATTCGTCAAGATCTTCTGCCGCCCCGGTACGGGCATCGTGGTCGGCGGTGTGGTGGTCTCCCCGCGCGCTTCGGAACTGATCCATCCCATCTCGATCGCGGTCGACAACAATCTCACCGTCGAGCAGATCGCGAACGCGTTCACCGTGTACCCGTCGCTTTCGGGATCGATCGCCGAGGTGGCGCGGCAACTGCACACGCGGAAGACGGCCGACGAGGGCTGATCGAAACGGCGGCTTGAAACAACTCTCCGCAGGTCACGCACTGTTGCGGCCCATTCGCGCGGCATAGGCGCGGTGAGTAGGCGGCTATACCATCTCCCGCCCTGCTGTGCGAACAACTTCTGTAATTCGGCGCATACTGCTGAAAGCAGACGGTCGTTGGGGTTACTGTCAGTTTCGTGTTCGCTGCAGAACGTCGCCAATTGATCCTCGAAATGGTGCGGGCCAACGGAGCGGTATCGCTCCGCGAGCTCGCCCGCGTCGTCCAGACCTCCGAAGTGACCGTACGGCGGGACGTGCGCGCGCTGGAGGCAGAAGGACTCCTCGACCGCCGGCATGGCGGTGCGGTATTGCCGGGCGGATTCACGCGGGAGTCCGGCTTTCCGCAGAAATCACATCTCGCGACCGCCGAGAAGACGGCCATCGCCGATCTCGCGGCGGGTCTCGTCGAAGAGGGCGAAGCCATCGTCGTCGGGGCGGGTACGACCACGCAGGAGCTGGCCCGACGGCTCGCGCGGGTCCCCGGCCTGACCGTGGTCACCAACTCCCTGCTGGTGGCCCAGGCGTTGGCCCATGCCAATCGCGTCGAAGTCGTCATGACCGGCGGCACCCTGCGCGGTTCGAACTACGCGCTCGTGGGCAGCGGGGCCGAGCAGTCCCTCCAGGGGCTGCGCGTCTCCCGGGCGTTCCTCTCGGGCAGTGGTCTGACCGCCGAGCGCGGCCTCTCCACGTCCAACATGCTCTCCGCGAGCGTGGACCGCGCGCTGGTGCAGGCGGCGGCCGAGGTCGTGGTCCTCGCCGACCACACCAAACTCGGCACCGACACGATGTTCCAGACGGTGCCGACGGACGTCATCACGCGTCTGGTCACGGACGAGCCGCCCGCGCACGACGACCGGGCGGGCACGGAACTACAGGCCCTGGCAGACCAGGGCGTGCAGATCGCGGTCACGGGCGGCGGCGCCGGCCCTGAAGCCGGACCCGGTCCCGACTCCGTCCCCGCGGGGCGCCAGCCGCGCCGGGACGTGCCCCTGCCGGGTCAGCGGCGCAACCACGGGGCGGGCTCGGGCCAGCAGTTGCGCAGCGCGCTCCTCGGGGAGCAGCCGCCGGGGGAGCGGACCGCGCGCGTCGCGGACATGCGCCGCCGCTGAGCCGCACGGGCCGGGGCCGGGCGAGCCGGACGGGACCTAGGCCGCTGTCCGGCCCTCGGCCCGTAGGCCGCGCAGTGTCAGCGTGAGCAGGCGGTCGGCCAACTCCGGGTCGTCCGGGGTCTCCTCGGCCGCCAGCGAGATCGCGTTGGTCAGCTGGAGCAGGTCGGAGATGGAGACGTCGGGCCGCACGGCCCCCGCCTCCTGCGCGCGGGCGAGCAGCGCCGAGCCCGCCTCGCGCATGGGCCTGCTGCACCGGGCCAGCGCCGAAGTGTCGTCGTGCGACGCCGACATGAGGGCGCTGGACAGACCGCGGTACTCGCCCGCATGAGTGACGATGGCGCGCAGCCACGTCACCAGCGCGGCACAGGGGTGCGGGTCGTCGAGGAGAGCGTGCGAGCGGGCCAGGAGATCGCGTACGGCGTCCTCCCACACGGCGCTCATCAGCGCGTGGCGGTTGGGGAAGTGCCGGTAGAGCGTGCCGATGCCGACGCCCGCGCGGCGCGCCACGTCCTCCAGGGACGTGCCGGTGCCGTGCTCGGCGAACGCGGCCCTCGCCTCGGCGACCAGCCGGTCGTAGTTCCGTCGCGCGTCGGCCCGCTGTGCTCTGGCCGCTCTGGCCTGGGGGCCCATGCCGGTCTTCATCCCCGCGCCTCCGATCGCTCTTCGCGTAACCAGAATGCCACTGCTCGCGGGGGCGCGGTTCGGGGCCCCTTGCTCCCGGGGTCTTGGCTCGGTCCGTCACCGGCTCCGCCGAGTTCGTCCTCAAACGCCGGACGGGCTGGGAATGCCCGCCGGGGGTGGGCTGGGAATGCCCGCCGGGGGTGGGCTGGGAATGCCCGCCGGGGGTGGGCTGGGAATGCCCGCCGGGGGTGGGCCCGGGACGTGTCCCATGGCCGGGCCCCGAAACGTGCCGCGGGGCCGGGCTGGAGGTCAGCTCGGCCCCGGGGCGTGTGTGCTGCGGTCAGTCCTTGATCTCGCAGATCGCCGCGCCGGAGGTGAGGCTGGCGCCGACCTCCGCCGTGAGGCCCTTGATCGTGCCCGAGCGGTGGGCGTTCAGGGGCTGTTCCATCTTCATGGCCTCCAGGACGACGACCAGGTCGCCCTCGTTGACCTGCTGGCCCTCCTCGACCGCGATCTTCACGATCGTGCCCTGCATGGGCGAGGCGAGGGTGTCGCCGGAGGCGGCGGGGCCGGACTTCTTGGCCGCGCGGCGCTTGGGACGGGCGCCGCCCGCCGCCGCGGTGCGCGCGATCGTCATGCCGAGGGAGGAGGGGAGGGAGACCTCCAGGCGCTTGCCGCCGACCTCGACGACCACCGTCTCGCGGCCCGGCTCCTCGTCGGCGTCCGCGTCCGCGGCGGGCGCGGTGAAGGCCGGGATCTCGTTGACGAACTCGGTCTCGATCCACCGGGTGTGGATCGTGAACGGGGCGTCGGAGCCGGTCAGTTCCGGCGCGAACGCCGGGTCCTTGACGACCGCCCGGTGGAACGGGATGGCCGTGGCCATGCCCTCGACGTTGAACTCCGCGAGCGCGCGGGCGGCGCGCTGGAGCGCCTGCTCGCGGGTCGCGCCGGTCACGATCAGCTTGGCCAGGAGGGAGTCCCAGGCCGGGCCGATGACCGAGCCCGACTCGACGCCCGCGTCCAGGCGGACGCCGGGGCCCGAGGGCGGCGCGAAGGCCGTGACGGTGCCGGGGGCGGGCAGGAAGTTGCGGCCCGGGTCCTCGCCGTTGATGCGGAACTCGAAGGAGTGGCCGCGCAGCTGCGGGTCGTCGTAGCCCAGTTCCTCGCCGTCGGCGATGCGGAACATCTCGCGGACCAGGTCGATGCCGGTGACCTCTTCGGTGACCGGGTGCTCCACCTGGAGACGGGTGTTGACCTCCAGGAAGGAGATCGTGCCGTCGACGCCGACGAGGAACTCGACGGTGCCCGCGCCCTCGTAGCCGGCCTCCTTGAGGATGGCCTTGGACGCCGCGTACAGCTCGGCGTTCTGCTCGGCCGTCAGGAACGGCGCGGGCGCCTCCTCGACGAGCTTCTGGTGGCGGCGCTGGAGCGAGCAGTCACGGGTGGAGACGACCACCACATTGCCGTGCTTGTCGGCCAGGCACTGGGTCTCCACGTGCCGCGGCTTGTCGAGGTAGCGCTCCACGAAGCACTCGCCGCGGCCGAAGGCCGCCACGGCCTCGCGCACCGCGGAGTCGTACAGCTCCGGGACCTCTTCGAGGGTGCGGGCGACCTTGAGGCCGCGCCCGCCACCGCCGAACGCGGCCTTGATCGCGATCGGCAGGCCGTTCTCCTCGGCGAAGGCGACGACCTCGTCGGCTCCGGAGACCGGGTCGGGGGTGCCCGCGACCAGCGGGGCACCGGCGCGCTGCGCGATGTGCCGCGCGGCGACCTTGTCGCCCAGGTCACGGATGGCCTGCGGCGGCGGGCCGATCCAGTTCAGGCCCGCGTCGATGACGGCCTGCGCGAAGTCGGCGTTCTCCGAAAGGAAGCCGTAGCCGGGGTGGATCGCGTCCGCCCCCGCGTCCTTGGCCGCTGCCAGCACCTTGGAGATGTCCAGGTAGCTGGTGGCCGGAGTGTCACCGCCCAGCGCGAACGCCTCATCGGCCGCCCGGACGTGCAGAGCGTCCCGGTCGGGGTCTGCGTAGACGGCAACGCTCGCGATCCCTGCATCCCGGCATGCCCGGGCAACGCGGACAGCGATTTCGCCACGGTTGGCGATGAGCACCTTGCGCACGATGGCTCCCTCCTTGAAACAAGCCGAGTTTAGGGACTGTGGACACGGCTGTACGACCCATCCCCAAGGGTGAGCTTGCCCACACGGAGTGTGATGCGACGCCCGCTCGGTCCGCGAAAACCCTTGTCCTACCACGGTAGGCGGGGTTACTTGCCGGAAGCCTAGCCCGCCGGTGTGGTCAAGGTCTCTGTGAGGCAGTGCTGCGGCAGGAGGCCTTTCTTTGTGGAGTCCCTACCAATGGCCCAATGATTCTTTGCCCTGGGCGCAGCTCTTGTCCCACCCCTTACCGGTTAGTAGCGTGCGCAGGGATCGGACGTACCAGGGGTAACAGCAGAGCGGAAGTGGGTGGGGCGCCGTGGCGCGCAGACCGGTGGCCTGGTTGGGCGCGATCGTTCTCCTGGTGGAGGCGGTCGGCATCGCGTTCCTGAACTGGTTCCTGGGCATGGTCGTCGACAAGCAGGACATGTCCCTGGCCGGCCTCGATCCGCACGCGATGACCGTGTCGACGTGGATCGCCGGCGTCGTCTTCGGCGGCTACCTGGTGCTCTGCGCGTTCGCGCTGGCCCGCGCGGCCGCCCGCGACCGCGCGCCGGGGCGCTTCGGGCGGGTGCTGCTCATCACCTGCGCCGTCGTGCACGGGGTGCTCGGCGCCTTCTGCGTGGGCCTGGTGGGCTGGCCCGCGTTCGCCTTCATGATGGTCGTGCTCGGCCTGATCGTGCTGCCGCTCGTGGCCTACGACAAGGCAGGACGGGTCACGCCCACAACTGCGTGACGCCGATGCCCAGTTCCGCGAGGAGCCGGCGCAGCAGCGGCAGCGAGAGGCCGATGACGTTGCCGTGGTCGCCCTCGATGCCGTCGATGAACGGGGCCGAGCGGCCGTCCAGGGTGAACGCCCCGGCCACGTGCAGCGGTTCGCCGCTCGCCACGTACGCGGCGATCTCCTCGTCGGAGGGCTCACCGAAGCGGACGACGGTCGAGGCCGTCGCCGACGCGTACGTCCCCGCGGTCGTGTCGCGGACGCAGTGGCCCGTCTGAAGGACGCCGGCGCGGCCGCGCATGGACTTCCAGCGGGCGGTCGCCTCCTCGGCGTCGGCGGGCTTGCCGAGCGCCCGGCCGTCCAGTTCGAGGACCGAGTCGCAGCCGATGACCAGGGCGCCCATGGCCTCGGGCCGCGCGGCGACCACGGAGGCCTTGGCCTCGGCGAGGGCCAGGGCGAGCTCGGCGGGGGTCGGCGCGGTGACCTTGTCCTCGTCGAAGCCGCTGACGATCACCTCGGGGGCGAAGCCCGCCTGCCGCAGCAGGGCGAGGCGCGCGGGTGACTTCGACGCGAGGACGAGACGGCGGGGCTGATCACTCATGCCGTCAGCGTAAGGGGTCCGGCTCAGCGGATGCCGAGCACGAACATCGCCACCACCATGGCGAGGGCGAGGACGCATCCCGCGCGGCGCATCTTCGCCTGCATGTCCCGCATGTCCTCGGGCGGGTCGTTCTCCGGGTCGGACCACAGCATGACTCCGATGGTGCGGCCGGCCGGGCCGGGGCGCCTGAGTACGCGTACTCAAGTTCCCCGGCCGGCCAGCTCACGGAATCACGGATCGCGGATCACGGGACCACGCGGCTACGAGGGCCAGTACGTGCGGCCCCACGCGGTGGGACCCGGTGCCGGGAGCCGGTCCCTGGCCACGCGGGCCGGGTCGGCCCAGGAGTCGGGCGGTACGGGCGCGCCGGACGGCGGGTCCGCCACCGCCGCGGCGCGCGCCTGGACCACCGCCAGTGCGGCGGCCAGCTCCTCAGGGGTCGGGTTGCCCCGAACGACCTTGATCACGAGGGCTCCTTCAACGGTCGCGGCCTACAGGGACCTACAGGGGACCTACAGGGGGATGTTGCCGTGCTTCTTCGGGGGCAGTGATTCCCGCTTCGTGCGGAGCTGACGCAGGCCGCGCACGAGGTGGGAGCGGGTCTCCGAGGGCATGACCACGGCGTCGATGTAGCCGCGCTCGGCCGCGGTGTACGGGTTGAGCAGGGCGTCCTCGTACTCCCGGATGAGCCGCGCCCGCGTGGTCTCCTGGTCGTCGGCCGCGGCGATGGTGCGGCGGTGCAGGACGTTGACCGCGCCCTGCGCGCCCATGACCGCGATCTGCGCGGTCGGCCAGGCGAGGTTCAGGTCGGCGCCCAGGTGCTTGGAGCCCATGACGTCGTACGCGCCGCCGAAGGCTTTGCGGGTGATGACCGTGATGAGCGGGACGGTGGCCTCGGCGTAGGCGAAGATCAGCTTCGCGCCGCGGCGGATGATGCCGGTGTGCTCCTGCTCGACGCCCGGCAGGAAGCCGGGGACGTCCACGAAGGTGATGACCGGCACGTTGAACGCGTCGCAGGTGCGCACGAAGCGCGCGGCCTTCTCGGAGGCGTCGATGTCCAGGCAGCCGGCGAACTGCATCGGCTGGTTGGCGACGATGCCCACCGGGTGGCCCTCGACACGGCCGAAGCCGGTGAGGATGTTCGGCGCGAACAGCGGCTGCGTCTCGAAGAACTCCATGTCGTCGAGGACGTGCTCGATCACCGTGTGCATGTCGTACGGCTGGTTCGCGCTGTCCGGGATCAGCGTGTCCAGGGCCCGGTCCTCGTCGGTGGGGGCGAGGTCGGCCTCCTCGGGGAACGCGGGCGGCTCGCTGAGGTTGTTCGAGGGCAGGTAGGACAGGAGCGACTTCACGTACTCGATGGCGTCCTTCTCGTCACCCGCCATGTGGTGCGCCACGCCCGAGGTCGCGTTGTGGGTGCGGGCGCCGCCCAGCTCCTCGAAGCCGACGTCCTCACCGGTGACCGTCTTGATCACGTCGGGCCCGGTGATGAACATGTGCGAGGTCTGGTCGACCATGACCGTGAAGTCGGTGATCGCGGGCGAGTAGACCGCGCCGCCCGCGCACGGGCCGACGACCAGGCTGATCTGCGGGATGACGCCGGAGGCGTGGGTGTTGCGGCGGAAGATCTCGCCGTACATGCCGAGGGCCATGACGCCCTCCTGGATGCGGGCGCCGCCGGAGTCGTTGATGCCGATGACGGGGCAGCCGGTCTTCAGGGCGAAGTCCATGACCTTGACGATCTTCTGCCCGAAGACCTCGCCGAGCGCACCGCCGAAGACGGTGAAGTCCTGCGAGAACACCGCCACGGGGCGGCCGTCGACGGTGCCGTAACCGGTCACGACGCCGTCGCCGTAGGGCCGGTTGTCCTCCAGGCCGAACTGGGTCGAGCGGTGCTGGGCGAACTCGTCGAACTCGACGAAGGAGCCCTCGTCGAGCAGCAGCCCGACCCGCTCACGCGCCGTCAACTTCCCCTTGGCGTGCTGCTTCTCGACCGCGCGGGCCGACCCCGCGTGCGTCGCCTCCTCGATGCGGCGCTGGAGGTCCGCGAGCTTGCCGGCGGTCGTGTGGATGTCGATCTCGGACATAGGGATGCGGCTCCCTGCCTGCTCAAAGGTGCGTATGGCGGCTTACGGCTGGCTACTGACCCGTAGCGTATCGGCGCGGATACCGTTCGGCAGTGCGGCGTTTACCACACCTAGGGTGGCTTGCATGACGCCGCCAGATGCTCAAGACAACCGCTGGTCCGACCTCGACCGCCCGCCCCTGAACGCCGCATCCCTGCGGCGGGCGCTCGTGCGCGACGGTGCCCTGTGGACCTCGCTCGACGTGGTGCCCGCCACCGGGTCGACCAACACCGACCTCGCGGCGCGCGCCGACGGCCTCCCCGAGGGAGCGGTCCTCGTCGCCGAGGAGCAGAGCGCGGCCAGGGGCCGCCTGGACCGCACGTGGTCGGCGCCCGCCCGCTCGGGCCTCTTCTTCTCCGTGCTGCTCAAACCCGCCGATGTGCCGGTCGAGCGGTGGGGCTGGCTGCCGCTGCTCACCGGCGTGGCCGTCGCCGCGGGGGTCTCGCGGGCCGCGGGGGTGGACACCGCACTCAAGTGGCCCAACGACCTCCTGGTCACCGTCGGTGACGAGGAGCGCAAGGCCGGCGGCATCCTCGCGGAGCGGGCGGGCTCCGCCTCCGGCGGCGGCGTGGTCATCGGCGTCGGCCTCAACGTCACCCTGCGTGCGGACGAGCTGCCGGTGCCGACGGCCGGGTCGCTCGCCCTCGCCGGGGCGTCGACGACGGACCGCGACCCGCTGCTGCGGGCCGTGCTGCGCTCCCTGGAGCAGTGGTACGGCGACTGGCGCGCGGCGGGCGGCGACCCCGCGGGCGCACGGCTCCAGGAGGCGTACGCGGCCGGATGCGCCACGCTCGGCCGCCGGGTCCGGGCGGAGCTGCCGGGGGACCGCTCCATCGTGGGGGAGGCGGTGGCGGTCGACGGCGACGGCCGCCTCGTGCTCGCCACGGAGGCGGGGGTGCAGGAGCCGGTCGGCGCGGGCGACATCGTGCACCTGCGGGCGGCCGGGTGACCGGCGGCTCCGCGCGCCCGGGGGCGGCCGGGCACCCGGCGTGCCCCGGCCGGGGGAACGGGTCACGGGACTCGGGAGTGAGCTGCGGCACACCTGCCGTAAAGTTGGCGCCGGTCGATACCTGACCGCGGCAGATCGGAAGGGCAGCAGGCGTGACCGTCGACGACACGGGCTCCGGCGCGGGGGCAGAGCGTGGCCCCGACGACGGGCCGGGCGGCGCGGCCGGCGTTCCCGAGGTGCAGGACGAGCACAAGGACGGCGAGTCCGCCAAGGACCCCCTCGCCCTCCGGCTCGAAGGGCTCATCCTCGGCGCGGACCGCCGCTACACCCCCTTCCAGGCGGCCCGCAGCGCGGGCGTCTCCATGGAGCTCGCGTCCCGCTTCTGGCGGGCCATGGGCTTCCCCGACATCGGCCAGGCCAAGGCGCTGACCGAGGCCGACGTGCTCGCCCTGCGCCGCCTGGCGGGCCTCGTCGAGGCGGGCCTCCTGAGCGAGGCCATGGCGGTGCAGGTGGCCCGGTCCACGGGGCAGACCACCGCGCGGCTCGCGGAGTGGCAGATCGACTCCTTCCTGGAGGGGCTGACCGAGCCGCCCGAGCCCGGCATGACCCGTACCGAAGTCACGTATCCCCTGGTGGAGCTGCTCCTGCCGGAGCTGGAGGAGTTCCTCGTCTACGTCTGGCGCCGCCAGCTCGCCGCCGCCACGGGGCGCGTCGTGCAGGCCGCCGACGACGAGGAGATGGTCGACCGGCGGCTCGCCGTGGGCTTCGCCGACCTGGTCGGCTTCACGCGCCTCACGCGGCGCATGGAGGAGGAGGAGCTCGGGGAGCTCGTGGAGGCCTTCGAGACCACGGCGGCCGACCTCGTCGCCGCGCACGGCGGACGGCTCATCAAGACCCTCGGCGACGAGGTCCTGTACGCCGCCGACGACGCGGGCGTGGCCGCCGAGATCGCCCTGCGCCTCATCGAGACCATGGCGAACGACGAGACGATGCCCGAGCTGCGCGTCGGCATCGCCTTCGGCACGGTCACCACGCGCATGGGCGACGTCTTCGGTACGACGGTGAACCTCGCGAGCCGCCTGACCTCGATAGCGCCGAAGGACGCGGTCCTCGTGGACGGGGCGTTCGCGGAGGAGCTGACCCGGACCGGCGACGCGCCCGCGTCGGAGGCGAAGGCCGCGGAGGCGGCAGCGGCGGCCGAGAAGGAGGGCGAGGACCCGCCCTCGTACCGCTTCGCACTCCAGCCGATGTGGCAGCGGCCGGTGCGCGGCCTCGGCGTGGTCGAGCCGTGGCTCCTCGCGCGGCGGGGCTGAGGCGCGGCGGGGCTGAGTCTCCGCGGGGCCGATGCGCCCCTTCCCGGGGCGGGCCCCGGCTGACATGATCCCCGGGTAACGGTCGTTAACCGGAGGTTCAGGAGGCGTCATGGCAGACGAGCAGCGGTACGGGGAGCACGTGGCGGTCAGGCGGCACGGCCACGTCGTCGAGCTCGTCCTCGACCGCCCCAAGGCCATGAACGCCGTCTCCTCGGAGATGGCCCGCTCCATCGCCGCCGCCTGCGCGGCCCTGGCCGGCGACGCGGACGCCCGTGTCGTCGTCGTGACGTCCACGCACGAGCGGGCGTTCTGCGTCGGCGCCGACCTCAAGGAGCGGAACTCCCTCAGCGACGCCGAGTTGCTGCGCCAGCGCCCCACGGCGCGGGCCGCCTACACCGGCGTACTGGACCTGCCCATGCCCACCATCGCCGCCGTGCACGGCTTCGCGCTCGGCGGCGGCTTCGAGCTCGCGCTCTCCTGCGACGTGATCGTCGCCGACCCGACCACGGTCGTCGGGCTGCCCGAGGTGTCCGTCGGCGTCATCCCGGGCGGCGGCGGTACGCAGCTCCTGCCGCGCAGGGTCGGCGCCGCCCGCGCCGCCGAGCTGATCTTCTCGGCGCGGCGCGTGGAGGCGGCGGAGGCGCGGGAGTTGGGCCTGGTCGATCTCCTCGCGGACGAAGGCGGAGCCCGTACGGAGGCGCTGGCGCTCGGCGCCCGCATGGCCGCCAACTCGCCCGTGGGCCTGCGCGTGGCCAAGCGCGCCCTGCGCCTCGGCCACGGCCTCGACGTGCGCGCGGGCCTGGAGGTGGAGGACGCGGCGTGGCGCACGGTGGCCTTCTCGGGCGACCGGGCGGAGGGTGTCGCGGCGTTCAACGAGAAGCGGAAGCCGGAGTGGCCGGGGGAGTGAGCCGCGTGCCCGCGGGATCTGTGACGTGGGGTCCGAGGCCCCGCGACCTGCGACTCGTGGTCGCGATATGTCTCGAAGTTCCAAATTGCCGTAAACCTCCTAGCCTGGGGTGATGGGAGAGGACGTCCGGCTGCGGGCCGTGGTGGAGCTGGCGCAGGGCATGGCCGCCGCGCGGACCCCGCGCGAGACCTGGCGGGCGGCGGCCTCGGGCGCCTGCCGCGCGCTGGACGGCAGCTTCGCCGCGCTCTCCCTGTGGGAGCGCGAGCTCGGCCGGCTCCGGGTCCTGGTGAACACGGGCGAACGGAGCGAGGGCGAGGAGGAGTTCCCGGAGCGGGAGGCGTACCCCGTCCACCAGTTCCCGGAGATCACCGAGTTCCTGCACGAGCGCTGGGCGGGCGGCGGCGAGCCCGACGCCTGGGTCGAGACGGCCGAAGGGCCCGCGGGCGGCCGCTCCGCGGGCTACTGCCACCAGCGCGTCACCGCGCTGCGCAGGCGGGGCCGCGGCTGCTGTGTGGTCGCGCCGGTCGTGCTGCACGGGCGGGCCTGGGGCGAGCTGTATGTGGCGCGTCCGGTGGGGGCGCCGGTCTTCGGCCGCGCCGAAGCGGACTTCGCCACCGTCCTCGCCTCGGTGGTGGCCGCGGGCATCGCGCAGACCGAGCGCCTGGAGGAGGCGCGCAGGCTGGCCTTCACGGACGCGCTGACCGGGCTCGCCAACCGCCGCGCGGTCGACCTGCGCCTCGACGAGGCGGTGGAGCGGCACCGTGCCGACGAGGCCGTGGTGAGCCTGGTCGTCTGTGACGTCAACGGGCTCAAGCGGGTCAACGACACCCTGGGCCACGCGGTCGGCGACCGCCTCCTCGAACGCTTCGGCTCGGTCCTCTCGCTCTGCGGCGCGATGCTCCCGGGCACGCTGGCCGCGCGCCTCGGTGGCGACGAGTTCTGCCTGCTCTCCGCGGGGCCTACCGCCGACGAGGTGGTACGGGTCGCCGACGAACTGTGCGTACGCGCGGCCGAGTTGGAGCTCGGTGACGGGGTCGCCTGCGGGGTCGCTTCGACCGGGGACCCGATCGGTCCGGTGCGCTCGGCGCGCCGCCTCTTCCGCCTCGCCGACGCGGCGCAGTACCGCGCGAAGGCGGCGCACGCGGTGAAGCCGGTGGTCGCGGGGCGGGAGGGCGGCGACGGTGAGAGTGACCCGGTGGTCCGGCTCGCCGACTCGCCCCCGGCGGTGGCGGGGACGGGGGAGCGGCGGAAGTTCCGTGGCCGGGGGCAGCCGCCTTCCTGAAGGGGCCGCCGGGGCGGTGCCTCCGGCCGCGTTCGCGGTACGGGCCGACGTTCCGCGGGGCGCTCGGGCGGGGCGTCGGTGGCGGTAAGTGGTCCCGCCGCACCTCACCCGTGACACCTGGCGATTCAATACGTACGCTGCTGAATATGGATATGCACAGCGTGGGCACCGTGGCCCTTGGGACGTCCGGTACGACCGCGGCCGACGTCATCGCCGTCGCGCGCGGGAACGCACGGATCGAACTGACCGACGAGGCCCTGAGCGCCCTTGCCGCGTCGCGCGAGATCATCGACGCGCTCGCCGCCAAGCCCGAGCCGGTCTACGGCGTCTCGACCGGCTTCGGCGCCCTGGCCAGCCGCCACATCGGCCCCGAACTGCGGGCCCAGCTCCAGCGCAACATCGTCCGCTCGCACGCCGCGGGCATGGGCCCGCGGGTGGAGCGCGAGGTCGTGCGCGCGCTGATGTTCCTGCGCCTGAAGACGGTCTGCTCGGGCCACACGGGCGTGCGCCCCGAGGTCGCGGAGGCCATGGCGGGCGTACTGAACGCCGGGATCACGCCGGTCGTGCACGAGTATGGTTCGCTGGGCTGCTCCGGCGACCTCGCCCCGCTGAGCCACTGCGCGCTCACGCTGATGGGCGAGGGCGACGCCGAGGGGCCCGACGGCGAGGTGAAGCCCGCGGGCGAGCTGCTCGCCGCGCACGGCATCAAGCCGGTCGAGCTGGCGGAGAAGGAGGGCCTCGCCCTCCTCAACGGCACCGACGGCATGCTCGGCATGCTGATCATGGCCCTCGCCGACCTCGACACCCTCTACAAGTCCGCGGACGTCACCGCCGCCCTGACGCTGGAGGCCCTGCTCGGCACGGACAAGGTCCTCGCGCCCGAGCTGCACGCCATCCGGCCGCACCCGGGCCAGGGCGTCTCCGCCGCCAACATGCTGAAGGTCCTCGCGGGGTCGGGGCTCACCGGCCACCACCAGGACGACGCGCCGCGCGTCCAGGACGCGTACTCCGTGCGGTGCGCACCGCAGGTCGCGGGCGCGGGCCGGGACACCATTTCGCACGCCAGGATGGTCGCCGAGCGGGAACTGGCCGCCGCCGTCGACAACCCCGTCGTCCTGCCCGACGGCACCGGGGGAGGCCGCGTCGAGTCGAACGGCAACTTCCACGGGGCCCCGGTCGCGTACGTCCTGGACTTCCTCGCCATCGCCGCGGCCGACCTCGGCTCGATCGCCGAGCGCCGCACCGACCGCCTCCTCGACAAGAACCGCTCGCACGGCCTTCCGCCGTTCCTCGCGGACGACGCGGGGGTCGACTCGGGTCTGATGATCGCCCAGTACACGCAGGCTGCCCTGGTCAGCGAGTTGAAGCGGCTCGCGGTCCCGGCCTCGGCGGACTCCATCCCGTCCTCCGCCATGCAGGAGGACCACGTGTCCATGGGCTGGTCCGCCGCGCGCAAGCTGCGCACGGTGGTGGACAACCTGACCCGCATCGTCGCGATCGAGCTGTACGCGGCCACGCGCGCGGTCGAACTCCGCGAGGACCTGACGCCGGCGCCCGCGACCCGCGAGGTCATCACGGCGCTCCGCAAGGCGGGCGTGGAGGGCCCGGGCCCCGACCGCTACCTGGCCCCCGACCTGGCGGGGGCGGATGCCTTCGTACGCTCGGGAGCACTGCTGACGGCGACCGAGACGGTCACGGGCCCGCTGGCCTGACGCGCGCGCCGCCCCGCCGGGCTAGTGGGCCGTCCTCGCCGGCCGCTCCCGGCGGGCCGAGAAGGCCACGAAACCCGCGCCGAGGCCCAGGAACGCCGTGCCGCCGATCACGTACGGGGTGGTGTCGAAGCCGCCCGTGTCGGCCAGGCGGGCCGGGCCCGCGTGGGTCGTGGCGTCGGAGGCCGGGGGCTGGCCGGCGGGGCGGCTCTGCACGGCGGTCCCGGTGGGCGAGGAAGGGGACGTCGCGTTCGCGGAGGGGACGAACCACAGGGCTCCGAGAAGGGCTCCGGCGGCGGTGGCGGTCAGCAACGATCGGCGTGCGGACACGGAATCGGATCCCCCTTGTGGTGCTGGCGAATTGGCCGTGTGGGGCGATGGTAATGAAAGGCGCGGGTCGCGGGAAAGTCGTGGGAGGAGCGGGCCGTACTCTCCCTCGTATGACTGGAGACGAGACATCACGGTTTGTACGGCTGCGGGTTGAAATGGTGGTCGAGGTCGGTGACAGCGAGAAGCTGACCGGCGCCGCGCTCGACCGCATCGCTCGGGACCAGCCGGTGCCGTCGGAGGAGCGGGCCCACGCCGAGTCGGCGGTACGGGAGGACGACGCGGAGGCGCTCGCCCACCTCGTGGACCCGTTCGACCTGGTCAGCCAGGTCCCCGGCATCGAGCTCGCCCAGGCCTCCTGGAGCAGCGAGGCGATCGACTACGACCCCGACGCGCCGGACTGGGAGCACGACGTCGACGACGATGACGACGAGGAAGACGACGACGAACTGGTCTGATCGGACGCCGCCGACGCGGATCGGTGCGCGCACACCGGATTGAGAGATCCGGAATCGGGGACCCCGGACAGCAACCGCCGTCCGGGGTTCCTTCGTCCCTCTGGGCGTCCGTCGTGCACAGTGGTCACGGGCGGGGAGCCGGTCCAGTACCGGGAACGTGGTGTTCCCCACATTCCTTGCGGTAGTGGAACGGGACGAACCGGGCAGGACGTTATGCGGGTCTACGGGGACTCTCGGGTTTGTTCGGGATTCGGCAACTATGGAGATGTGTGTGATGACGGACAGTAGGCGCCGAGCGGCGGGGCGTGGACGCAAGGGCCTCGCGGCCGTGTCCGCTCTCGTGGGCGGCGTGCTCGTGCTCTCGGCGTGCAGCGACGACGGCGGCGACAAGGCCTCCGGCGGCAAGGAGTCGCAGAACCAGGTCGACGAGGCGGCGGCCAAGAAGACGTCGGTCGCCCAGATCAGGATCGCGCCGAAGAACGGCTCCGACAACGCCAGCATCAACAGCGCGGCCGCGGTCACCGTCAGCAAGGGCACGCTCACCGACGTGTCCATGGAGACCGCCGACGGCACCGCCGTGCCCGGTCAGATATCCGCTGACAAGAAGAGCTGGAAGCCGAGCAAGCAGCTCGAGCGCGCCACGAAGTACAAGATCTCGGCGACGGCCACGGACTCCGAGGGCCGCAAGGCGCACGAGAACTCCAAGTTCACGACCGTCTCGCAGGCC
Organism: Streptomyces sp. NPDC046335; assembly: GCF_055587985.1. NCBI lineage: Bacteria > Bacillati > Actinomycetota > Actinomycetes > Kitasatosporales > Streptomycetaceae > Streptomyces > Streptomyces sp. NPDC046335. The sequence goes on along the minus strand of NZ_JBVJFF010000008.1, from coordinate 380,413 downwards.
AACAGCTTCATCGGGAACTTCACGCCCGAGGACGGCTCCACCGTCGGCGTCGGCATGCCCGTGTCCATCAACTTCGACAAGGGCATCACGAACAAGAAGGAAGTGCAGTCCGCGGTCAAGGTGTCGTCAAGCAGCGGTCAGGAGATCGTCGGCCACTGGTTCGGCAACAACCGCCTGGACTTCCGCCCCGAGGACTACTGGAAGGGCAACTCCACGGTCACCCTGAAGCTGAACCTCGACGGCGTCGAGGGCGCCGACGGTGTGTACGGCGTGCAGCAGAAGACCGTCCAGTTCAAGATCGGGCGCAACCAGGTCTCCATCGTCGACGCCAAGACCAAGACGATGAAGGTGACGCGGGACGGCAAGGTCGTGAAGTCCATCCCGATCTCCGCCGGTTCACCCGAGAACAAGACGTACAACGGCAAGATGGTGATCTCCGAGAAGTTCAAGGAGACCCGCATGGACGGTGCCACCGTCGGCTTCAAGGACGGCGACGGCAAGGGCGAGTACGACATCAAGGACGTACCGCACGCCATGCGCCTATCGAACTCGGGCACCTTCATCCACGGCAACTACTGGGGCTCGCCCTCGATCTTCGGCGGCGCCAACACCAGCCACGGCTGCATCGGCCTCCAGGACGCCAAGGGTGCCAACGACAAGAGCACCCCGGGCTCCTGGTTCTACGAGAACTCCATCACGGGTGACGTCGTCGACGTCCGCAACACTGGCGACAAGGTCATCGCCCCGGACAACGGCCTCAACGGCTGGAACATGGACTGGGCGCAGTGGAAGGCCGGCTCCGCCGTCTGACCCTCGATCCCCGGCTCCTGACCGCCTAGCGCGGTGATGTCACGGGCGCGGCGCCGAAGGGGCTGTCGATCACGTATCGCCAGTATCCGTCGGCGCCGCGTCGTGCCACGTCCGTGGCCGTTGAACGCACCTCGCCGCCGATCTCCCAGTCCACGACGAGCAGCGCGATGTCCCCGGCGACGTGCACCTGCCGCGGCGTCACGGAGATCGGCAGGCCGAGGCCGAGGAAGGGCGCGTTGGCGGCGGCGATCTCCGCGCGGCCGTGCACGGCGTCCCCCGCCTCCGGCACGAAGGCGGCCCGCTCCTCGTACAGCTCGCGCACGGCTTCGGGGTCACCGCTGTTGAACCGCGCGGCGAACGCGGCGGGCACGTCTTCGGCGCGGGTCGGCAGCGGCGGGGTCGCTATGGTCATACGGGGCACTGTCATGCCGGGACTGTAGGAGGCCGCCTCGTGACTCACCGAACGGTAAGCGACGGCACGGACGCGGCCCCGGGCCTCCCGGACGACGTATTCGCCCAGGTCACGGCCCCGCACCCGGCCTGCCCCGTGGAAATCACCCTCGCCGCCCTGCGCGGCCGCTGGACGACGCTCCTGGTCCGCGAACTGCTGCGGCACGAGCACCGCACGTACACCGAACTCTCCGCCGCGCTGCCGCACTTGTCGGCCAAGGTGCTCACCGACCGCCTCACGCACCTGCTCGGCACGGGCGTGGCCACCCGCACCCGCACCCCCGGCCGGCCCCCGACGGTCACGTACGGACTGACCCCGCGCGGCCGGGAGCTGGGGCCCGTACTCCAGGCCCTGTGGGACTGGGGAGCCGCCGGAGGCGACGGTGACTAGGGTGCTTCCATGACCACGCTTCCGCTGTCCGAAGACCACGCGTCGCTGCCCAGGGCGGAGTTCGCATTCCCCGGGCCGCTGCGCGACCAGCTCGTGGCGGCCATTCTGGACGGGTCCAAGACGTCGACGACCGGGCTGTTCGTCGACCACGAGAACGGCGGGGAGCCCCTGCCGCCGGTCGGCGAGCGCTCCGTCGTCGTGGACTCCGACGAGCGGCCCGTGGCCGTCATCGAGATCACCGAGGTACGGGTCGTGCCGCTCGCCGACGTGGACCTCGCGCACGCCGTCGACGAGGGCGAGGGATACACCACCGTCGCGCAGTGGCGGGCCGGGCACGAGGACTTCTGGCACAGCGCCGAGATGCGGGCCGCGCTGGGCGACGAGACGTTCACCGTGCACGACGGGACCGCGCTCGTCCTGGAACGCTTCCGGGTCGTCGCCGACCTCCGGGAGGCGTGAGCGGGCGTGCCCTTCGCCGAAGCGGCCGACGGCGCCGCCATCCACTACCTGCTGCACGGCTCCGGCGAGCCGCTGGTGCTGCTCAGCGGGCAGTCCAACGACCACCACTGGTGGGACCCCGTACGGGACGACTTCGCCGCGCGCCACACGACCGTGCTCATCGACCACCGGGGCACCGGCGGGAGCGACCGCCCCGACACCGACACGTACAGCACGCCCGGGTTCGCCCGTGACGTGCTCGCCGTGCTCGACCACGCGGGCATCGCGCGCGCCCACGTCTACGGGACCTCCATGGGCGGGCGTATCGCGCAGTGGCTCGCCGCCGATCATCCCGACCGCGTCGGCCGCCTCGTTCTCGGCTGCACCTCGCCCGGCGGTCCGCACGCCGTCCAGCGCGCCCCCGGCATCGGCGAAACCCTGAGCCGGGCCGACCCGGACGCCGCGCGCCGCGCTCTGCTGGAGCTGATGTACACCCCGGCGTGGCTCGCCGAGCAGGAGCGCGTCCGGCCGGGCCGGGAGTACCGCACTCTGGGTGATCCGACGATGCCCCCGTACGCCCGCCGCCGCCACCTGCGGGCCAGCAACCGCCACGACGCGTGGGACGCGCTGCCCCGCGTCAAGGCGCCGACCCTCGTCGTGCACGGCACGGACGACGTGTTCAACCCGGCCGCCAACGCCCCGCTCATCGCCGGGCGCATCCCGGACGCCAGGACGTTCCTCGTCCCGGGCGCCCGGCACGCCTACTTCGAGGAGTTCGCGGACGTGGCCACGGAACCCGTGCTCGCGTTCCTGGCTCAGGCGCCGCTGCCGTAGGGCCTGGTGAGGATCTCCAGGTTGTGGCCGTCCGGGTCCTCCCAGTACAGGCCGCGGCCGCCGTCGTTCGTGTTGATCTCGTTCGCGCGGCTGTGGTGCGGGTCCGCCCAGTACGGCAGGGCCCGGTCCTTGATGCGCCCGAAGATCGCGTCGAACTCGTCCTCGGAGACCAGGAACGCGTAGTGCTGCGGCGTGACGGGCCCGTCGCCGAGGTCGGCGAAGTCGAGCGTGACGCCGTTCGGGATCGGCACCGGAATGAACGGTCCGAACGGCGGGCTCACCTCCAGCCCCAGAATGTCCGCGAGGAACTGGGCGGAGGCCTTCTTGTCGGTCGCCGCGACGATCGTGTGGTTCAGCTCGATGGTCATCTCGTGTGCTCTCCTCGCCCGCTCGAACGGTGTTTGTCCTGCGCTGACGGGGATGATGCTAGGCGGGACGGCCGGGCACACACATCGGTCGCCGGTCCCGGTCCGCGACGTCATGCGGACCAGGACCGGCGACCGAGATGCGTTCAAGCCACACGGGCCACGGAGGCGGTCATACGCGCCACGGAGGCGGTCATACGCGCCACGAGGCGGTCATACGTGTCCCTCGGCGGGACGTCAGATGGTGGCGGCGTCGATCACGAAGCGGTAGCGCACGTCGCTGGCGAGGACCCGCTCGTACGCCTCGTTGACCTGCTCGGCGCGGATCAGCTCGATCTCGGAGCCCAGGCCGTGCTCGGCGCAGAAGTCCAGCATCTCCTGGGTCTCCGCGATGCCGCCGATCATGGAGCCCGCCAGGGTCTTGCCGCCGGCGATCACGGAGAAGAGGTTCAGCGAGACCGGCTCCTCGGGGGCGCCGACGTTGACGAAGGCACCCTCGGAGCGCAGCAGGCCGAGGTACTTGTCCAGCGGCAGGGGCGCCGAGACCGTCGAGAGGATCATGTCGAAGGAGCCCGCGAGCTGCTCGAACGTGGCGTCGTCGCTGGTCGCGTAGTAGTGCTCCGCGCCGAGCCGCAGACCGTCGTCCTTCTTGCGCAGGGACTGCGAGAGGACGGTCACCTCGGCGCCGAGCGCGTGCGCGATCTTGACGGCCATGTGGCCGAGCCCGCCGAGACCCACCACGGCGACCTTCTTGCCGGGGCCCGCGTTGAAGCGCTTGAGCGGGGAGTACGTGGTGATGCCGGCGCACAGCAGCGGCGCGGCGACGTCCAGCGAGATCCCCTCGGGGATGCCGACGGTGAACGCCTCGTCGACGACGATGTGCGAGGAGTAGCCGCCGTACGTCGGCTCACCGCTGTGGTCCAGGCCGTTGTACGTGGGGACGTTGCCCTGCACGCAGTACTGCTCCAGGCCGGCCTTGCAGTTGTCGCACTCCCGGCAGGAGTCGACCATGCAGCCGACGCCCACCCGGTCGCCGACGGCGAACTTGGTCACACCGGCGCCGACCTCGGTCACGACACCGGCGATCTCGTGGCCGGGCACCATCGGGAAGATGCCCTCGCCCCAGCCGTCACGGGCCTGGTGGATGTCGGAGTGGCAGATCCCGGAGTACTTGATGTCGATCAGCACGTCGGACTCGCCGACGGCGCGGCGCGGCACGGTGGTCCGCTCCAGGGGCGCGTCGGGGGCGGGAGCGGCGTAGGCGGAAACGGTGGTGATCTGCTCAGTCATGTCTTCGAGGCTGCCAGCCGCGCGCCGAGTCACCCAGACACCCGTTCCGCCTACGTCCAGCGGTCCTACCACTGGTGGGGACAGTCTCAGCGGCGTACGGGCCGGGATACTGGAAGCATGGACGACACGCACGAGACGCCCGCCGGACACCCGCGAGGTGCCGGCGCCGCGCCGCTGGACGGCCGGGCCGAGCTCAGCGAGTTCCTGCGCACCCGCAGGGCCCGGCTGCGTCCCGCCGACGTCGGCCTGCCGGAGTACGGCAGGCACCGGCGGGTGCCCGGCCTGCGTCGCGAGGAGCTCGCCCAGCTCGCCGGGGTCTCCGTCGCGTACTACACGCGCCTGGAGCAGGGCAACGGCCGCAACGTCTCCGCCGAGGTGCTCGACGCCATCGCGCGCGCCCTGCGCCTCACGGACGCCGAGCACTCCCACCTCACGCGGCTCGCGAAGCCGAAGACGGTGAAGAAGAAGCGGGCCGCGCGCCCGCAGCACCTGCGGCCCGCGCTCCAGCAGCTCCTGGACTCCATCGACGGCGTGCCCGCGTACGTCATCGGCCGCCGCTCGGACATCCTCGCGTGGAACGCGCTCGCGGCGGCCCTCTTCGGCGACTGGAGCGAGCTGCCGCCCGAGCACCGCAACTGGGCGCGGATCTGCTTCCTCGACGAGCGCTCGCGCGAGTTCTTCATCGACTGGGAGCAGAAGGCGTCCGACATCGTCGGCTACCTCCGCATGGACGCGGGCTGCTACCCCAACGACCCCCGGCTCTCCGCCCTCGTGGGCGAACTCTCCGTCAAGAGCGAGGAGTTCAGGAGTCTGTGGGCCACCCACGACGTACGGGAGAAGGGCCATGGCGTCAAGCGCATGCGCCACCCGCTGGTGGGCGAGCTGACCCTGTCGTTCGAGACGCTGCGGTTGCCGGACGACTGCGACCAGTCGCTGATCATGTACCACGCCGAGCCGGACTCGGCGTCGGCGCAGGCGCTGCGGCTCCTTGCGAGCTGGGGGCGGGACGCTTCGTCGGTGGGGTCGGCCACGAAGTAGTCGCGGCGGTGTGACGGTGTGACGGTGCGGCGGTGTGGTGAGCGGCGGTACGGCGGTGAGCGGCGATACGGCGGTGCGGTGGTGACGGGATTTCGCGGGTGGCGGAACGCATACCGCTGCCCGGCGGCCGGGTCGCCTCCTAGGGTGAGACGGTGAGCAGCGAAGCGAGCAGCCAAGCCCAGGGCCGAGCCGACAGCCGAGCGAGCGGCCGGGCCGGGGGCCCACCGCGGCAGAAGCCGGACGAGGCCCGCGTGATTCCTCTGCGCCCGGTCGGGGCGGCGCGCCCGGCGGCTCCCTCTTCTCCGGCCCCGGTCCCGGCCCCGGAGGCCAGGGAGCCCCTCTGGCGGGACGTGGTGGGAGACGTCCTGCGCCGCGAGCGCCTCGCCCAGGAACGCACCCTCAAGGACGTGGCCGACGACGCCCGTATCTCCATGCCGTACCTCTCCGAGCTGGAGCGCGGCCGCAAGGAAGCCTCCTCCGAGGTCCTCGCGGCCGCGGCCCACGCGCTCGGCCTGCGCCTGACCGACGTCCTCTCCCTGGCCCAGAGCCGGCTGGCCGTCTCCCCGCGTACACGGCCTGCCAGGGCCTCGTACCAGGGCGAGGTCCGCCTGGCGGCCTGACGCCCCGCCGTGGCGTGGCTCAGGGCTCAGGCGGCGACGGGCAGGCCCCGCCGGCTGAGCACCTGGTCGGCGAGCCCGTACGCGACGGCCTCCTGCGCGGTGAAGAACTTGTCGCGGTCCATGTCGGCCCGGAGCGTGGCGACGTCGTGGTGCGTGTGCCGCGCGAGGACCTCCTCCACCTGCGAGCGGATCCGCAGCATCTCCTTGGCCTGGAGCTGGAGGTCGGACACCGTCCCCTGCTGGCCCCGGCTCGCGGGCTGCCCGAGCAGCACGCGCGCGTGGTCGAGCACGAACCGCCGCCCCGGGTCGCCCCCGGCGAGCAGCACGGCGGCCGTGGACGCCGCCTGGCCCACGCAGAAGGTGGAGATGGGCGCCGAGATGAAGCTCATCGTGTCGTAGATGGCCATGAGCGAGGTGAAGGAACCGCCCGGCGAGTTGATGTAGATGGCGACCTCCCGCTCGGGGGCGGACGACTCCAGGTGGAGGAGCTGCGCGATGACGACGTTGGCGACGCCGTCGTCGATCTCCGTGCCGAGGAAGATGATCCGCTCGGAGAGCAGCCGGCTGTAGACGTCGTACGTTCGCTCGCCCTGCGGGGTGCGCTCGACGACGGTAGGGATCGTGTACTGACTCATGCGGTGTCTCCCCTGATCCTCAGATGCCCTGGACGCCCAGACCGATGCGCCGCTTCGACCCGGCGGGCCGCACGTCTGCGAGGGACTCGACCACGTGGTCGACCATCCCGTACTCCTTGGCCTGCTCGGCGGTGAACCACCGGTCACGGTCGCCGTCCCGCGAGATCGTCTCCGGGGTCTGGCCGGTGTGCTCGGCGGTGATCCGCTCGATGGCCGACTTCGTGAACTCCAGGTTCTCCGCCTGGATCGCGATGTCGGCGGTGGTGCCGCCGATGCCGGCCGACGGCTGGTGCATCATGATCCGCGCGTTGGGCAGCGCGAACCGCTTGCCCGGGGTGCCGACGCTGAGCAGGAACTGGCCCATGCTGGCGGCGAACCCCATGGCCAGCGTGGCCACGTCGTTCGGGATGAGCCGCATGGTGTCGTAGATGGCGAGCCCGGCGCTGACGGAGCCGCCGGGGCTGTTGATGTAGAGGCTGATGTCGGTCTTGGGGTCCTCGGCCGACAGCAGCAGCATCTGCGCGCAGACGCGGTTGGCCGACACGTCGTCGACCTGGGTGCCGAGGAACACGATGCGCTGGTTGAGCAGTTGCGCGGCGAGGTGATCGTCGAAGCGCGACGGAGCGGTGTCCCCCTCCTCACCCCGCGGCCGCGCCTCCCCACCACTGCCGAATACGGACACACCGAACACGGACATGAAGCCTCCCTGAGATCCCGCGGCCACCGAAGCCGCGTTGGTGACTTCACTGTTGCCCGACGGGGAGGCACTTGTCGGCGATATCGGCTGGGGGCAGATTCGCTGAGGGCAGAGGAGGGGCTCCCGCGTGTACGGGGGTCAGGCCGTCCCGGCCCGTGAGAGGTGATCGGCCAGGGCTCGGCTGATCTCCATGCCCGTGGCGTATTCGACGAAGCCGTACTGGCCATTGGGGTTGCATTCCAGGAACCACCAGTCGCCCTGATGGTCGACCGCGAAGTCGAACGCCCCGTACTCCAGGCCATAGAGCTTCATGTAGGACAGAACGCCGAGTTCGATCTCGGCGGGAATCCGGCGCAATTCCTCGAAGGCCAGTTCACGAGGAGGGGGTTGACGCCAGTCCGGGATGCCGGGAGGGGCCACTATCTTCGCGGCGAACAACCGCTCCCCGACGGCGGTCAACCGCACGTCGAAGTCCTTCTCGATGTACTGCTGCAACAGGAGCAGCCCAGAACCGAGACCCTCCGGAGCCGCGAACCTCGCAGGCAGGAAGGCGCCCTCCTGCTGTCTGAGCGTCTTCGTGATGGTGCGGAACGCGGCGCCTTCGATGAACTCTCGCGCCGTTTCCCTCTCCGACGTCATCAGGGTGACCGGCACGTTGAAGCCGCACCTTCTGGCCCTCTTCAGCTGGTGCGGCTTGTGCGAGGCTCTTTCGTTGTGCCAGGGGTGGTTCACCCACAGGGGAGTGTCGAGCGTGAACAGGAGCCCGAACAGAGCCGCCACGTGCTCGGCACGCTCGGGCACCTTCGGCTTTCTCCAGTAAACCGCCCGAATCTCGTGCGAGTGAGTCGTGCGGTAGCGGTCCTGGAGCCGGAATTCCCCGTCTCCCACGGACGACTCGATCCTCAGGGTGTGCGGCACATCGCCGGGGTCCACCCGGTGAACCTTCCCGCCCCGCCTGGTCAGTTCTCGGATCACCAGGTCGGCGGTCAAGTCGTCCTTCGCCGTCACGACCACCGTCACCCCTGGAACTGCCACTGGGGCTACCACCGGGACGCTTCCGCCGAATCAGTCGTCGTGGTGGCTGCCCCGCTCGTCCTGGCACGTGGTGCCCTCGAACCAGTCGCCGGCGTCAATGAAGACCTCACCTGATTCGGTGACGTTGACCTGGAGTTCCTCATCGTAGATCGCCTTCACTGTTCCTCCTGAGGGAAGCGTCTCAACGGCTCGAACTGCTACTTGCTCGCCTCCGGCGCAGGCGCGATGCCTGTCGGGCAGGCTCGGCCCCAGTTTGTTTCCGAGGGGCTTTCCAGTTCTACGCCCGTGCCGCCGATGCCGCAGTAGCCGTCGGGGTTCTTGTCCAGATACTGCTGGTGGTACGGCTCCGCCGGCCAGAAGGGGCGGGGGGCCGCGGGCAGGATCGTCGTGGTGATCGGGCCGAGGTTCGCGGCCGTCAGGACCTGCTGGTAGGCCTCACGGGACGCCTCCGCCGCCGCTTCCTGCTCGGGGGAGTGCGTGTAGATCGCCGAGCGGTACTGCGTGCCCACGTCGTTGCCCTGGCGGAAGCCCTGCGTCGGGTTGTGGGACTCCCAGAAGACCTTCAGGAGTGACTCGTACGAGACGCGCTCGGGGTCGAAGACCACGCGGACCACCTCCGCGTGACCCGTGAGGCCGGAGCACACCTCCTCGTAGGAGGGGTTCTCCGTGTGGCCGCCCTGGTAGCCGACGTACGTCGTCCAGACGCCTTCCGTCTGCCAGAACTTGCGCTCCGCGCCCCAGAAGCAGCCGAGACCGAAGTCCGCGGTCCGCAGGCCCTCGGGGTAGGGGCCGAGGAGGGGGTTGCCGAGGACCGTGTGGCGGGAGGGGACCTCGAATTCCGGGGTCGCCCGGCCCTTGAGCGCCTGCTCCGGAGTGGGGAGCTCGGGCGTGCGGCCGAAGATCATGTGGTCTCTCTCCTCGTACGTGACCGGGAACCGGAATCGTGAGACGTGCATCGTGAAAGGGGGTGCTGCCTACGGCACAACGCCGTCAGGCGGGATCGCATTCCGGCGAAGGCCCGCGGCCCGGGGCGCGACAGCCCGGCGCCCCGCGGCCTCAGTGGGGCAGTGTCGCCGGGCTGCCGCCGTTCGCCTCGTAGCCCGCGACTGCCAGGGCGCGGTAGACCGCGTAGTCCGATGCCGGGTCGGGGGAGAGCGTCCAGGGCAGGGCGCCGACGTGGCCGTCCACGTGGACGAGCTGGCTCATGGCCTCGCCCCAGCGCTCGCAGCGGACCAGGAAGAAGACCAGGAGGTGGCGGACGTGCGCCAGCATCGGGTCGCCCGGGCGCGCCGCGTGCACCGCGAAGAGGGCGCCCTCCATGGCCTTGGTGACGACCTCGCTCTCGTAGAACCCGCGGACGAGGTTGACCTCGGGCAGGTGTTCGTAGACCGCGAAGAGGGGGAGCGCGGCGAGCAGGGAGGCTCGGGGCGCGCGGGCGGCGGCGGCCTCGGCGAAGCTCTGGGCGAGGTCACGGGAGCCGTGCCACTTCTCGCACCAGTAGTGCAGCGCCGCCAGATGCGCCCCCATGTGCGCGGGAGCGCGGTCCAGGATCTTCAGCCAGAGCTGCTCGAACTCCTCGCGGGGGTACGCGAGGCCGCGCGCGATGGAGAGCTCGATGATGTACGGAATGGGGTCACCGGGGGCGAGCAGCGCCGCCTGCGCGCACGCCTCCTTCGCCTCTTCGAGGATGATCCGGAACTCGTCGGTCCCCTGCGTGGACGTCCGCCACGCCTGCTGGACCAAAAACTCCGCGTGCACGGCGGCGCCTCCCGCGTCCTTGGGCGCCTCCGCCCGCCAGACGCGCAGCCACTGCCCGCCGGGGCTCTCGCTCACCCCGCCGGGCCGCTGACGCAGCTCCAGGGAGGCCGCGCCCGCGAAGGCCTGCACGCGCTGCCACCGCTGCTCACCGTGGGTCTCCGTGCCCACGAGGAGCTGCGAGGCCGCCTTCCACTCCTGCGTGCGCTGGACCAGGTCGAGCACTTCGAGGAGGTCGGCGTCCGGCCCGGGCATGCGGATGTCCAGCTCCTCCTGGCGCAGGAAGCCGTAGTCCGCCGGGTCGGCGGCGTCCGGCGAGCCCGGGGCTACCTGCCGGATTCCACCGCGCCTGCGCAGCAGGACGGGTCCGAGGACCGCGCCGATCATGATCACTGCCATCAGGACCCAGAGAATCTCCATGAGCCAAGCGAACCAGACGGGTCCGACAATTGGCGAACCTGCGGGGACGTACCGGACCGACTCGGGCGGAAGGTCCCTTCGGCGCACTACGCTCAGGCCGCATGAGTGACTCGTACAGCAGGCAGAATTTCGAGACCGTGGCGATCCACGCCGGCAACACCGCCGACCCCCTCACCGGTGCCGTCGTCCCGCCCATCTACCAGGTCTCGACCTACAAGCAGGACGGCGTGGGCGGCCTGCGCGGCGGCTATGAGTACAGCCGCAGCGCGAACCCGACGCGGACCGCCCTGGAGGAGAACCTGGCCGCGCTGGAGGGCGGCCGTCGCGGGCTCGCCTTCGCGTCCGGACTGGCGGCCGAGGACTGCCTGCTCCGTACGCTGCTCGCCCCCGGCGACCACGTCGTCATCCCCAATGACGCGTACGGCGGCACGTTCCGGCTCTTCGACAAGGTCGTCTCGCGCTGGGGTGTCAACTGGTCGGTGGCCGACACCTCGGACCCGGAGTCGGTGCGGGCCGCGCTGACCGAGCACACCAAGGCGATCTGGGTGGAGACCCCCTCCAACCCGCTGCTCGGCATCACCGACATCGCGGCGCTCGCGCAGATCGCCCGCGAGGCCGGCGTGCGCCTGGTCGTCGACAACACCTTCGCGAGCCCCTACCTCCAGCAGCCGCTCGCGCTCGGCGCGGACGTCGTCGTGCACTCCATGACGAAGTACATGGGCGGCCACTCGGACGTCGTCGGCGGCGCGCTCGTCGTCAGCGACGCGGCGCTCGGCGAGGAGCTGGCCTACCACCAGAACGCGATGGGCGCCGTCGCCGGGCCCTTCGACGCCTGGCTGGTGCTGCGCGGCATCAAGACCCTCGCCGTGCGCATGGACCGGCACAGCGAGAACGCCACCCGGGTGACGGAGATGCTGTCCCGGCACGCGCGCGTGACGCACGTCCTGTACCCGGGCCTGCCCGAGCACCCCGGCCACGAGATCGCCGCCAAGCAGATGAAGGCGTTCGGCGGGATGGTGTCCTTCCGTGTCGCGGGCGGCGAGGAGGCGGCCGTGGAGGTCTGCAACCGCGCCAAGCTGTTCACCCTGGGCGAGTCCCTGGGCGGCGTCGAGTCCCTGATCGAGCACCCGGGCCGCATGACGCACGCCTCGGTGGCGGGCTCGGATCTTGAGGTCCCCGCCGACCTGGTGCGCCTCTCGGTGGGCATCGAGTCCGCGGACGACCTGCTCGCCGACCTCCAGCAGGCGCTCGGCTAGCCGCGGACAGCGCCCACGGAGACCGCCCCTACCAGCGCGTCAGCGGTGGAGTCGTCTCCGTGGGCGGCTCCACCCACGGCTGCGCGACGGACGCCCACACGGCGAAGGCGACGACGGCGGCGAACAGCGCGAGCCACAGGAACCTGCGCGCCGCCCTGCGCCGCCGCAGCCTGCGTCCGCCGCGCCGTACCGCCTCCTCGTACAGCTCCCGCGGCACGGACGGCGGTGTGCTCTCCAGGAGGCGCCTGACGGCGACCTCCTTGCGTTCGTACTGGCTCATGTCGGCGCCGTCCCGCTGAGGGCCCGCGCGGGCGCGGGACCGCGCGGCGGGTGCAGGACCCGCGCCATGGCCCGGGCGCAGATCACCTGGACGCGTTCCGTGGGCAGGCCGAGGAGCGCCGCGGTCTGTTCCTCGGCCACGCCCTCGTACATCCGCAGGACGAGGATCAGCCGCTCCTGGGGGTTCAGCCGTTCGAGGACCCCGCCGTGGCCGCGGTGGCGGCGCCAGGAGTCACGCACGAAGCGGACGGCGACCTGCTGCCGGGTGCGGTCGTACGGGTCCTCGCCGCGCAGCCTGTCCCACGTCGCGTACGTGTGGGAGAGGGCGGCCGTCAGCAGGGCACGCGCGCGTGGGTTGTCGTCGGGCAGCTCAGCGGTGAGCAGCGTGGCGGCATGGAGGAGCCGCCCTGCCGCGCCCGCGACGAACGCCTCGAACTCCCGGGCACGGCGGGCGTCGTGGAACGCCTGCCGTTCTCGCACCGCACCTCCCGGCCGGAAGGAAGGGGGATCCCGGTCTCATATGAGGCCCAACGCGGGGCCGGGGTCAAGACTCCGGAGTGGCCGGAACTTCTCCGCCGGGCGCCGACTGTGACGTCTGTCGTGCCGAGAGGGCGGAATTGAAGCGTGTGAGGAGCGCACAGAAGCTCTCGCGCTCCTCCGGGCCCCAGTCGTGCGTCAGCTCGGCCATCAGCTCGCGCCGCGAGGAGCGGACCTCGTCGAGCCTGGCCTGGCCGCGCGGCGAGAGCTGGAGCACCACGGCTCGGCCGTCCTCGGGGTGCGAGGTGCGCTTCACGAGCCCGGTGTCGACCAGCGGGGCGACCTGCCGGGTGACGGTCGACGAGTCGATGCCCATGCTCGCGGCGAGCGCCTTGACGCCCATGGGGCCTTCCTTGTCGAGGCGGTTGAGCAGCAGATACGCGGCTCGGTCCATGGAGTTGCGGACCTGGCCTACGCCGCCGAGGCGGGTCTGTTCGGCCCGGCGGGCGAAGACGGCCACTTGGTGCTGAAGGCTGTCGAGAAGGCCGGGTTCACTGGCGGTCGTCATGTCCGGAGTTGTGGGCATGGCCGGGGGCTCACTTCATGCGAGGGAGGTGGGTTGGGGGACAGGGTACGCGGCCACGGGGCGGACCGTACCTGCGCTGCGTAAACCTACGCGGCAAACGGTCTCGGCCCTTGGTCGTCGCGAGAGGACACGGCCGTCGGCTGCAAGACTTGCGGTCATGAGCTTCCGGACGCCTGACTCCTTTCCGACGGTGACCCTCGACGACGTGCGCGGCGCGCGGAAGATGCTGTCCGGCGTGGCGCGCATGACCGCGATGGAGGGCAGCAGGCACCTGTCGCAGCTCGTCGGTGCCCCGGTGCACCTCAAGTGCGAGAACCTCCAGCGGACCGGCTCCTTCAAGCTGCGCGGCGCGTACGTGCGGATCGCCGGCCTGCTGCCCGAGGAGCGCGCTGCCGGTGTGGTGGCCGCCAGCGCGGGCAACCACGCGCAGGGCGTGGCGCTGGCCTCCTCGCTGCTCGGCGTGCGCTCCACGGTGTTCATGCCGGCCGGCGCGCCGCTGCCGAAGGTCGCCGCGACGCGTGAGTACGGCGCCGAGGTGCGGCTGCACGGCCAGGTCGTCGACGAGACGCTGGCCGCCGCGCAGGAGTACGCGCACGAGACGGGCGCGGTGTTCATCCACCCCTTCGACCACCCCGACATCATCGCCGGGCAGGGCACGGTCGGCCTGGAGATCCTCGAACAGTGCCCGGAGATGCGCACCCTCGTGGTGGGCGTCGGGGGCGGTGGCCTCGCGGCGGGCATCGCGGTGGCGGTCAAGGCGCTGCGGCCGGACGTACGGGTGGTCGGCGTGCAGGCGGCGGGCTCCGCGGCCTACCCGCCCTCGCTGGCGGCCGGACGCCCGGTGTCGATCACGGGCCAGGCGACGATGGCCGACGGCATCAAGGTCGGGCGCCCCGGTGACGTCCCGTTCCGTCTGGTCGCCGACCTGGTCGACGAGATCGTCACGGTCTCCGAGGATGAGCTGTCCAGCGCCCTGCTGCTCTGCCTGGAGCGGGCCAAGATGGTCGTCGAACCGGCGGGCGCCAGCCCGGTCGCGGCCCTGCTCAGCCGCCCGGAGGCGTTCGAGGGCCCGGTGGTCGCGCTGCTCTCCGGCGGCAATGTGGACCCCCTGCTCATGCAGCGCATCCTGCGCCAGGGCATGGCGGCGGCGGGCCGCTACCTCTCGCTGCGGCTGCGCCTGACGGACCGCCCCGGCGCCCTGGCGAACCTCCTCGGCGTGATGTCGGAGATGGACGCCAACCTCCTGGACGTCCGGCACGTGCGCACCGATCCGCGCCTCGGCCTCACGGAGGCGGAGGTCGAGCTGCACCTGGAGACGAAGGGGCCGGAGCACTGCTCCGAGGTGGCGACGGCGCTGCGGACGGCGGGGTACACGGTCATCGGCTGACCCGGGGCCGAGCCGCCCCCGCCGGGCCCCGTACGCCCGTCGGAGCACTCCGGAAACCTCCGTCGGGTGACTTTCCGAAAAGAGGGCGCGCGAACGCGATGTATCGCGTTATGGTGTGCTGCACATCACGCTTGCGCGACATCACTCATCACGGGGAGGCCTCTCATGCCAGGCGCCATCTATGCCGAAGGTCTGGTGAAGACCTTCGGCGACGTAAGGGCTCTGGACGGCGTCGATCTGGATGTCCCTGAAGGCACGGTGCTCGGCCTGCTGGGGCCGAACGGCGCGGGGAAGACCACGGCGGTCCGCTGCCTGACGACGCTGCTCACACCGGACAGCGGCAAGGCCGTCGTCGCGGGCATCGACGTGCTCAAGCACCCGAACGAAGTGCGCCGCTCGATCGGCCTGTCCGGCCAGTTCGCCGCGGTCGACGAGTACCTGACCGGCCGCGAGAACCTCCAGATGGTCGGCCAGCTCTACCAGATGCGGGCCAAGGAGGCGAAGGCCAGGGCGGCCGAGCTGCTCGACAGGTTCAACCTGATGGACGCCGCCGACCGGCCCTCCAAGACGTACTCCGGAGGCATGCGGCGCCGTCTGGACCTGGCGGCCGCGCTCGTCGTGTCGCCGCCCGTCATGTTCATGGACGAGCCCACCACCGGCCTCGACCCGCGCAACCGCCAGCAGCTGTGGGAGGTCATCCAGGAGCTCGTCGCGGGCGGCACGACCCTGCTGCTCACGACCCAGTATCTGGAGGAGGCCGACCACCTGGCGCACGACATCTGCGTCATCGACCACGGCCGCGTCATCGCCCGCGGCACCTCCGACCAGCTCAAGGCCAGGACCGGCGGCGAGCGCGTCGAGGTCGTGGTGCACGAGCGCGAGCACATCCCGACCGCCTCGGAGGTCCTGCGCGGCTTCGGCAAGGGCGAGGTCGCCGTCGC
Organism: Streptomyces sp. NPDC046335; assembly: GCF_055587985.1. NCBI lineage: Bacteria > Bacillati > Actinomycetota > Actinomycetes > Kitasatosporales > Streptomycetaceae > Streptomyces > Streptomyces sp. NPDC046335. The sequence goes on along the minus strand of NZ_JBVJFF010000008.1, from coordinate 364,709 downwards.
CGAGCACACGCGCAAGCTGACCGTGCCCGTCACCGGCGGCGCCAAGCTGCTCGCCGAGGTCATCCGCGAGCTGGACGCCAGGGGCATCGAGATAGACGACATCGGTCTGCGCCGCCCGACCCTCGACGACGTCTTCATCTCCCTCACCGGCCACGCGGCCGAGCTGCCGGACGAGGGCGGCGCCGAGGGCGCGGACGGCGCGGAAACCAAGGCCCGTACGAAGACCAAGCACGGCAAGGAGGCCGACAAGTGAGCACCGTCACCGACGCCGTGCGGGGCACGGGTCCCAGGCCCGCGGGCGGTATCGGCCAGTCCGTCAGGGACTCCCTGGTCGTCGCCAAGCGGAACCTGATCCGGATGACCCGGATCCCCGAGATGATCCTCTTCGGGCTTGTCCAGCCGGTGATGTTCGTGATCCTCTTCACGTACGTCTTCGGCGGCTCGATGAAGATCGGCGACACCGCGAACGCGGACGTCTACAAGAACTTCCTGATGGCGGGCATCTTCGCGCAGACCGTCACCTTCGCCACCGCGGGCGCCGGCGCCGGTATCGCCGACGACATGCACAAGGGCCTCATCGACCGCTTCCGCTCGCTGCCCATGGCGCGCGGCGCGGTCCTCACCGGCCGCACCATCGCCGACCTCGTGCAGACCGCGCTGACCCTGCTCGTCCTCGCGATCGTGGCGCTGATGGTCGGCTGGCGCGTCCACGAGGGCATCGGCAAGGCCCTGGGCGCCTTCGGCCTGCTGCTCCTGCTCGGGTACGCCTTCACCTGGGTCGGCGCGCTCATCGGCCTGTCGGTGCGCACCCCGGAGGCGGCCACGTCGGGCGGGCTGATCTGGCTCTTCCCGGTCACGTTCATCTCGAACGCGTTCGTGGACTCCAGCCAGATGACGCCCTGGCTGCGGCACGTCGCCGACTGGAACCCCTTCAGCGCGACCGTCCAGGCCTGCCGTGAGCTCTTCGGCAACCCCGGCGTCTCCGCCTCCACGGCCTGGCCCATGGAGCACCCGGTCTGGGCCTCGGTGATCTACTCGGTCCTGATCATCGTGGTCTTCCGCACGCTGGCCGTGCGCAAGTACCGCTCGGCGACGGCCTGACCAAGGCCTCGGGAAGGTCTCTCCCGGAAACGGGAGAGGGCAGGGTTCCCGGCGCGCGTGGCGCCGGGAACCCTGCCCTCTCAGAGCGTCGCTCGGGCCTCAGGCCTGGTACGGCGTGGCCGCGAGGATCTTGACGGAGGCGAGCTTGCCGTTCGGCAGTTCGTACTGCGCGTTCTCGCCGATCTTCTTGCCGTTCACGCCGGTGCCCAGCGGGGACTGCGGCGAGTACGTCTCGATGTCCTCGCTCGCGTACTCCCGCGAGGCGAGGAGGAACGTCACCGTGTCGTCCTCGTCGCCGTCGAAGGCGATGGTCACGACCATGCCCGGCGCCACCACGCCGTCGGCGGCCGGAGCCTCACCGACCTTCGCGGTCTCCAGGAGCTGGGTCAGCTGGCGGACGCGGAGCTCCTGCTTGCCCTGCTCCTCCTTGGCCGCGTGGTACCCGCCGTTCTCGCGCAGGTCGCCCTCCTCACGCGCTGCCGCGATCTTCGCCGCGATCTCGGTGCGCGCGGGACCAGACAGGTACTCCAGCTCGGCCTTGAGCTGGTTGTACGCCTCCTGGGTCAGCCAGGTGACGTTTTCGCTGGTCTGGGTCACAGGTGCTCCTCGTAGGTACTGGGAATACAAAGCATCGCCCTACCCAGAAGGATGTTCCTTCTCGGGTGGGCGAAACCACGAGCCTAACAATTCAGGCGCGCGAGAGGGAGGACATAAGTCGTCAGACTTACGTCGGCGCTGCTGGGAGCCGTAAAGCCGCTACGTCAGTCGGCGTGGCAGCCGAGCAGCTCGATGCTGGTGGCCTTCTCCGTCGTGCGGAGGGTGACGACCTTGTCGACGCGGTCGGTGTGCTGGTCGAAGCGGAAGTCCGCGCGGCCGACCTCGGCACCGGACTCGGCCTGCGAGCGCAGGGTGCAGTAGCCCTTGGCGCCGGCGTCCTTGCGCACTTCGAGGTGGGCCTCGACGGATTCGGCCGAAACCACGTCGAACTTGATGACCTCGGCGCTGAGCCTCGTACCGCTGACGTAGTCGTAGCCGAACCAGCCGACGACGCCGAGCAGGAGCACGCCGAGCACGGAGCCCACGATCTTCAGCTTGCGGTCGGCGGCTTCGTCGGCCGTGCGGGAGCGGCCGTACCGGCCCGCGGGAGCCTCGTCCCGGTGTTCCTCGGGAAGCCCATCGGGGAGCTTCGAGCCCGCCGCCGCCATGATCGCCTCCAGGAAACACGGGATGCCGGAATTTTCCGCCCCCCGGTTCCGTCACTATAGAAGCCTCCATTTGCCACCCGACCGCCGCCCCGCGACGACGCCCTGCGGGACGGCAGAGCCTGACCGCGCCGGAAGCACGAGGGCGCCCAATACCTTGAGGATCGAGTCTTGACTGAGCAGCTGCGACTGATGGCAGTGCACGCCCACCCCGACGACGAGTCGAGCAAGGGCGCGGCCACCATGGCCAAGTACGTGTCCGAGGGGGTGGACGTGCTCGTCGTGACCTGCACGGGCGGGGAGCGCGGCGACATCCTCAACCCCAAGCTCCAGGGCGACGCCTACATCCAGGAGCACATCCACGAGGTGCGCAAGAAGGAGATGGACGAGGCGCGCGAGATCCTCGGCGTCAAGCAGGAGTGGCTCGGCTTCGTCGACTCGGGGCTCCCCGAGGGCGACCCGCTGCCGCCGCTGCCCGACGGCTGTTTCGCCCTGGAGGACGTCGACAAGGCCGCCGGTGAGCTGGTGCGGCAGATCCGCTCCTTCCGTCCGCAGGTCATCACGACGTACGACGAGAACGGCGGCTATCCGCACCCCGACCACATCATGACCCACAAGATCAGCATGGTGGCGTTCGAGGGCGCGGCGGACGCCGAGAAGTACCCGGAGAGCGAGTACGGACAGGCTTTCCAGCCGCAGAAGCTCTACTACAACCAGGGCTTCAACCGTCCGCGCACCGAGGCCCTGCACCAGGCGATGCTCGACCGCGGCCTGGAGTCGCCGTACGGGGACTGGCTCAAGCGCTGGGACGAGTTCGAGCGGGTCGAGCGCACGCTGACCACGCACGTTCCGTGCGCCGATTTCTACGAGGTCCGCGACCGCGCCCTGATCGCGCACGCCACGCAGATCGACCCCGAGGGCGGCTGGTTCCGGGTGCCGATGGAGCTCCAGCGGGAGGTCTGGCCGACGGAGGAGTACGAGCTCGCGAAGTCGCTCGTCGATACTTCCCTCCCCGAGGACGACCTCTTTGCGGGCATCCGCGACAATGCCTAGCGTGAACGTACATCTGGCAATGACGCATCTCGTCCCTCTTGCCAAGGAGGTCGACGACGACAAGGTGACGCCCGGCGTCCTCGGGTTCATCGTCTTCGCCGTGATGGCCCTCGCCGTCTGGGCCCTCATGAAGTCGATGAACCGCCACATGGGCAAGGTCGACTTCAAGGAGCCCGGGAGCGAGTCCGAGAAGGACCGGACGGAGAAGGACGAGCCGGTCGGCGCCGCGGCGGGCGGCGACGGCTCGTCCACGAAGAAGTCGGGCACCACCGGGAAGTAGCGGCCCTCCGGGCTCCGGTGGCGCGGCCGGCGGCTCTCCGGGCCGTCAGCCGGTTTGTGGCATGTCCACTCCCATGACTTCGCGGGCGTGCCGGCTCGGGACCATGCCCAGGCGCCAGGCTTGCCAGCCCGTCTCCAGGTCGGCGCCCCGCTCCAGGAGGAGCCCGTACGCCCGTACGTACTCCGCCAGCTTGCCGTCGCGCGTCGGATGGCCGGCGCGGTCGAGCTGGGCCAGCTCCTCCTGGGCGACCGCCGTGCCGATCTCCCAGCCGCCGGGAGAGGCGTACGGCAGCAGCGTGCAGCGCAGGAAGCGCGCCCAGTCCTCGCCGCGGCGGTCGCCGTACGAGGTGAAGAGCGTGATCGCCTCGTCGCAGAGGGCCAGCGCCTGCTGGGTACGGGTGTTGCCCGCGTCCACCACCACCAGCTCCAGACACGTCCAGGCCTCGCCGTGCGCGACGCCGATCCGCTGGAAGTCGGCGCGGGCGTCGACCAGGAGCTGACGGGCGAAGCCGGAGTTGCGCAGGGAGCCGGTCTGCGCGGCGCGCTGGTCGCGGGTGACGCGCGCGGAGTGGTGCCTGGCGCACGCAAGGCCGTACACGTCCCGCATCCGGGAGAACGCCGTGCGCGCCCGCTCCAGCTCCCGCACCGCCTCGTCGAGGTTGCCGGTCTCCTCCAGGGCCTGGCCGAGGTAGTACTGGGTCCACGCCTCGCCCCGCGCGTCCTCGTTGTCGCGGTGCCGGGAGACCGCCTGGCGCAGGCCGTCCACGGCGGGCGAGAGGTCGCCGTCCACCAGGCGGGCCCGCGCGAGCTGGGTGAGGGCCCAGGCCTCGCCGCGCGCGTCGTGGGTGCGGCCGTAGCGGTCGAGGGCGTCACGCAGCTCGGACTCCGCACGCGGTACGTCACCCATGCGCAGGCAGAGCTGGCCGAGCTGGAAGTGCGTCCACGCCTCGCCGTGCACCGAGCCGCTCTCGCGGTGCAGCCGCAGCGCCGTCCCCAGCATCTCCAGGGCGTGCGCGAGATGGGCGCGGTCCCGCTCCACCGCCGCGAGCGCGTGCAGCGTCCAGGCGCGGTCGCCCGCGAGTTCGTCGGCGGCCTGGAGGTTCAGCGCCTCGGTGAGCCGGGCCGCGGCCTCGGTGAGGTTGCCCTGGTGATGCAGCGTGATGCCGAGCGAGCCGAGCGCACGGGCCGCGGCGGCGTCCTGGTTGGCCTCGAAGTACAGGTCGACGACGGAGTTCAGCGTCGTACGCGACTGATCCAGCTCGCCGAGCTGGCGGGCCGCGATGCCGGTGCGCCACTGCACGCTGCGGCCCAGCAGCCCCTGGTCGATGGCCTGCGTCAGCTCCTGGATCTCGCCCAGGCGGTACAGGTCGCCGCGGAGCAGGCAGTAGTCGCACAGGGCGCCCAGGAGATTGAGGACGGCCCGCTGGTCGACGCCCTCGGCGTGCCGCAGGGCCGCCGTGATGAACGTCGACTCGTCGTCCAGCCAGCGCAGCGCCGCGTCGAGCGAGGCGAAGCCGTGCTGCCCGACCTGGTCGGCGCGGGTGGACGTCTTGCCGTCGACCAGGCGGATCACCGTGTCGGCCAGCTCTCCGTAGCTCGCGATGAGCCGCTCCTGCGCGGCCGTGCGCTCGGCGGGCTCCTCCTCGTCCAGGAGGCGGCCCTGCGCGAAGGCGCGCACCAGGTCGTGCAGGCGGTGGCGCCCGCCGCGGAGCCGGTCGACGAGGCCCGCGCGGGAGAGCGCGGTGAGCAGCCGGGCCGCCTCCTGCTCGTCCGTGCCGAGCAGCGCGGCGGCTGCGGAGGGCCCGAGCGAGGCGCGCCCGGCGAGCGCGAGGCGCCGCAGCAGGCGCCGGGCGGGCTCGGCCTGGTCGTTGTAGCGCAGCCACAGGACGCGCTCGACGGGGCCGATCTTCTCCGCGGGGCCGTACGCCGCCAGGTCGGAGGCGAGCTGCCGGGGCGTCCGGGGGCCCAGCGAGGAGCCGGCGGCGCGCAGGGCCAGCGGCAGGCCGCCGCACAGCTCGCGGATCGCGTCCGCCGAAGTGGCGTCGTAGGGGCCCGAGGGGTCCTCGGCGGACTCCCGCAGGAGCTGCTCGGCGCCCGCCTCGTCCAGCGCCTCCACGGGCAGCGAGTGCACCCACGCGGGCAGGTCGGCTGGGAGTCCGACGGGCTCCCGCGCGGTGACGAGAACCAGGCTGTCGGAGCGCTCCGGTATCAGGGTGCGGATCTGCTCGGCGTCGGCCGCGTCGTCGAGGACGACCGTCACCGCGACGCCCGTCAGATACTGGTGGTACAGCTCGCTGAGCCGCTTGACCTGCTGTTCCTGCGAGGACCGCTCGCGGAAGAGGAGCTGCTCGCGCGGGGCTCCCAGCCGGTTCAGGAGATGCAGCAGCGCGTCCCGCGTGGTGAGCGGCGTCTCCTGCGGGTTGTCGCCGCGCAGGTCGACCACGCACGCGCCGCGGAACTGGTCCCGCAGATCGTGCGCCGCCCGCACGGCGAGCGAGGACCGGCCCGAGCCCGGCGCGCCGTGCAGGACGACGACCGTGGGCCGGGTGTCGGTGCTGGCCCGCGCCGCGTGCACCCACTGGGCGATCCGGCCCAGTTCCGTCCTGCGGCCAGCGAAAGGCCCCTCGGTCCGGGGCAGTTGCTCGAAGGACTGCTGGAGTACGGACCGCCGGCGCGCCGCCGCGCTCTTGTCGGTGCCGCGCAGCTGCGGCGCGGTCTTCTTCGCCGTCCTGGTGCCCGTGGAGGCGGCGAGGACGCGCTGCTGGTCGAGGAAGGGCCGGATGCCCCGCACCTCCAGGGCGGTCAGCCACTGCAATCTGAGCTGCTCCGGCCCGCCCGGCTGGTTGAGCGCCCCGGCGCGGCGGCTCGCCGCGGGGACGTGGGACGCCGTGACCTTCAGGACCGTGGCGGCGGCGCCCGCCACCGCCACGACCACACCGGTGCCCAGCGCCGTACCGGCGCTCGTACCGAAGGAGAGGTCGGAGACACCGGCCGCGACGGCGGCAACCACCGCCACGAGCAGCGGAGTTCCCGCCCCCTCGCGTGCGTACCGCTGGCCGAAGGTGAGCCGCCCCGCGTCCGCCTCGTCCAGCGCGCGCGTGTACGTCTCGTACTCCTCGGCGGCCGTCTGCGCCATGGCGTCCAGGGCGCCGCGCGACCGCGTGAGCAGCACGCTCCCGTCGACGCGCCCGCCCGAGCGCCGCACCTCCTCCTCCACGGCCCGTGTCAACAGCCGCTCGGCCTCGGCCCGATGGCTGTCCCGCATATGGTTCCCCCTCCGAGTGCAACAGTCGCCGGCGGACACAAGTGTCCTGCGTACGGGGCGCAGACGCGAGGGAGTCGACGGATCAGGGCCCGGCCTGCGCCGGTGTGGTGCCCGGTGTGCGCGAGGATGGGGGGTATGCCGAACCGACTGGCGCACGAGACGTCCCCGTACCTGCTTCAGCACGCCGACAACCCCGTCGACTGGTGGCCCTGGTCGTCCGAGGCCTTCGAGGAGGCGCGCGAACGCGGCGTCCCGGTGCTGCTCAGCGTCGGGTACAGCAGCTGCCACTGGTGTCACGTCATGGCGCACGAGTCCTTCGAGGACGGGGCGACCGCCGCGCTCATGAACGAGAAGTTCGTGAACATCAAGGTCGACCGCGAGGAGCGGCCCGACGTCGACGCCGTCTACATGGAGGCCGTGCAGGCCGCGACCGGCCACGGCGGCTGGCCCATGACCGTCTTCCTCACCGCCGACGCCGAGCCCTTCTACTTCGGCACGTACTTCCCGCCGGAGCCCCGGCACGGCATGCCTTCCTTCGCGCAGGTGCTCGACGGAGTGCACCGGGCCTGGACCGACCGGCGCGGCGAGGTCGACGAGGTCGCGGGCAAGATCGTGCGCGACCTCGGGGAGCGGCAGCTCACCCACGGCTCCGGCGAGCGGCCCGGCGAGGACGAGCTCGCGCAGGCGTTGCTCGGCCTGGCCCGCGACTACGACACGGCGCACGGCGGCTTCGGCGGCGCGCCCAAGTTCCCGCCGTCCATGGTCATCGAGTTCCTGCTGCGGCACTACGCCCGCACGGGCGCCGAGGGCGCGCTTCAGATGGCCGCGGAGACCTGTGAGCGGATGGCCCGCGGCGGCATCTACGACCAGCTCGGCGGCGGCTTCGCGCGCTACTCCGTCGACCGCGAGTGGACCGTGCCGCACTTCGAGAAGATGCTGTACGACAACGCGCTCCTGTGCCGCGCCTACGCCCATCTGTGGCGGGCCACCGGCTCCGACCTCGCGCGGCGCGTCGCCCTGGAGACCGCGGACTTCATGGTCCGTGAACTGCGCACCAACGAGGGCGGCTTCGCCTCCGCGCTCGACGCCGACAGCGAGGACCCGGCCACGGGCGCGCACGTCGAGGGCGCGTACTACGTCTGGACGCCGCGGCAGCTCCGCGAAGTCCTCGGCGACTCCGACGCGGAGCTGGCCATGGCGGCCTACGGGGTGACCGAGGAGGGCACCTTCGAGGAGGGCGCCTCCGTCCTGCGGCTCCCGCTCCTCGACGGGCCCCTCGCGGACGCCTCCCGGCTCGCCTCCGTGCGGGAGCGGCTCCTCGCGGCGCGTGCGGAGCGGCCCGCGCCGGGGCGCGACGACAAGGTGGTCGCCGCGTGGAACGGGCTCGCCGTGGCCGCGCTCGCCGAGGTCGGCGCGTACTTCGACCGGCCCGATCTCGTCGCCGCCGCCGTGGCCGCGGGGGACCTGCTCGTACGTCTGCACATGGATCCGCGGGCGCGGCTCGCCCGGACCTCCAAGGACGGGCGGGCCGGGTCGAACGCCGGGGTCCTCGAGGACTACGCCGACGTCGCCGAGGGGTTCCTCGCGCTGGCCTCCGTGACGGGGGAGGGCGTGTGGCTGGAGTTCGCCGGATTCCTGCTCGACCACGTGCTCGGGCAGTTCGTGGACGCCGAGAGCGGCGCCCTGTACGACACCGCGGCGGACGCGGAGCGGCTCATCCGCCGCCCCCAGGACCCCACGGACAACGCGGCGCCGTCCGGGTGGACCGCCGCCGCCGGGGCGCTCCTCTCGTACGCCGCCCATACCGGGGCCTCGCCGCACCGGCTCGCGGCGGAGCGGGCGCTGGGGGTCGTCAAGGCGCTCGGGCCCCGGGTGCCGCGGTTCATCGGGCACGGGCTCGCGGTGGCCGAGGCGGCGGTCGCCGGGCCGCTCGAAGTCGCCGTCGTCGGGGAGGTCCTCGGGGACCTGCACCGGACGGCGCTGCTCGGCGGGGCGCCGGGGGCGGTCGTCGCGGCGGGGCCCGAGGGCTCGGCGGAGCTGCCGCTGCTGGCCGACCGGCCCTTGATCGACGGTCGCCCGGCGGCCTACGTCTGCCGCTCCTTCGTCTGCGACGCCCCGACGACCGACGCGGGCGAACTCGCGTCGAAGCTTTCCTGATCACGAGCACGACCCGTGGCTAGCGCGCCGCCTCGCCAGTACACGCGGGCGAGCCTCGCGGTGAAGCTTTTCTAGCCGCCGCTCGCCTGGTCCGAGGCCGTGCCGAGCGGTTGCTGGTGGGTCGCCTCGCCGAACTCCGCCAGTGCCGTGTCGACCAGGGCCGCCAGGCGGTCGTGGTGGGCGCCTCGCCAGTACACGCGGGCGCACGCCTCGCACTGGGCGAAGACCTCGTAGGTGCCGCGCGTCCCGCCCTCCAGGAGGTCCGCCACGTCCTCCTTCGACGCCTCGCGCAGCGTGCCGTTGCAGGCGGTGCACCGCGTCCACGGCCGCAGCGGCGGCGTGAAGCGGCCGAGGACGTCGCGGAGCTGGTCGTCGGGGCGGTCGCTGTAGACGTACGCGCCCGCCCACAGCTCGCGGCGGCGCAGGAGCCCCCGGTCGCGGCTCAGCAGGACCCGCCGCTCGGCCGCCGAGCGCGCGGCGAGCGCGGGGTCGCCGATGTCCGTGCTCTCGTACGCCGCGTCGACGCCGAGGAGCCGCAACCGGCGGGCCAGCGTGCCCAGATGGACGTCGAGGAGGAAGCGGAGCGGGGCGCCCGGCACGCGCTGGGGGCGGGGCACCGCCCGTACGGCGACGGTCTCGCCCGCGGCCGGCACGTGCCCGGTGGCGGTTTCGCGGCCGTCCACCACGAGCGCGCCGACCTCCGTGAGCGGCACCCCGAGGGACTCGACGACGTGCCCGAGCGTGGACGCGCCGTCGGTGACGACCGTGCTGGGCCCGCCCCGTCGCTCCTGCGGGACGAAGAGCCCCAGCTCGGGGGCGAAACTTACGCTGATCTCCGGACCGTTCATGCGGTCAGAATGGCACGTCCCACCGGTCGGACGCCGCCGAGAATCCGCCCGTCAGCGCGGAGAGCGTGCGGTCCACGAGGGAGGGGAGGTCCTCCTTGTGGCCATGCTCGGCCCAGTACGCCATGGCCTCGGCGAGCGCGCCGATCAGACCCATGGAGAAGGCCCGCACCTCCAGGTCGCCGGGGTCCCTGCCGGTGCGCTCCGCGATGACCCGGCAGAGGATGCCGCCGGTGACGGACATGCTCTCCATCATCCGCGAGCGCACGGCGGGCACCTCGATCATGAGCCGCGTACGCAGGACGGCCTCGTCGGGCTCGGTCGAGAAGCTGAGGACCACGGCCTGGCGCAGCACCTGCCGCAGCGACTCCACGATCGGCTCGTCGGCGGGCCGCAGCAGCAGCTCGCGCTCCAGGACCGGGTCGAACTCGTCGGTGAGGACGATGTCCTCCTTGGTCGGGAAGTAGCGGAAGACCGTGGAGGGGGAGACCTCCGCCGCCTCCGCGATCTGCTCGACGGTCGTCGCGTCGTACCCCTGCCGCCGGATCAGCTCGTAGGTCGCCTCCCGGATGGCGAGGCGGGTCTTGAGCTTCTTCCGCTCGCGCAGCCCCAGTTGCGGGGCGGAAGCGGGGCGGGGGGTACGTGCGGCCGTCATGCGTTCATTGTCCGGCATCCTCCGGGGCCCTGCCCATGGCCGGGCGCCGCCCGCGGTCGTCGTCGGAGCGGGGCAGCAGCGCGGCGACCAGCAGCGCCGCGACCAGGGCGGCGACGCCGCTGACGAGCAGGACGAGGCCCATGCCGTGGACGTAGGCGGCGTCGGCGGACGCGGCGAGGCGCCCGGAGCCGAGCCGCTCGGCGACGGCGTGGGCGGCGACCACGGACTCCCGGGCGGCGCCGGCCGCGGGGCCGGGCAGCGCGCCGGTGTCGAGGTCGCGGGTGTAGGCCGAGGCGAGGAACGAGCCGAGCAGCGCGATGCCGAGGGCGCCGCCCACCTGACGCACGGTCATCATCAGCCCGGTGCCGGAACCGGCCCGCTCGACGGGCAGCGCGCCGAGCGCCGAGTCCATGGCGGGAACGATCGCGAAGCCGAAGCCGAGGCCGGCCACCGAGAGCCACAGGGCGGTGAACCCGTAGCCGCTGTGGACCTCCGTACGGCTGCCGAGCATCGCGGCGAAGGCGAGCGCCACGAGCCCGCCGCTGATCGCCGCGCGCGGCCCGAAGCGGCGTACGACGGGCTCCGCGCCCTTCGCGGCGACGAGCAGGCCGCCCATCATCGGCAGCAGCCGCACGCCGGTGCCGAAGGCGTCGTTGCCCTGGACGGCCTGGAGGTACTGGGGGAGCACGAACATCAGGCCGGACAGGACGAACATCACCAGCGTCGCCGCCAGGGTGTTCAGGAAGAAGCCGCGGTCGCGAAGGAGCGTCAGGTCGAGCATGGGGCGCGTCATCCGGCGCTCGCGCAGGACGAGCGCGGTGAGCAGGAGTACGGCACCGGCGGACATGCCGAGCACCAGCGGGTCGCTCCAGCCGCGGGCGGGCGCCTCGATGACGGCGTAGACGAGCGCGCCGAGCCCGGCGGCGGTCAGGGCGGTGGAGAGGACGTCGACCTTGGGGGACGACGGGTCGCGGGTCTCGGGGAGCAGGAAGGCGCAGGCGGTGAGGCCGATCGCGACCATGGGCACGTTGATCAGGAAGATCGAGCCCCACCAGAAGTGGTCGAGGAGCCAGCCGCCGACGATCGGCCCGAGCGGCGCGCCGAGCGCGGAGGCGGCGGAGACGATCCCGACGGCCTTGGTCCGTTCGCCGGGGCCGAAGAGGGCGGGCAGCACGGCCAGGGCGAGCGGCATGACGAGGGCGCCGCCGAGGCCCATGACGGCGCGGGCCGCGACGACGAGGGAGACGTCGTGCGCGAGGGTGCCGAGGACCGAGCCGGCCAGGAAGACGCCGAGCCCGGTCATCAGCATCCGGCGCCGTCCGAACCGGTCGCCGAGGAGTCCTGCGGGGAGCATCAGCGCGGCGAAGACGACGACGTACGCGTCGGCCATCCACTGCTGCTCACCGGTGCTCGCGTCGAGCTGACCGGCCATGGTCGGCAGCGCGACGTTGAGGATCGTCATGTCGAAACCGAGCACGAGCATGCTCGCGACCAGGGCGGCCAGCGCCCACCAGCGGCGGGGGTCCTGCTGTGCGGCGGCGGGTGTGCCGGTACCAGGACCGGTGGCAGAGACAGCGTCCATAAAGTGAGAGTAACTCTCAAAAGCGAGTAGCTGTCAATCTATTCGTCCGGCCGGTCGGCCTCCGCGCGCACGAAAAAGTGGCCGCGGCTGGGGAGCCGCGGCCACTGCGTCGTGCTGGGGAGGGGGTCAGCCGTGCTGGTAGGCCACCAGGGAGATGCCGACGTAGTGCACGGCGAACGCGGCCAGGGTCAGCGAGTGGAAGACCTCGTGGAAGCCGAAGAAGCGGGGGGAGGGGTTGGGGCGCTTGATGCCGTAGATCACGCCGCCCACGCTGTAGAGCAGTCCGCCGACGATCACGAGGACGAGGACGGCGATGCCGCCCTCGCGCATGAAGTCCGGCAGGAAGAAGACGGCGGCCCAGCCCATCGCGATGTAGCACGGCGTGTAGAGCCAGCGGGGCGCGCCGACCCAGAAGACGCGGAAGGCGATGCCCGCGACGGCCGCCCCCCAGACGCCCCAGAGCAGCCACTGTCCCTTGGCGTCGGGGAGCAGCAGCATCGTCAGCGGGGTGTAGGTGCCCGCGATGATCAGGAAGATGTTGGAGTGGTCGAGCCTGCGCAGGACGCCGTCCGCGCGCGGACCCCAGTTGCCGCGGTGGTAGAGCGCGCTGACGCCGAAGAGCAGGCAGGCCGTCAGGGCGAAGACCCCGCAGGCGATGCGGCCGCGGGTGGAGTCGGCGAGGGCCGTGAGCACCAGGCCGGAGACGAGCACCGCGGGGAACATGCCGGCGTGCAGCCAGCCGCGCATCTTCGGCTTCGGGGGGAGCGGCAGCGACAGTACGGATGAACCGGGCGAGGCGGCGCCGGCGGCTTCCGGGATCGCTTCGGGGACGGGAGCGGTCATGACGGGATCGTACCTACGGGCCCGTAAGCCGGTCGTCAGCCGTATACGAAACCACCGCCCTCGCATGCGAACCCGTACAAGTGGCGATGCTCACGTCGCTCAGGTGTGAAGCCCTCTGGACAGATGGGCGCTCCCGTCGGATGATCATATGAGTGCGGTCGGCACCGGATGAGCGCCAGAGGGAATTTTCACGTGAAGCGTCCGGGTCGCAGCCCCCACGGGGCATACACCAACAAAACCCCCTCGATTAGGAGCAACCGTGGCGCGCGACATCGCGGCTCCCAGCACCCTCCCGAGCAACACCGTCCCGACCGGCCACCGGGAGCTCGCCTCCTGGGTCGACGAGATCGCCGAACTGACACAGCCGGACAGCGTGGTCTGGTGTGACGGTTCCGAGGCCGAGTACGAGCGCCTGTGCGGGGAGCTCGTCGCCAAGGGCACGTTCAAAAGGCTCGACCCGGTCAAGCGCCCCAACTCGTACTACGCGGCCTCCGACCCGACCGACGTCGCGCGCGTCGAGGACCGCACCTTCATCTGCTCGAAGAAGGAGCAGGACGCGGGCCCGACCAACCACTGGAAGGACCCCGCCGAGATGCGGGAGATCTTCACCGGCAGGGACGGACAGGGCGGTGTGTTCCGCGGGTCGATGAAGGGCCGCACGATGTACGTCGTGCCCTTCTGCATGGGCCCGGTCGGCTCGCCGCTGTCCGCGATCGGCGTCGAGATCACCGACTCGGCGTACGTCGCCGTGTCCATGCGCACCATGACCCGCATGGGCCAGGCGGTCCTGGACGAGCTGGGCGACGACGGCTTCTTCGTGAAGGCCGTCCACACGCTGGGCGCGCCGCTGGAGGACGGCCGGGCCGATGTGCCGTGGCCCTGCAACTCCACGAAGTACATCTCGCACTTCCCCGAGGACCGCGAGATCTGGTCCTACGGCTCGGGCTACGGCGGCAACGCCCTGCTCGGCAAGAAGTGCTACGCGCTGCGCATCGCCTCCGTCATGGCGCGCGACGAGGGCTGGCTGGCCGAGCACATGCTGATCCTCAAGCTGACGCCGCCGCGGGGCGAGAGCAAGTACGTCGCCGCCGCGTTCCCGTCCGCCTGCGGCAAGACGAACCTCGCCATGCTGGAGCCGACGATCTCCGGCTGGACCGTCGAGACCATCGGCGACGACATCGCCTGGATGCGGTTCGGCGAGGACGGCCGCCTCTACGCGATCAACCCCGAGGCCGGCTTCTTCGGCGTCGCGCCCGGCACCGGCGAGCACACCAACGCCAACGCCATGAAGACGCTGTGGGGCAACTCGGTCTTCACGAACGTCGCGCTCACCGACGACGGCGACGTCTGGTGGGAGGGCATGACGGAGGAGACTCCCGCCCACCTCACCGACTGGAAGGGCAACGACTGGACGCCCGAGTCAGGCGTCCCGGCGGCCCACCCGAACGCGCGCTTCACCACCCCGGCCTCGCAGTGCCCGATCATCGCGCCCGAGTGGGAGGACCCCAAGGGCGTGCCGATCTCCGCGATCCTCTTCGGCGGCCGCCGCGCGAGCGCCGTGCCGCTGGTGACCGAGTCCTTCGACTGGAACCACGGCGTCTTCCTCGGCGCGAACGTCGCCTCCGAGAAGACCGCCGCCGCCGAGGGCAGGGTCGGCGAGCTGCGCCGCGACCCGTTCGCCATGCTGCCGTTCTGCGGCTACAACATGGGCGACTACATGGCCCACTGGGTCAAGGTCGGCGCCACGGCGACAGCCAAGGGGGACCAGTCGAAGCTACCGAAGATCTACTACGTGAACTGGTTCCGCAAGAACGAGGCGGGCAAGTTCGTGTGGCCCGGCTTCGGCGAGAACAGCCGCGTCCTGAAGTGGATCGTGGACCGCCTCGACGGCAGGGCCGAGGGCGTCGAGAGCCCGATCGGCATCCTGCCGACGGTCGACGCGCTGGACACCGAGGGGCTCGACCTGGACAAGGCCGACCTGGAGTTCCTGCTCACGGTCGACAAGGAGGTCTGGCGCGAGGAGGCCTCGCTGGTCCCCGAGCACCTCAACACCTTCGGCGACCACACGCCCAAGGAGCTGTGGGACGAATACCACGCGCTGGTGAAGCGCCTGGGCTGATGTCCCGCCATCCGGCGTGAGTGGCACCCGGTCCGCGGCCTCACCGGCCGCGGACCGGGGCCGTTCAGGAGGCGCCGACCAGGCGCGTGGCGCCCGCGTGGGCGTCCATGCGCTCGGCGGCCAGGATGGCCGCCGCGGTGTCGGCGCGCGAGGCCGCCACGACCAGGGCGCGGCCCGCGAGGGCGTGGGCGCGCTGGTGCAGGGCGGCGAGGTGGGGCTGAGGGTGCTCCCCGTGCGTCGAGCCGTCGGAGAGGACGGCGGCGGCGACGGAGGAGCGCGGGGGGTGCACGTCGTGGCGGAGCCGGGCGACCTGAGACGCGAGGCGGTCGCCCGCGGCGTCCAGGCCGGTGTCGGGGGCGAGGACGCGCAGCTCGTCGGTGACGGCGAGGAGCGCGGCGAGGTGCCCGGCGAGCTGGATGTCCAGCTCCTCCTCGCGGGAGCGGTGCGGGAAGCTCGTGTCGTCGGCCATCGAATGGACCGACTTGGTGCGGATCGGCTCGTACATGTGATGGCCTCCAAGCTGTCTTGGATACATCCTAGCTTAGATTCCGTCTAAAGTTGATTCCGGTCCGAAGGCCCAGCGTCCGGCGCCGCGCCGCCGCGCTACGGCTGGCTGTAGCCGTCCAGGAAGTTGCCGATCCGCGTGACCGCCTCCGCGAGGTCCGTCGCCGTCGGCAGGGTCACGACGCGGAAGTGGTCGGGCTCGGGCCAGTTGAAGCCCGTGCCGTGGACCACCATGATCTTCTCGGCCCGCAGCAGGTCGAGGACCATCTGCCGGTCGTCCTTGATCTTGAAGACCTTCGGGTCGAGCCGCGGGAAGAGGTAGAGCGACCCCTTGGGCTTCACGCAGCTCACCCCGGGGATCTGAGTCAGCAGGTCGTACGCCGTGTCGCGCTGCTCAAGGAGCCGCCCGCCCGGCAGCACCAGGTCATTGATCGTCTGCCGCCCGCTCAGCGCGGCGACGACACCGTGCTGGCCCGGCATGTTCGCGCACAGGCGCATGTTGGCGAGGATCGTCAGGCCCTCGATGTACGAGGAGGCGTGCGCCTTGGGCCCCGAGACGGCCATCCAGCCGACGCGGTACCCCGCGACCCGGTACGCCTTCGACATGCCGTTGAAGGTGAGGGTCAGCAGGTCGGGGGCGACGGCGGCGGTCGGCGTGTGCGTGGCGCCGTCGTAGAGGATCTTGTCGTAGATCTCGTCGGAGCAGACCAGGAGGTTGTGGCGGCGCGCGATGTCGGTGAGGCCGCGCAGCATCTCCTCGCTGTAGACGGCGCCGGTCGGGTTGTTCGGGTTGATGATCACGATCGCCTTGGTGCGGTCGGTCACCTTGCGCTCGATGTCGGCGAGGTCCGGCATCCAGTCGGCCTGCTCGTCGCAGCGGTAGTGCACGGCGGTGCCGCCGGACAGCGAGACGGCCGCGGTCCACAGGGGGTAGTCGGGCGCCGGTACGAGGACCTCGTCGCCGTCGTCGAGCAGGCCCTGCATGGCCATCACGATGAGCTCGGAGACGCCGTTGCCGATGAAGACGTGCTCGACGTCGGTCTCGATGCCCAGGGTCTGGTTGTGCATGACGACCGCGCGGCGGGCCGCGAGGAGGCCCTTCGCGTCGCCGTAGCCGTGTGCGGCGCCGACGTTGCGGAGGATGTCCTCCAGGATCTCGGGCGGGCACTCGAAGCCGAAGGCGGCGGGATTGCCGGTGTTCAGCTTCAGGATGCGATGGCCCGCCGACTCCAGCCGCATCGCCTCGTCGAGCACGGGGCCCCGGATCTCGTAACAGACGTTGGCGAGCTTCGTCGACTGGATGACCTGCATGCGCGCGAGCTTACGGGGTGTTCCGGCCGGCGGGGCGGCGGATGCCCCGGGTGGCTCTCCCGCGGGTGCGCCCTTGTTCCGGGTGCCGGGCGTCCTCAACAATGCGCATGACAAAACCGGAGTTGCTCCGGTCACACAGTCATCTGAGGGGACCCCCACATGAAGAAGCCTCTCGTCGGTGCGTGCTTCGCCGCCCTGCTCATAGGGGCGACGGCGGCGCCCGCCACCGCCGTGAGCGACGAACCGCCCGCGAAGATCAAGGCCGTCGATCTCGCGGGGACGGTGGCGCTCAGCAACTGTTCCGGCTCCGTCGTCCGCGTGCCCGACTCACAGCCCGGCGACCGCGCGCTCGTCCTGTCCAACGGCCACTGCGTGGAGAGCGGCTTCCCCGCGCCGGGCGAGGTCGTGGTCGACCAGCCCTCCACGCGCAGCTTCACGCTGCTCGACGGCGCGGGCGGAAGGCTCGGGACGCTCAAGGCCGACAAGATCGCGTACGCCACCATGACCGACACGGACATGTCGCTCTACCGGCTCACCAGCACCTACGCGCAGGTGGAGAGCAAGTACGGGACCCAGGCCCTGGAGCTGGACGGGCAGCGTCCCGGGCAGGGCCGGGCGATCACCGTCGCGTCGGGCTACTGGAAGAAGCTCTACAAGTGCGGCGTCGACGGCTTCGCGCACCGCCTGAAGGAGGGTGACTGGACCTGGAAGGACTCGGTCCGCTACACCCCCGCATGCAAGACGGCCGGCGGCACGTCCGGCTCGCCGGTGATCGACGACGAGACCGGCAAGGTCGTCGCCGTCAACAACACCGGCAACGAGAGCGGCGGCCGGTGCACGGACAACAACCCCTGCGAGGTCGACGAGAACGGCGAGGTCACCGTCCGCAAGGGCATCAACTACGCCCAGCAGACCTACTGGATCGTCCCCTGCGTCGGCGCGGGCAACGAGATCGACCTGAGCCGCGCGGGCTGCGAGCTGCCCAAGCCGTCCGGGGCCCGGTAGCGCAGCCCCCGGCCCCGGGGCGGCCGGTCAGGTCCGCCCGGGGCCGGGGCTGGTCGGGTGGTGCGCTCGTTCAGTTCTCCGAGTAGCTGAGGTCTCCGATGCTCCAGGCGCTCACGTCCTGGAGCGGGATGCGGTACATCCCGCCCGTCTCGGGGAGGCCGAGGCTGCCCTGGATGATGCGTGCCAGATGGAAGTGGAGGTGGGTGGGCTGGGCGGGCTCGGGCGGCGGACCGGAGCCCGCCCCGTCCCCCGCGAAGACGGCGGCGAAGGGACGGAGCCGGTCGGAGTCCTTCAGGACTTCGGCCACGCGCCGCCGCCACAGGGCTTCCGGGGCCAGGCGGCCGGTGATGACGGCGCCGGCCACGACCACGGTGAGGGACATCTGATTGCTGTGCTCGGACTCCACCAGAGAGGCGATGTCGACGAGCAGTTCGTCAGGCTTCGACATGACCGATGAGCCTACCGAGGCGGAGGGCGGCTCGGGCGCCGGGATCCCTGCTCCTCCGGCTGCGAAAATCTATCGCGGTTACGGTAGACATGCGTGGCTGCCGTGGCTAGAGTTCCTCGTGTAGCCAACGACAGTCGATGAAGGGCTGTCAGTGAAGAGAGACGAGAGGAGTTGACGCCATCAGGATCGCCCGGGCGAGGTTCGAGCCGCTCGGGTACCGCAGGCCCCGGATTGGAAGGTGGTCCCCGGTCACGCATTCGCGATCCCCGCGTCCCCGCCCTCTCGGGCGGTTGTGCGGAAACAGACAACCGGCGCACATAGCCGGCAGATGGTGTTGAAACCCCTCGGGGCCTGGTGCCGTACGGCACCAGGCCCCTCGACGCGTTCAGGAAAAGGTGCAAATGCCCTCAGAGACCCTCACGCATGGCCCCGATCGGTTCGATGACGACGACTACCCCGCCTACACGATGGGCCGCGCCGCCGAGATGATCGGCGCCACGCCCGGATTCCTCCGGGCGGTCGGCGAGGCCGGCCTCGTCACCCCGCTGCGGTCCGACGGCGGCCACCGCCGCTACTCCCGCCAGCAGCTCCGCGTCGCCGCACGCGCCCGCGAGCTCGTGGACCAGGGCACGCCGATCGAGGCCGCCTGCCGCATCGTCCTCCTGGAGGACCAGCTCGACGACGCGCTGCGCCGTAACGACGAGCTGTGCGGCCCCGCCGGGCAAGCCGAAGGGACACCGTCCTCCTGAGTCCGAGCCCGCCGGCAGATATCTGTTCCGGCAGATGCAGAAATTCGCCCGATGCGCGATGAGGGTTTATCCGCCGACCGGCAGAGCGGTATGAAAAGTACTGCGTCATCGCGTCGGCCGTGCTAGTGTCATTTCCAGTTGCAGTTGTGGTTCCCAGAGACTCCAAGTGCTCCGGTCGACTTTCTGTGTCGACGGAGCACTTTGTATTGCCGGTCTATCCGGACGGGGTAATCATCGCGGCGACGCGGAGTTCGCACAGTGTGGATTCCACGGGCACTGCCCCGAAGGAGATATGACATGGCTAACGGCACCGTGAAGTGGTTCAACTCGGAAAAGGGCTTCGGCTTCATCGAGCAGGAGGGTGGCGGCGCTGACGTCTTCGCCCACTACTCGAACATCGCCACCCAGGGCTTCCGTGAGCTCCAGGAGGGCCAGAAGGTGACCTTCGACGTCACGCAGGGCCAGAAGGGCCCGCAGGCCGAGAACATCCTGCCTGCCTGACGCTCACGCGTACTTCGTGGCTGGGGCCCGCACCTTGGGTGCGGGCCCCAGCCCGTTGCTTTTTCCGGGGCCTCGCGCCCCGATGACCGCCCCTGAGGCATCCCGGTGAAGACCCCCGGCATGTCGGGCGAGTCAGACCGGCCGCTTTCTCAATAAATTGCGGCCGAATTCATGTTTAATTTGTTCCGGCCCGTTCCTGCAATTCTCGGCACCCTTCCGTGCCGGATGAATTCCTCGATACGCGCCGCATCGAGGAAGGTTCTCCATGAACCGCTCATCTCGCACAGATGGCCGTCCGTCGAACAGCAGCTACCGCGGCTCGGGCGGTTCCCGCTCGGCCGGGCGCTCGTACTCCAGGGGATCGGGCCGTCGTCCCGCCGCCCTCCAGGGAGAGTTCGCGCTGCCGGTGACCGTCACCCCGGCCCTGCCGCCCGTCGAGGACTTCGCGGCGCTCGGACTGCCGGACGCCCTGCCGCCCACCCTCACGCGCCTCGGCGTCACCGAGCCCTTCCCGATCCAGGCGGCCACGCTGCCCAACTCCCTCGCGGGCCGTGACGTCCTCGGCCGCGGGCGCACCGGATCGGGCAAGACCCTCGCCTTCGGCCTCGCGGTGCTCGCGCGCACGGCGGGGCAGCGCGCCGAGCCCCGCAAGCCCCTCGCGCTGATCCTCGTACCCACCCGTGAGCTGGCGCAGCAGGTGACCGACGCGCTCACCCCGTACGCCAAGGCGGTGCGGCTGCGCATGGCGACCGTGGTCGGCGGCATGTCGATCGGACGCCAGGCCGGCGCGCTGCGCGCCGGGGCCGAGGTCGTCGTCGCGACGCCGGGACGGCTCAAGGACCTCATCGAGCGCCGCGACTGCCGGCTGGACGACGTCGCCATCACCGTCCTGGACGAGGCCGACCAGATGGCCGACATGGGCTTCCTGCCGCAGGTCACCGAGTTGCTCGACCAGGTGCGCCCCGGCGGCCAGCGGATGCTGTTCTCGGCCACCCTGGACCGCAACGTCGACCTCCTGGTCCGCCGCTACCTCAGCGACCCGGTCGTCCACTCGGTCGACCCCTCGGCGGGCGCGGTCACCACGATGGAGCACCACGTGCTCCAGGTGCACGGCGCCGACAAGTACGCCACGACCACGGAGATCGCGGCCCGCGACGGGCGGGTGCTCCTCTTCCTGGACACCAAGCACGCGGTGGACCGGCTCACCACGCACCTGCTCAGCAGCGGCGTCCGGGCGGCGGCGCTGCACGGCGGCAAGTCCCAGCCGCAGCGCACCCGCACCCTGGCCCAGTTCAAGTCCGGCCAGGTCACGGCGCTGGTCGCCACCAACGTCGCGGCCCGCGGCATCCACGTCGACGACCTCGACCTGGTCGTCAACGTGGACCCGCCCGCCGACCACAAGGACTATCTGCACCGCGGTGGCCGCACCGCCAGGGCCGGCGGGTCCGGCAGCGTCGTCACCCTGGTGACCTCGGCGCAGCGCAGGGACATGAGCCGTCTCCTCGCCGCCGCGGGCATCACCCCGCAGACCGCGCAGGTGCGCTCCGGCGACGCCGAACTGACGCGGGTGACCGGCGCCCAGGCCCCCTCGGGCACCCCGGTGACCATCGCCGCCCCGCCGAGGTCCGACGCGGGACGCGGTGCCGCATCGGGCCGTGGCCGACGCCCCCGCGACGGCCGTGCGCGCCGCGCGTACGCCGCCCGCTCGCAGGGCGGCGGCCAGGGCGGGACTTCGCACGGCAAGGCCGCCTGACCGAAGAGCCCGTCCGCCCGTCCCTCCCGACCTCTGTGAGGCACCATGCGCTGTGTCATCGCCCGTTTCCCCTTCGACTTCTTCAAGAGCGACGTCGAGCAGGCCATGAAGGGCGTCAAGCCCGAGCCCATCACGGCCGAGTCCGTGCTCATCGGCCGCCGCCAGTACCCCGTGAAGCAGGTGGGGGAGCTGATCACGCGGCAGGACCGCCGTGACTTCTCCGCGGGCGAGGTCGTCCGGGCCCTCACCGGCCTGGGCTTCACCTGTAGCGCCGCCCCGGCGCCGGCCGCTCCCGCGCCGGTCGAGGAGACGTGGCCGACGACCGTCGTCTAGAGCGCGGCGAAGGCCCGGGAAGCATCGGCTTCCCGGGCCTTTCGCATGTCCGCGGCCGTCGGCCCCTACGGCGTCCTGCGTATGGCGCGTCCCGCGAGGACGTCCGTGCGCAGCCCGTCCCGCATCACGAACCTGCCGTCGATCAGGACGTGCGGAATGCCGGTGGGCAGCGTGCGGGGCGCCTCGAAGGTCGAGCCCGCGGCGACCGTCTCCGGGTCGAAGAGGACCAGGTCGGCGCGGTAGCCCTCGCGGACCAGGCCCCGGTCGGCGAGCCGCAGCCGGGCGGCCGGGCGCGAGGTGAGGTGCGCGACGGTCTCCTCCAGGGACATCACGCCGAGTTCGCGCGCGTAGCGCCCGAGGTACTGCGGGAACGTCCCGTACGCCCGTGGGTGCGGCTTGAAGCCCTGAAGGATGCCGTCGCTGCCGCCGGTGTGCACCGGGTGGCGCATGATCGCCTGGACGTTCTCCTCGTGGCCGACGTGCTGGAGGATCGTCGAGCCCAGCTTGTCGTCGACCAGGAGCCTGCGGGCGGTGACCCAGGGGGCCTCGCCGCGCATGTCGGCGGACTCCTTGACCGTCTTGCCGACGAACGCGGCGAGCCCGGGGTCGGAGACGCCGGAGATCTCGATGGTGTCCCACTCGATGGGTACGCCGTGGCAGCCGTCCGCGCCGATGACCTCCATGTGGTGGCGGATCTTCTCGGCGGTCGAGTCGTCCTGGAGGCGGGCGAGGATGGCGTCGGGCCCGCCTTCGCTCGCCCAGCTCGGCAGCATCGCGACGAGGGTCGTACAGCCCGGGGTGTAGGGGTACGTGTCGAGCGTGATGTCCGCGCCCCGCGCGAGGGCGTCGTCGAGGAGGGCGAGCAGGTCGGGGGCCTTGCCCTTGTTCACGCCGAAGTTCATGGTGGCGTGCGCGAGGTGCAGCGGGCAGTGCGCGGTCCTCGTGAGGTTCACCATCTCCTCGTACGCCTGGAGGGCGCCGGCACCGTAACTGCGGTGGTGGGGGCAGTAGTAGCCGTTGTGCCGGGCCACGACCTTGCAGAGTTCGGTCAGTTCGGAGTCGTCGGCGTACATGCCCGGGGTGTAGGTGAGCCCCGACGACATGCCGACGGCGCCTTCCCGCATGCCCTCGGCGACGAGCTGCCGCATGCGGTCGAGCTCGGCGGGTGTGGCCGGGCGGTCGTCCCAGCCCACGGCGTACATCCGTACGGTGCCCTGCGGGATGAGGTACGCGGCGTTCACCGCGATGCCGTGGCCGCCGTGCGCACCGTCGAGCGTGTCGAGGTAGCCGCCGACCGTGCGCCACGTGAAGTCGATGTCGCCGCCGTCGCCGTTCCAGCCGGTGATGGCCCGGCGGACCTGGGCGAGGGTGCGGTCGTCGACCGGGGCGTAGCTGAGGCCGTCCTGGCCGATGACCTCCAGGGTCACGCCCTGGGCGGCCTTCGCGGTGTGCTCGGGGTCCCGGAGCAGGGCGAGGTCGCTGTGGGCGTGCATGTCGATGAAGCCGGGCGCGAGGGCGAGGCCCTGGGCGTCCAGGTTGCAGAGCCCCGTGAGCCGGGGCCCCTCTCCTGCGCCCTCTCTGCGGATCTCGGTGATCCTGCCCTCGTGTACGCCGATGTCGGCGCGGTAGGAGGCACCTCCGGTGCCGTCCATGACACGCGCGTCCCGGATCACCAGATCCATGGTGCGACTCCTCTTCGGGTGGTTCTCGGCGGGTTGTCGCCGCGGGGTGAACGGGTGGGTGGGCGGGAAGCGTCCGCCGCGGAGCGGCGGTTCAGGGGATGCCCCCGGGCCACGGGCGGAGCGGCGGCGCGCCGGGGGCGGTCGGGACCCAGGGGTCAGAAGAACGTCCGGACGTAGTCCGTGACCGTCCCGTCCCCCTCGACCAGGGGAATCAGCTGCCACTTGTCGAACGCCGTGCAGGGATGCGAGAGCCCCATCCCCACCCAGTCGCCCACGGAGAGCTCCGCCTCCGGGGAGGTCCGCAGCCACCCGTGCTGGTCGGAGAGCCCGGTCACCGTGATCCCGGTCGCGGCCCGCTCGACGCCGTCGCTCCCGTCCCGTACGACCTGGGCCTCGGGCATGTCGAGGTCGTACGCGGCGTCCCGCTTCCCCGCGTTGGTGAACGCCTGCTCCGGCGAGGGCCGGGACACCACCTGCGCCCACAGCCGGAAGGCCGGTTCGAGCGCGCCCTCCTGCGGGACGCGGTTGAAGGGCGTGAGGTGGCGGTAGTGACCGTCGTCATGCGACACGTACGCCCCGGAGCGGAGCAGCTTGAGCACCGGCACGGAAAGCTCCGGGATCTCCTCGAAGACCGACGCCACCGCGTCGAACCACGCACTGCCGCCCGCGCTGACCACGACCTCCGGCAGGTCCGCGAACCGCCCCGCCTTGTCGAGGTCGACGAGCAGCGCGACGAGCCGCCGCAGCCAGGCGGTGACCGTCTCCGTCGAGGCCTGCGGCACCTCGCCCTCGTACCCGGCGACGCCCACGAGGCGCAGCGTGTCCGCCGCGGCGACGGCGTCGGCGATCTCGAAGCACTCGGCCTCGGTCCGTACCCCGGTCCGCGCCCCGTCGCCCGCGGCCAGCTCGACGACGACGTCGACCGGGCGCGTCGCCCCTGCCTCGCTGAGCGCGGCGTGCATCGCCCGGACGCCGCGCACGGAGTCGACGTAGCAGATGAAACGGAAGGACGGGTCGGCGCCGAGTTCACCGGCGAGCCAGCGCAGGGCCGCCGCGTCGACCAGCTCGTTGGCGAGGAAGACCCTCGGTGTGCCGAACGCCCGTGCCACGCGCACCTGGTGCGGCACCGCGAGCGTGATGCCCCAGGCGCCGCGGTCGAGCTGCCGCCGGAAGAGCTGCGGGGCCATCGACGTCTTGCCGTGCGGCGCGAAGGCGAGGCCGTGCCGCTCCGCGTACGTCTCCATGAGTGCGAGGTTGTGTTCGAGGCGCTCGGCGGAGAGGGCGAGCACGGGGGTGGTGAAGCCGCCCGTGAAGAGGTTCCGGCGCTGGGCCGCGAGCTCCCCGACCGTCAGTCCTTCGGCGTCCGGCGGCAGCCCCTTGAAGCGGTGGTCCACCCGCTCGTCCGCGAGCGCGGCCAACGGATCGGCGGGACGTTCGACGGCGTTGTCGGCGGCCATGGGCGCCTCCTCCAGGAGTGCGTTGCACTATGTGCAACAGTCATTGCGTATGTCGCTTACTGCTGTCTAACATCCGAGCCAACGCCGGGTCAACGGATCCGGAGAGTCGGTTGAGGGGCTGGAAGATCGTGACCGCACAGGCAGCCGTACGGCCCGTCGAGGAGACGGCCGCCCACGCGGCGGTGGACGTCGTGGCGCTCGGCGAGTCCATGGTCACCTTCCTGCCCGCGCGTCCTGGGCGCCTCGCCGACGTGCCCTCATTCGACCGCGGGATCGGCGGCGCCGAGTCCAACGTCGTCTGCGCGCTCGCCGCCGCGGGACACACCACCCGCTGGGTCAGCCGCGTCGGCGCCGACGGCTTCGGCGACCACCTCGTCGAGACGATCGCCCGCTACGGCGTGGACACCTCCGCCGTCGGCCGCGACCCGCACCGCCCCACCGGCGTCTACTTCCGCACCGCCGACGACCGCGACGCCGACGCCCACGAGGTCGTCTACTACCGCGCGGGCTCGGCGGCCTCCGCGATGTCCCCGGCCTCCGTGGACGAGGACGCGCTCGCCTCGGGCCGCGTCCTGCATCTGTCGGGCATCACGCCCGCGCTCTCCGCCGACTGCCTCGACCTCGTACGCCACCTCTGCGCGCGGCGCCCGGACCGCGCCCCGCTGGTCTCGTTCGACGTCAACCACCGCCCCGGCCTGTGGAAGGACGCGCAGGAGGGCCCGGGAGTCCTCCTCGGCCTCGCGCGCGGCGCCGACCTCGTCTTCGTCGGCGAGGACGAGGCCGCCGCGGCCTGGGGCGTGAC
Organism: Streptomyces sp. NPDC046335; assembly: GCF_055587985.1. NCBI lineage: Bacteria > Bacillati > Actinomycetota > Actinomycetes > Kitasatosporales > Streptomycetaceae > Streptomyces > Streptomyces sp. NPDC046335. Next base: position 339,063 of record NZ_JBVJFF010000008.1, on the reverse strand, counting down.
CGGCGGCCCCGACGCCGTCCGCGCCGCCCTGCCCGAACCCGCCACCCTCGTCGTCAAGCAGGGCAGCCGGGGCGCCACCGTCTACCGGCATGGCGAGGACCCCGTCTTCCAGGCCGCCCTGACCGTGGACGTCGTGGCCCCCGTCGGTGCCGGCGACGCCTTCGCCGCCGGATTCCTCTCCGCCACGCTGCGCGGCCTGCCCGCCGCGCACCGGCTCCGGCACGGCCACCTGATGGCCGCCGCCGCGCTCACCGTCCCCGGCGACCTCGCCACGCCGCCCGCCCGCGCCCACGCCGACCGCCTCGCGGACCTCGACGACTCCGCCTGGGAGACACTTCGTCTCGGCCCCGGCTGGACGGCGTACGTCCCGGAGGACACCGGGGCCGAGGAGGAGGTACGAACCACATGAGCCAGACCGTCGACCGCGCGCTTTCGATCCTGCCGCTGCTCGCCGAGGGCCCCGCGGACCTCGGACAGGTCGCCGACCGGCTCGGCGTCCACAAGTCCACGGCCCTGCGGCTCCTGCGCACCCTCCACGAGCACGGCCTGGTCTTCCGCCAGTCCGACCAGCGCTACCGCCTCGGCGCGCGGCTCTTCGCGCTCGCCCAGGAAGCCGTCGAGAACCTGGACGTGCGCGAGATCGCCCACCCCCACCTCCTCGCCCTCAACGAGCGGTGCGGCCACACGGTCCACCTCGCCGTCTACGAGGAGCAGGAAGTCCTCTACATCGACAAGGTCGAGAGCCGCTACCCGGTGCGGATGTACTCCCGTATCGGCAAGCCGGTGGCCATCACCGTCGCCGCCGTGGCGAAGCTGCTGATCTCCGACTTCCCCGAGGCCGAGCGCCGCGCCATCGCGGAGAAGCTCGACTACCCCACCTACACGTCCCGTTCGACGCCCAACGCCGCCGCGTTCCTCAAGGAGCTCAGCGCCGTACGCGAACAGGGCTGGGCCACCGACCTCGGTGGCCACGAGGAGTCCATCAACTGCATCGGGGCCCCCATCCGCGGTGCGGACGGGCGCGTCGTCGCCGCCATGTCGGTCTCCGCGCCGAATGTCGTCGTCACCGCCGAGGAACTCCTCACACTGCTCCCGCAGGTGCGCCGCACGGCGGACGCCATCAGCCGGGAGTACTCCGGCAAATCACCCCTGAAGGAAGCCTGAGCACGTCATGACCACCGAGAAGACCGCCCTCACCCCGGCCACCCACACCACCCCGCCCGCCAAGTTCTCCCACGGTGTCAAGAAGGGCAACATCCTTCAGGTCGCCGGTCAGGTCGGCTTCCTCCCCGCCGAGGAGGGCAAGGCCCCCACCCCCGCGGGCCCGACCCTGCGCGAGCAGACCCTCCAGACGTTCGCCAACGTCAAGGCGATCCTCGAAGAGGGCGGCGCCACCTGGGACGACGTGATGATGATGCGCGTCTACCTCACGGACGTCGACCACTTCGCCGAGATGAACGAGATCTACAACGCGTACTTCGAGGAGCAGGGCCTCAAGGCCCCGGCATCGGCCCGCACCACGGTCTACGTCGGGCTGCCCAAGGGCCTCCTCATCGAGATCGACGCGCTCGCCGTCCTGAGCTGACACACCCCAGCACGATCTCCCCCCGCAAGCCGTACGTCGTCACGGCACGGCGCCCCCTTCTGCTCGGGGCGCCGTGCCGCGATCCCCCCTGCCCCTGTTCTGAAAGCCCCATGCACTTACGAGGTCAAAGATGTCCCCGTCCCACACCGCCGTGCTCGCGGCTGCCACCGAGGAGCCACCGCACACCGGCGGCATACTCACCCTGATCGACGGCACGGCAGGCCTGCTCACGGTCGCCGCGCTCGGCATCGTGCTCCTGCTCTTCCTGATCATCAAGGTCAGGCTTCAGCCCTTCGTGGCGCTGCTCGCGGTCTCCATCGTCGTCGGTCTCTCCGCCGGTCTCTCCGTCACCGAACTCTTCGGCACGGTCCAGAAGTCCGACGCCGTCTCGGTCATCGAGTCCGGCATGGGCGGCATCCTCGGCCATGTGGCGATCATCATCGGCCTCGGCACGATGCTCGGCGCGATCCTCGAAGTGTCGGGCGGCGCGGAGGTGTTGGCCTCCCGCCTCCTTGGCCTCTTCGGCGAGAAGCGCGCGCCGCTGGCCATGGGTCTGACGGGTCTGATCTTCGGCGTCCCGGTCTTCTTCGACGTCGGCATCTTCGTCCTCGCGCCGATCGTGTACGCCGCCGCCAAGCGCAGCGGCAAGTCGATCCTGCTCTACTGCCTCCCCCTCCTCGCGGGTCTGTCGATGACCCACGCCTTCCTGCCCCCGCACCCGGGCCCGGTGGCCGCCGCCGGTCTGCTCCACGTGGACCTCGGCTGGGTCATCCTGATGGGCATCGTCTGCGGCATCCCCGCGGTGCTCGCGGCCTGGGTCTTCTCGGCGTGGATCGGCAAGCGCATCTTCGTGCCCGTACCCCAGGACATGGTCGAGGCCGCCGACGAGGCGAAGGCCGCGGTCGTCGCCGAGCAGCACGCGGCAGGCGTGGCCCCGCAGGAGAAGCCGGTGCCGCTCGGCACGGTCTTCGCGATCATCGGAACGCCGCTGTTCCTGATCCTCCTGGCGACGTTCTCCTCGATCGCCTTCGATCCCTCGACCTTCCGCTCGGTCATCGAGTTCTTCGGCAGCCCCTTCGTCGCCCTGACGATCGCCCTGCTGATGGCGTACTACCTCCTGGGCATCCGGCGCGGCTGGTCCCGCAAGTCCCTGGAGAGGGTGTCGACCTCGTCCCTGAAGCCGGTCGGCAACATCCTGCTCGTGGTCGGCGCGGGCGGCATCTTCGGCGCGGTCCTCAAGGCGAGCGGCGTGGCAGGCGCCCTCTCGGACACCTTCCAGGACGTGGGCCTGCCGATCATCGTCCTCGCGTACCTCCTGTCCCTGGTCCTGCGCGTGGCCCAGGGCTCGGCGACGGTCGCGATCGTCACGACGGCGGGCATCGTCGCCCCCCTCCTCTCCGAGGGCGACTACTCCCAGGCCTTCATCGCCCTGGTCATCATGGCGATATCGGCGGGCTCGATCTTCGCCTCGCACGTCAACGACGGCGGCTTCTGGATGGTCGCGAAGTACTTCGGCATCTCGGAGCGGGACACGCTGAAGACCTGGACGGTCCTGGAGTCGGTCCTCTCCGTGGCGGGCTTCGCGGTGGCAGCGGTGGTCAGCCTTTTCGTGTAGCGGTACGAGTACGGAGCGGGGCACCCGGCGAAGCCGCCGGGTGCCCCTTCGCGTCGTGCTTCTCGATGGCCTCCGGGGTGACGGGGGTGAAGAAGTTGACGAGGTTGCCGTCGGGGTCGCGGAACAACAGCGACCGGTTGCCCCAGGGCATCGTGGTGGGCTCCTTGACGAAGTCGGTGACGAAGCCGGTCAGGTTCTGGTGGACGCGGTCCACGTCGTCGACGAGGAACTCGGTGATCACGCTGTGGTTGTCCGCAGGGCGGGCGGAGCCCGGGGCGAACAGCGGGACGGTGCGGGTGCCGGCGATCGCGAGGGTCGCGCTCGCGGTCCTGAGTTCGGCGAAGTCCTCGGTGGCCCATGCCGCCTGCATCCCGGTGGCTCGCTCGTAGAACGCGACGAGGCGTGCGACGTCGCTGGTGATGATGCGGATCGAGACGAAGTCCATGGGAATCTCCTTGGCTGTGCTGAGGCGTGCACGTCGCAGGCTAGGAGAAATAGCGGACAGAATCGGTCCCGTATAGGCCCCGTATCGGTCCTGCATTCGCATTAGGCTGCGAACATGTCACGACCCACCGGCCGCGTGCTGACACTCCTGGAGCTGCTCCAGTCGGGCGGCACCCGGACCGTGGCCGAGCTCGCCGACCGCCTCGGCGTCGAGGGGCGGACCGTGCGGCGGTACGTGGGCCAGCTGATCGACCTGGACGTGCCCGTGGAGTCGGTGCGCGGCCGCTACGGCGGGTACCGGCTGGCTCCCGGGTACCGCCTGCCTCCGCTCATGCTCAGCGACGACGAGGCGCTGGCCGTGCTGCTCGGCCTGGTCGCCGGCCGCCGGGCAGAGCTGACGACGGCGGAGCGCACGGCGAACGAGACGGCGTCGGCGAAGATCCGGCGGGTGCTGCCCCAGCACATCGCCCGCCGGCTCGACGCGCTCCTGGAAGCTCTCGCCTTCACGGACCAGCCCGGCGAGCTGGACCACCCGGACGCCGGGCTCCTGCTCACCATCGCCGATGCGGTGCGCCACCGCCGGCCGGTCTCGGTCCGCTACACCGACCGCGACGGACGGCGCAGCGAACGCACATTGCACGCGTACGGGATCGTCGCCCATGCGGGCCGGTGGTACGTGACGGGCAAGGACGCCGGGGCCGACGAGGACCGGACCTTCCGGCTCGATCGCATCGAGGCCGCGAGGGCCCTGCCCGGCTCGTTCGAAGCGCCCGAGGGCCCTGATCCGGCGCAGCGCGTGCTGTCAGGATTCGCCGCGGCCGAGTACCGGCATGAGGTGACCCTGCGAATCCACGGGACGGTCGAGCAGATCCGCGCGCACCTGCCCGCCGGCGTGGCGAGCCTGGAGGAGCACGAGCACGAGCCCGCGGTCGGCGAGGATCCGGCGGCCGAGCGGTGGCGGCGCGTCGAGCTGCGGGCGCAGCGGCTCGACTGGTTGCCGCGGGTACTCGCCTCACTGGACCGGCCGTTCGTCATCGAACGCCCCGACGAACTACGCGACCGCGTCACCGCGCTGGCCGACCGCCTCACGACCTACGCCCGCCGGCCCTGACGCCGAGAAACCGATGCCGCCGGCTAAGAGGCGGGGGCGGAGACGTGATCGTGCGCGTGGTCCGCTGTCCGGCCGCGCTGGAACCGGCGGCGGACGAGCGCGATCAGGGAAGGTCCTCCGCGGAAGCACCACAGGGCGATGACCGGATCACAGATGGCACATGCCAGAGATGCGTCGTGGTAGAACGGCAGGATCGGATTGCCCTTGAGGTGGTGGGCCATGTCCCAGGCCGTGTGGAGCAGCCAGCCGACGCCGATGAAGGCCCAGGAGTCCAGGCCGCGGTAGGCGACGTAACCCGTGAGTGCGACGAATGGGAGCTCCCACGGGCCGAAGCCGCCCCCGCTCAGATAGGCGGCGCCGGCTCCGCCCACCATGATCGCGTTGAAGTGGCGTCGGTGCGGTTCTTTGATCAGGGACATCAGCAGGCAGTAGATGATGCCGACGATCACTGGTGACACAAGGTTCATGAGGGGATGACTTCTTCCTCCTGGGGCGGGGATGGTGAGCGACTGATCTGCGAAGGACCGGGCGTTCAGAAAGCGGTGGGCACCGGACCCTGCGCGCGCCAGACGGTGCCGCGCCGCTCGTGGGAGAAGAGTTCTTCGACGGCGTGCGCGACGCGGGGGCCCACCTCGCGCTCCAGTAGGTAGAGACCCAGATCGAGACCGGAGGTCACGCCGGCGCCGGTGATCAGGTCGCCGTCGTCGACGATCCGGGCGCGGATCGCGTGGGCGCCGGTGGCTTCCAGCATGGGCAGGCCCATGTGGTGGGTGGTGGCGTGACGTCCCTCCAGCAGGCCGGCCATGGCCAGGACGAGCGAGCCGCCGCAGACGGTGGCGACGGTGATGTCCGGGTCGTCCATCGCCTGCTTGAGGAGCGCGGGGAGTTCGGTGGTCAGCGTGCGGCCCAGCAGCACCGGGATGAGCTCGTCCTGTTTCCGCTCGCCGACGCCCACCTCTTCTTCCGGGGCCTCGCCGGGTTCGCCCACGCGGCCGGAGGCGCCGGGTACCAGAAGCATGTCGGCGCGCTCCAGGTCGAGGGCGCCGACGGCGCGCAGCGTCAGTCCTCCGATGCCGCTGACGACCTCACGAGGGCCCTCTGCGGTGACCAGCTCGACGGTCACCGCGCCGTCCGCCGCCGAGCCGCCGGCGTACAGGACCTCGTAGGGGGCGATGGCATCGAGCGGGTCGAAGCCATCGAACAGGACGACCTGGATGTGCATGGGGGTTCCTTCGGCGTCGCTTTCCATCGGGACGCTCCGAAGTCAACCGGCTTCCTGGGTGCTCGCCCAGTGGCACTAGCGACAGGTTCCAACGGGATAGTGCCAACCCCTTCTTGGGGCGTGTGGACTGCGTTGACGTGGGCCTTCCGGAGGGGCGGCCCAGGTCCGTCGAGCCCGTGGGGAGGTAGGTTCTGGCCATGCATACGGTTGCCGTGCTCGCGTTGGATCAGGTGATCCCGTTCGACCTGTCCACCCCGATCGAGGTCTTCTCCCGGACGCGCCTGCCCGACGGGCGGCCCGGCTACCAGGTCCGGGTGTGCGCCGAGCGCGACGAGGTCGACGCCGGAGCCTTCACCCTGCGTGCCCCCTGGGGTCTGGAGGGCCTTCAGGGCGCGGACACGATCATCGTGCCGGGCGTCGCCGATATCGCTGCCTCACTCCCTCCCGCCGTGCGCGACGCGCTGCGGTCGGCCGCTGCCGACGGCACCCGGATCGCTTCCATCTGCGTGGGCACCTTCCCCCTGGCCGGCACCGGGCTCCTCGACGGACTGCGCGTCACGACCCACTGGCGCGCGGCCGATCTGCTGGCTGCCGCCCACCCGGGCCTCGACGTCGACCCGGACGTCCTCTACGTCGACAACGGCCAGTTGCTCACCTCGGCCGGCGCCGCGGCGGGCATGGACCTGTGTCTGCACATGATCCGCCGTGACTACGGCTCGGCCGTCGCCGCCGACGCCGCCCGCCTGTCGGTGATGCCTCTCGAACGAGAGGGCGGGCAGGCGCAGTTCATCGTGTACGACCACGCGCCCACGCCGCAGGGCTCCGAGCTTGAGACGCTGCTCACCTGGCTACGGGAAAACCTGGCCCGCGACCTCACCCTTGCCGACATCGCCGAGCGGGCCGGAACCAGCACCCGGACCCTGATCCGGCGCTTCCGCGACCAGACCGGCACCACGCCGCTCCAGTGGCTCCACCGGGCCCGCATCCGCCAGGCACAGCACTTGCTGGAAACCACGGAGCACTCCGTGGAGCGCATCGGCGGCCAGGTCGGCTTCGGCTCACCCACCACCTTCCGCGACCGCTTCAAACGCACCACCGGCGTCAGCCCGCAGACCTACCGGCGCACGTTCAGCTGAACAGCCGAATGAGGCGCCGTCTTAGAGGAGGTGGTCGGCTTTGCCGGCTTTGATGTCGCGGATGAGGGTGCGGAGGGCTTCGTGGGTGTCGGTGAGGGGGTGGTCTTCTTGCCCGGCGATGGCGATGTAGGCGTTGCCGGTGGTGTCGGTACCGAGGCGGAAGCAGGAGTTGCCTTCGCCGCAGAAGGGGGCTTCCCAGGTGATGTCGGGCACGGCGTTGCTCCTTGTCTGTCGCCAGGCGCTCAGAGGAGGTGGTCGGCTTTGCCGGCTTTGATGTCGCGGATGAGGGTGCGGAGGGCTTCGCGGGTGTCGGTGAGGGGGTGGTCCTCTTGCCCTGCGATGGCGATGTAGGCGTTGCCGGTGGTGTCGGTACCGAGGCGGAAGCAGGAGTTGCCTTCGCCGCAGAACGGCTCTTCCCACTGTATGTCGGACATCGTGACGTCTCCTTAAAGCTGATCAGCGATAGTGCGGATGAAGCTGCGTGAGTCCTCGGGGGGCAGGGCGACGTTCTCCATCCAGTCCAGGTGGCCCCGGTACTTGGCCAACTGGCCCTCGGCGTGCAGGAAGTCGGGTCCATGAGAGCTGTCGATCTGTACGGTGTCCAGCTGCGGAACAGGCCCCTCGGCGTACAGCACCGTCTGCCCGGCGCCAGGGAAAGCGCCCGCTTCGAATGGGATGACCAGAAGCGTCACGTTGTCCTGTTCCGACTTGTGCAACAGGTGCCTGAGTTGTGCGCGCGCCACGTCTCGGCCGCCGAACTGCATGCGCAGCGCCGCCTCGTGAACGAGGGCCACGTACTGGGGCGCGTTGTCTCCCTCCAGGACCTGCTGCCGTTCAACGCGATTGGCGAGCCGTAGGGCGATCTCGTGAGGTGGGAGTTCAGGGATCACGACTCGGAAGAGGGCCAGCGCATGGTCCGAGGTCTGAAGCAGGCCGGGGATATGTATCGAGTAGGCGGCGCGCATGCGGACTGCGTGCGCCTCCAACTCCGCGATGTCCAGGAGCCCCTGGGGGAGCGAGCCCCGGTACTTGTCCCACCAGCCTCGTTGGCCCGTCTCGGCCATCTGTGCCAACGCGTCGACGTACAACTGGTCGCGGCACTCGCAGTTGCAGGCCAGAGTGCGCAGCCGCTCCGGGCTGATGGCGCGTACCCCGGACTCGATGTGGGAGATCTTGCCCCGGTCCACGCCCAGCAGCCCGGCCGCGTACTCGGCAGAGATACCCGCTGACGTGCGCATTCTCCGAACTTCGACCCCCAGACGTTTCTGGCGTTCCGTGGGCGATGTCCTCGCTGCCATGCCGTTCCCTCCGCGTGCGGTTCCAGCAGTCTGCCGCGTGTGCATGCGATCAGACCACGAGCGGGCATGACTTTCACCGGCTGGTGAAAAATTAGGCCCCGGTTCCGGTACGTTTAGTAGTGCAACAGCTACGCACGGCAGTCGGCAGTGCATCGCGCGGGTCTGCCCTCTACCTCCCTGCCCTGGGAGGGGTGAGGTCTGCGTCAGGGAGACGAGCCACCGGCGGCCCGGAGTACGTCCGTAGACCAACTTCCGCCCAGTCATGGAGTTCCGCATGCCCGAAACGCTCGTCCCGCACAGCGGAGGCGTCACCGTCTGCTCTCCTCGGCCCGACGCGTCCGCCCCCGCCCCGGAGAACCTCGCGTACAGCCTCACCCTGCCCTCGGCCCTCACGTCCCCGACGATCGCCCGCGCGGTCACCCGTACCGTGCTCGCCGCTCACGGGCTCGCCGTGCTGGAGAGCCCGGCGACGCAGGTCGTCGCCGAACTGACCGCCACGGCCTGCACGTTCAGCCCGGCGGCGGAGGTGTACCTCTCCCTCCGCTTCCGCGAGGACACGCTGCGGGTCATCGTCTACGACGGTCACCCGAGCCACCCGCACCCGCGCCTGGCGGCGGCCTGCGACGCCCGCCGCCGGGCTGCGCTACGGCTGCTCGCCTGCGTGGCCCGCGCGTGCGAGGGCGACTGGGGCTTCGGGGAGGCGCGCGAACCGGGCGGCGGTACGCGCATGTGGGCGACGGTGCCGTACAGCGGAAGCGTGGCGTACGGGCGCTGCGGCTAGCTTCGGCGGGCCGGTGGCGTTGATCGCTTACCGGGGCAGCCCGGTTCTCCGGGAGTGTGGCGGTTCCGCCCCGCCAGTAAAGGGCGCTCCTGCGTCGCGTCGGCTTCGCCGATGTCCCTTCGGGCCACCCTTGACTGCCGAGCCTCCACCGCAGGGGATTTGCTGGCCGGGCGGCCACGGGGTGGGGCGACGGGGACGGTTGGTGGGCGGTGCGGGTTGGGTGCCGGGTGCGGACTGGTTCTTCTGGCGTGGGCGCCGAGGGGCAGAGCGGGCGGGGGCCACCGGCTCCTCCGGTCGCGCGGCATAGGGCCCATATCGCCCCCTGGGGGCGGGGCTTGCAGAGAAGTCCCCGGCTGCTTTGGAAGGGACCCAGGTCGGGGGTGGGGAGGCGTTCAGGGTGGCGGGACTTTGTTGCAATGCGCTCACTTTGGCTGCCACCGGCCCGACGAAGTCTCCGGTCCTGCACGCACGCCGAAACCCGGGGCCATACCGCACCCCGGGCCGAGGCGGCGTCAGGGCGTGGTGCAGTACTGCGTCTCCTTGCCGATCGAGCGGTACATGCAGTCCGCGTTCTCCAGGAGCTGGAGGACCGCGTCACGGTTGCGGGACGTCTCCCGCTCGATCACCTCGTCCGGAGGGTAGAAGCCGCCGCCCCCGGCGGACGACGGGTACATCTCGAAGGTGTAGCTGAAGATCTTCTGGCTGCCCCAGAGCCAGTCGTTGATGGACCCGTCGGTGATGTAGAGGTCGCTGGACTGCTCCGGTGTGTAGCCGTTGCTCGCGGCCATCTTCCGGCCGATCGCCGCGTGCGCGTCACGGTCGTCCTGGGTGAGGCCGGGGCCCGTGTCCGCGTACGTGTAGCCGTACGGCCACAGGACGAGTTCGCTGTACGTGTGGAAGTCGATGGAGGCCCTGATCTGCTGCTTGCCCCCGACCACGCGGCTGCGGACGAAGTCCGCGACCACCTTCACCTCGGGCGCCGACTCGCCGGCCCGGCCGCGGTAGGTGTCCGAGCCAGTGGAGCCGGACGAGCCGCCGCAGCAGCCCCACCGGTAGGCCCAGTTGCGGTTCAGGTCCGTGCCGACGTTCGACGAACCGCTGTTGGGCTGGCGGTTCTTGCGCCAACTGCGGTACGAGCCGGACGCGATGTCGTACTCACCGCCGTCCGGGTTCAGGTCCGGCACGATCCAGATCTCCCGGGAGTCGACCATCTTCTTGACGCGCGCGTCCGTGCCGTAGTCGTCGCCCAGCTCGCGCAGCAGGTAGAGCGCCATCTCCACGGTGAGGTGCTCGCGCGCGTGCTGGTGGTGGGTGAAGAGGACCTCCGGCTCGGCCTCGTCCGTCCCCACGTTGTCGCTGACCTTGATGGCGACGATGTCCCGGCCCGAGTACGACTTGCCGATGACCTTCTTGCTCATCAGGGTCGGGTGCGCCGCGATCCGCTGGTCGATCTCCGCCGTCATCTCGGCGTAGTTGTGGTAGCGGGCGTCCGCCGGCGGGAAGTCCTTGGGCTCCACCGCCATGCCGTTCGTACGTTTCGGGGGCCCGGGCAGGGCTCTGAGTTCGTAGCCCGCCTTCCGGAGCGAGGCCGCCTCAGCGGCGTCCGCCGAGACGACCACCGCGCGGGCGTCGACCTCGTCGATCGCGACGCCGGTCCGCGCGAGCGCGGTGCGGGCGGCGTGGTCGTCGGCCAGCGGGACCTCGTACTGGCGCGTTTCCTCGTCGGCCGCCGCGGCCGCGCTCCTCGTCGGGGTTCCGTCCGAGCCGTCCGGCGCGGCGTTGGCGGTCAGGGGCGCCGCCAGGGCGAGTGCCAGCACGGCCGCCAGGGCCGCGGATCTTCTGCCGTTCAAGCGTGTACGGAGTCGCATGAAGTCTCCTGCGGGGGAGAGAGGGGGGTGGGGGTTGTCCACTGCGACGTGCGGGTGCGCGACCCGCGGGGTGCGTGCGGGCCGGGCGACTGCGGGTGCGTGCGGGTGGCGCGCGCCCATCGTCGGGGCGTGGCATGGACCGGTCAACGCTGTCTTTGGCCAACCTCTTGTGCCGCGCCCCCCGATGCGCTTTCTTGATCGGCATGGCTGAAACGACAGGCAGTGGTACCGCCGCCGGGGAAGCGAAGCCGCTTCGCAAGGCGAGCTGGAGGTACGTCGGGCCCGGCATCGTCGTCGCGGCGACCGGAGTCGGCGCGGGCGATCTCGTCGCGACGCTCATCGCGGGCAGCAAGTTCGGCTACACGCTGCTGTGGGCGGCGATCATCGGATGCCTCGTGAAGATCTCCCTGGCCGAGGCCACGGGACGATGGCACCTCGCCACCGGGCGCACCCTCTTCGAGGGCTGGCGCAGCCTCGGGCAGTGGACCACGTACTACTTCGCGATCTACGTCGTCGTGTGGGGGTTCGTGTACGGCGCCACCGCCATGTCCTCCAGCGCGCTGCCGCTCGTCGCGCTCTTCCCGGACGGGCCAAGCCTGAAGGCCTGGGCCATCCTCTGCGGCCTGCTCGGGCTCGCCTTCGTCTGGTTCAACCGGTACGCCGTCTTCGAGAAGGTCATGACGGTCGTCATCGGCATGAAGTTCCTCATCGTCGTCTACGTGGCCATCCGCGTCGCCCCCGACCTCGGCAACGCCTTCGCGGGCCTCGCGCCCGTCCTGCCGGACGGCTCGCTGCTCTACACGCTCGGCCTGATCGGCGGCGTCGGCGGCACCATCACCATGGCCGCGTACGGGTACTGGGTGAACTCCAAGGGCTGGACCGACATCAGCTGGGTCAGGGTGATGCGGCTCGACAACCGCGTCGCGTACATCACCACCGGCATCTTCGTCGTCGCCATGATGATCATCGGTGCCGAGCTGCTGCACTCCACGAACATCGCCCTCACCTCCGGCGACCGGGGCCTCATCGACCTCGGCAACGTACTGGAGGACAAGTTCGGTGCCGTCACCGCCAAGCTCTTCCTGATCGGCTTCTTCGCCACGTCGTTCGGCGCGCTGATGGGCGTGTGGCACGGGGTGAGCCTGATGTTCGCCGACTTCGTCGAGCGGCTGCGGCGCGAGCGCGGAACCTCCTCCGACGCCGGGCAGGGCACCGAAGGCATGGTCGCGGAGGTCGCCGCGGGCAAGCGGGAGAAGTCGCTGCCGTTCCGCGCCTATCTGCTGTGGCTGACCTTCCCGCCGATCGGGCTGCTCTTCCTGGACCAGCCGTTCGGCCTCGTGGTCGCGTACGGCGTACTCGGCGCCTTCTTCATGCCGTTCCTGGCCCTCACCCTGCTCTGGCTGCTCAACTCCTCCCGTACGCCCAAGGAGTGGCGCAACGGAATGCTGAGCAACGTCATGCTGGCGGGCGCCGGGCTGCTCTTCCTCATCCTCTGTGTGCAGCAGGTCCGCGACCTGCCCTGGTGAGGGCCCCGAGCGCCCGAGAACGGCGGCGTCACCGGGGGAGCGGTGGCGCCGCCGTCCTCAAGTAGGGGGACGGGCGGGTTACGGGAGCGCGTGCACGTGCGCTCCCACGGCCTTGGACCAGGCGTTGCCCGCCGTGGCGTCCCAGTTGGTGGACCAGGCCATCGCGCCCCGGATGCCGGGGTAGGTCCTGGACGGCTTGAAGGTGCCGCACCCGGTGCCCTTGGCCAGGCAGTCCAGGGCGTCGTTCACCACGTCCGGCGAGACGTATCCGCCGCCGGCCGCGCGGGAGGAGGCGGGGACGCCTATGCCGACCTGCGAGGCGTCGAGGCCGTTCTCCAGCTGGATGCAGGCCAGTCCGGTGAGGAAGTCCACCGTGCCCTGGCTGTAGACCTTGCCGTCGCAGCCCAGCATCGAGCCGCTGTTGTAGTACTGCATGTTGACGACGGTGAGGATGTCCTTCACGGCGAGCGCTGTCTTGAAATACTCGTTCTGCGGCGACTGCATGTCGATGGTCTGCGGGGCCATCGTGAGGACGAAGCCCGGACCCGCCTCACCGGCCAGCGACTTCAGCGCCTGGGTCATGTACGTCGAGTCGAGGCCGTTCTCCAGGTCGATGTCGACGCCGTCGAACCCGTACTCCAGCATGAGCTTGTGCACGGACTCGGCGAACGCGTCCGCGGACGCCGCGTCGTCGACCGCCACCGCGCCCTTCTCGCCGCCGACCGAGATGATCACGGACTTGCCCGCCGCCTGCTTGGCCTTGATGTCGGCCTTGAACTGGTCGACGGTGTAGCCGCCGAGGCCCGCCGAGTCCAGGTCGAACGTCACCTGGCCGGGCGTGGCCGTGGCGTCCGCGAAGGCGACGGCGACGATGTCGTAGTCGTCGGGCACGTCGCTCAGCTTCTGCACCTGGGCGCCGTTGTCGAAGTTCTGCCAGTAACCGGTCACCGCGTGCGCGGGGACGGCGCGGGCCGAGGTGTCCGCGCGGGCCGAGGTGTCGACGGGCTGCGCGCCGGCCGTGCCGGCGCCGCTCGTGGAGAGGCCGGTGAGAGCCAGAGCCAGGGCCGAGAAGGCGCCGACGGCGGCTCCCGTCCTGCTGCGTGTGCGAACCACTGCTGCCTCCGTGGGGGGAGAGGAAATGAGGTGGGAGTAGGGGGAGTCGAGGTGTGGGGGGCGTGCTGGACGTACAAGCTGGTCCAGACCAATGCGGGATGTCAAGGCCTCACACATCACTTGGTGCACAGCGGGAAGCCCACGCGAAGCCCGCCGGAAACCCCACCGGAATCCCCCACCTCCACATGAACAGTGGGAAGTTGGGTGTCGAGTCGACCATGACGTGGATATGGTGCTGAGGCAGGAGTGCACGAGGACCGGGGGTGTACGCGTTGCCGACCGCCATAGCCGTCACCGGACCCGACTTGGTGCTGCCCTCGCCCGACCGGCACACCCCCTCGGCGGCCGTCCTCCAGTCCGCCGTGCAGTCCCCGCGGACGTACTCACTGGACCAGGCGCTCACCGAGATGGACACGCTCATCGAGCACCACGGGTACGTCGTCATCCTGTGCCCCGCCTCCGCGCCCCCGGCCGTCGCGCACCGGCTGCACGCGGTCCGTTCGGTCCTGGAGAGCGACCGCATCGCCGTCGTCCGCTCGGACCTGCCGCCGCTCGGCCTCGCCGTGCTCGCGCTCCAGCTCCGCCAGCTCTCGGTCTGCGACTTCAGCCCGGGCGTCCTCGCCTCCGCGGCCCGGCTCCTCTCGCACTACATCTACGCGGGCGCCCTGCTCGGCTCGGTCACCAAGCTGGACCGCGTCCCCGTCACCCTCCAGTCGCACGCCAAGTCCTGGCTGCCGGGCGCGCAGTTCGCCGTCCTCGCCACGCCTCGGCCCGAACTGGTCAAGGTCTCGGGCGACGGCGGGGCGACCCTGCCGGGACCCGGATTCGGTACGAGGATGCTGTACGCCCCGGGGCAACTGGCACCCGGCTGGGTCACCGAGACCCTGGCCCCCGCGTGGAACTGCCAGGGGGTCACCGAGGCGCGCCCGCCCGCCGAGTCCGCGCGCTGGTGGGCCACCGGCAAGGTCGTCGAGTTCGTGGCGGCCATCCCGGACATCTCCGTCCTGTACCAACTGGTGTCGTCCGTCCGCCGCGACGACTGCCACTGGTGCGGGCTCGAACTCATCGGCGACCGCTGCGCGTTCTGCGCGGCACCCCTGCCGCCGGTCATGGACCGCTCCTCGCCACCTCGGCGCACCCTCGCGCCGGGCGGCACGACCGCCCTGCCCCGCGGCGCCACCTAGCCGCCGCCCCCTCCTCGTACCCCGTACGCGACCTACGACCGAACACGCGCCACCACGCTCACCGTCCGTAGCCAACCGCACTCGATCGAGGTAGTCCGGCCCATGAACTCACGCCAGCGCCGCGGCGTCATCCTGCTGGTCCTCTCGGTCCTGTGCGCGCTCGGCGCGTTCGTGGGCGTGCTCTCGGTGATCCGTGACGTCAACTCCAAAGTGGGCCCCGAGACCGCGGCGTACAAGCTCAAGGACGACATCTCGCCCTACCGGGAACTGACCGCCGAGCAGTTCGAGAAGGTCGAGATGCCCGAGCGGTGGCTCTCCGACAACGCCGTCACCGACCTCAGCGAGATCCGCGGCAAGATCGCCGTCACCCAGCTCAAGAAGGGCTCGCTGCTCCAGTCCGACATGATCGTCCGGCGCCCCGAACTGGGCCCGGGGCAACAGGAGATCGCCATCCTGATCGACGCGGCGACCGGCGTGGCGGGCAAGATCACACCGGGCGCGAAGGTCAACATCTACGCCACCTTCAAGGGCGAGAGCGACAAGGCGAAGGACCAGTCCAAGGTCATCGTGGAGGGGGCCAAGGTGCTCGACGTCGGCAAGCTGACCCCGCTCGAACCGAACCAGGACGACCGCACGCGCCGCAGGGCGTCCGAGGCCGTGCCGATCACCTTCGCCCTCGGCACGGCGGACGCGCAGCGCGTCGCGTACGCCGAGTCGTTCGCGACCCACGTCCGGCTCGCCCTGGTCGGCGCGGGCGGCGACGCCACCGTGCCGCCGCGCGACCGTACGTACACCCTCGACGAGGACAAGTAGGAGGCTCGTATGGCCACCCGGATCCTCCCCGCCGTCGGGGACATCGAGGCCGCCCGCGCGCTGTCCACGCTCGCCGGACAGCTCCCCGACGCCGAACCCGCACCGGCCGTCGGGGACTCCACCGCGCTCCTCGACACCCTCGCCCGGCTCGCCGCCGAGTCGGTCGACGAGCTGCCGGAGGTCGTCCTCGTCCACGAGCGCATCGGGCCCGCCCCCGCGCTCGACCTCATCAGGGACCTCGTCCTGCGCTTCCCGGCCGTCGGCGTCGTCCTGATCACCGCCGACACCAGCCCCGAGCTGCTCACCGCCGCCATGGACTCCGGCGCCCGCGGCATCGTCGCCTTCCCGCTCGCCTACGACGCCCTCGCCGAACGCGTCCAGGCCGCCGCCGCCTGGTCCACGGGCATGCGGCGGCACCTGGGCGGCGGGGGCCTCGAACTGTACGGGGGGAGCGGCGCGGCAGGCCCGCCCGGCGCCGGCACGGTCGTCACCGTCAGCGGCGCGAAGGGCGGCGTAGGGACGACCGTGACCGCGGTCCAGCTCGCCCTCGCGGCCCAGGCGTCGGGGCGCTCGGCCGCCCTCCTCGACCTCGACCTCCAGTCCGGCGACGTCGCCTCCTACCTGGACGTGCAGTTCCGGCGCTCCATCGCCGACCTCGCCGCCATCAGCGACATCACGCCCCGCGTCCTCCAGGACGCCGTCTACACCCACGAGACCGGCCTCGGCCTGCTCCTCGCCCCCGCCGACGGCGAACGGGGCGAGGAGGTCACCGACCGGGTCGCCCGCCAGACCCTCGGCGCCCTGCGCTCCCGGTACGACGTCGTGGTCGTCGACTGCGGCGCCTACGTCACCTCGGCGAGCGCCACCGCCGTCGAGCTCGCCGACCACGCCCTGCTCCTCGTCACCCCCGACGTGGTGGCGGTCCGCGCCGCCAAGCGCGTGGTGCGGCTCTGGGACCGCCTTCAGGTCCGCAAGGCCGAGGAGACCCTCACCGTCGTCAACCGCCACGGCAAGGGCACCGAGATCCAGCCCTCCCTGGTGGCGCGCGTCACCGGCACCAGGACGGCCCGCACCACCGTGCCCGCCGCCTTCAAGGAGCTCCAGGCCGTGGTCGACGCGGGCCGCATGCAGGACCTGGAGAGCCGCTCCTCGGTCAAGCAGGCGCTCTGGGGCCTCGCGGGCGAACTGGGCCTCGTCGAACCCCGGCCCCAGGGCGGCGGCGGCAGGCGGAGCGCCATGTCCCTGCGCCGCAAGGCCGCGACCGGCGACCGGGGCGCGGTCACCCTCGAATTCGCCGCGATGTTCCCGCTGGTCCTCGTGGTCATGGCGATCCTCTGGCAGTGCGCGCTGTACGGCTACACGTACTCCCTGGCGGGGAACGCGGCGGACGAGGCGGCGCGGGCATACACGGCGGCGCGGGCCGCCGGTCAGGGTGCGGACGAGGCCTGCTCCTCGGCGGCGAAGAAGCACCTGCCCGGCGCTTGGCAGGACGCGGACGTCTCCTGCGGGGACGGAGGGGCGGTGTGGAAGGCCCACGTGTCGGTGGACGTGCCGGTGTTCTTCCCCGGCTTCGACGCGGGGTGGCACGTCGACGGGGAGGCGGGCGCGGCGAAGGAGGGCGAGGAGGGGGAGACGGGGTGAGGGCGTACGGGGTCTTCAGGGACCGCCACCGTGGTCGTGGTCGTCGCCGGCGCTGGGGCGATCGGGGCGTCTCCATGCTGGAGTTCGCCGGGTTCCTGCCGGTCCTGCTGCTCGTGGGCCTGGCGGCGATCCAGCTCGGCCTGGTCGGATACGCCGCCAACCAGGCGGGCTCCGGGGCCAGGGCGGCGGCCCGCGCGGCCTCGCAGGGTGACTCCGGAGAGGCCGCGGGGACGGCGGCCATGGACGGCGGCCTCGAATCCTCCGTCGGCGTCAGCCAGGGCGGCGACACCACGACGGCCACGGTGGAGGTGCGGGTCCCGACGCTGCTGCCCTTCGTCGACAGCGACTGGAGCGTCACCAAGGAGGCCACGATGCCGAACGACGAGGACGCAGGGGACTGAAGTCCCGTACCGCATGGGAGGTTGAAGGACGACATGAGCCTGCGCGACCGCGTGGCCCCCACCCGCCAGACCGAGCCGAGCCGTGACGACGGACTCGTCGCGGTCTACCGCTCCAAGCTCCTGGAGGAGATCGACCTCGCCGAGATGTCCTCGCTCACGGCCGCGGACCGCCGCGTCCGCCTGGAGCGCGTACTCGGCCACATCATCAGCCGCGAGGGCCCCGTGCTCTCCACCTCCGAGCGCGCCCAGCTCATCCGCCGCGTCGTCGACGAGGCCCTCGGCCTCGGCGTACTCGAACCGCTCCTCGCCGACGCTTCCATCACGGAGATCATGGTCAACGGCCCCGACTCCGTCTTCGTCGAGCGCAACGGCCGCGTCGAGCAGCTCCCGCTCCGCTTCGCCTCGAACGACCAGCTCATGCAGACGATCGAGCGCATCGTCTCCACGGTCAACCGCCGCGTCGACGAGTCGAACCCCATGGTCGACGCCCGCCTGCCCACCGGCGAGCGCGTCAACGTCATCATCCCGCCGCTGACCCTCACCGGGGCCACCCTCACCATCCGCCGCTTCCCGCGCGCCTACGCGCTGCCCGAGCTGATCGGCCTGGGCTCGCTCGACGAGCACATGCTGATGCTGCTGGCCGCGTTCGTGCGCGCCCGCTTCAACCTCATCGTGAGCGGGGGCACGGGCACCGGCAAGACCACGCTCCTCAACGCACTCTCCGGTCTGATCCCGGCCCACGAACGCATCATCACCATCGAGGACTCCGCGGAGCTCCAGCTCCAGCAGGACCACGTGATCCGCCTCGAATCCCGCCCGGCGAACGTCGAGGGCAAGGGCCAGATCACCATCCGCGACCTCGTACGGAACAGCCTCCGCATGCGGCCCGACCGCATCATCGTCGGCGAGGTCCGCGGCGGCGAGACCCTCGACATGCTCCAGGCGATGTCCACCGGTCACGACGGTTCCCTCGCCACCGTCCACGCGAACACGGCCGAGGACGCACTGATGCGCCTTCAGACCCTCGGCTCCATGTCGGAGGTGCAGATCCCCTTCGAGGCGCTGAAGGACCAGATCAACTCGGCGGTGGACGTGGTCATCCAGCTCGCGCGCCACAGCGACGGCTCCCGCAAGATCTCCGAGATCGTGCTGCTCGTCTCGCACGGCCGCCAGCAGTTCCGCATCGTCCCCGTCACCCGCTTCGTGCCCCGCCCGATCGGGCCCGACCGCGTCGTGCACGGCTACTTCGAGCACCTGCCGCTGCCGCGCGAGGTCGCCGACAAGCTGTACGGGGCCGGCGAACCGGTGCCACCGGCATTCGGCGTGGCCGACGCCGCAGACGTGATGAACACGAGGGAGGCGATCGGATGACCGCCGGTCGGCCGCGGCCGGGGGCGCGGGGTCCGCGGGGCGTGGCGCAGGGTCCGCGAGGCGGGGCGCGCTGTCCGCGAGGCTGGGCCTGCTGCCCGCAGGGCGGGGCGTACCGTCCGCGAGGCTGGGTCTGTTGTCCGCGGGGCGGGGCGCACGGTCCGCGAGGCTGGGTCTGTTGTCCGCGGGGCGGGGCGCACGGTCCGCGAGGCTGGGTCTGCTGTCCGCGAGACGGGGCGCACGGTCTTCGAGGCGGGGCGCGATGAACGAATCCGCGTTGTTGGCGCTCGGCGCCACGCTGCTCACCGGCACGCTCGCCGTCGCCGGAGTGCACACGTACGCCTCGGGGCGCGCCCAGCGCGAAGCCCTGGTGGACCGCCTCGCGCTAGGTCCCGGCAGCGGCGACGGCGGGCCGCCGGGCCGCACCCGCCGCTTCGCCGCCGTCGACCGCAGACTGCGCCGCACCCGCCTCGGCCGCGCGATCCACCTGCGGCTCTCCTCGACGGGCCTCGACCTGACGGCGGGGGAGTTCTTCACGTACGTGGTGGCGGTCGTCGTCGCCTTCTGGGCGATGGCCGCAGCGACGCTCGCCCCGTTCTTCGGGCCGATCGCGGGCGTCGTAGCGGTCTGGAGCGCGGTCGCGTTCCTCAACTGGCAGCGGCAGAAGCGCATCGAGGCGTTCATCAACCAGCTCCCCGACGTGGCCCGCATCCTCGCCAACGCCACGGCGGCGGGACTCGCCCTACGGACCTCCCTGGCGATGGCGGCCGAGGAGCTGGAGGCCCCGGCGGGCGAGGAGCTCTCGCACGTGGCCGACCAGCTCACGCTGGGCCGCTCGATCGACGACACCCTGGGCGAACTGGCGCGACGCCTGCCCTCCCGCGAGCTGATCGTCCTGGTCACGACGCTAGTCCTCTCGAACAAGGCGGGCGGCACGGTGGTCAACTCCCTCCGCAACCTCACGCAGACCCTGGAGGACAGGAAGGAGACGCGGCGCGAGGTCCGCACGATGCTGTCGGAGGTCCACGCGACGGCGTTCACGGTCCCGCTGCTCGGCCTGGGCTCCCTCCTCCTCATCAACTCGTCGAACGAGGGCGCGCTGGAGCGGGTGACCGGCTCACCGATGGGCCAGACGCTGATCCTGATCTCACTGGGCCTCTACGGAATCGGCTTCTTCGTGATCAGACGCCTGGGCAAGATCGAGGTCTGACCCCATGCCCGAGAACTGCTCTGCGAAGGAGTTACGTTGATGGCGCTGGCTCTGGCGGTGGTGATGGGCCTGGCCGTGGTGGGCGTCTGCCAGGGCATCCGCATGTACCGCGCGGACGCGAAGCTGCCCTCCGACCTCGCCGTGGCCCTGGAGGTCGGCGCGACCCGCGTCTCGGCGGCGGGCTCGGCGGTGGACCGCCTGGGGATGCGCTTCGCCCCGCTGGTGCTGCGCCTGATGGGACCGAAGCGGGTCGACGCCAAGCGCCGGCGCATCGACATGGCGGGCAACCCCGGCGGCCTCACGATCGACCGCTACGCGGCGCGCCGCGCGGTCTACGGAGTCTTCGGAGCCCTCCTCGGCCTCATCTTCCTCACCAACGGCTCCCCGCTCTTCGCCCTCCTGACCTTCGCCTTCGGCGCCACGGCCGCGGACGGACTGATCTGGCAGGCCATCCGCGAACGCCGCGAGGTCATCGACCGCACCCTGCCGGACTTCCTCGACGTCCTCGCGGTGGTGGTCTCGGCGGGACTCGGCTTCCGCCAGGCGCTGGACAGGGTGGCCGAGCGGTACGAGGGCCCGTGGGCGGACGAACTCCGCATCACCCTGCGCCAGATGGACATGGGCGTCAGCCGCCGCCAGGCCTTCGACGCGCTGCGCCGCCGCAACGCCTCCGAGCAGGTCGCCCAGTTCGTCTCCGCCCTTCAGCAGGGCGAGGAACTGGGCTCGCCGATCGCGGACACGCTCATCCAGATCGCCACGGACATGCGCCGCACCGACGCCCAGAATTCCCGCCGCAGGGCGGCGAAGACCATTCCCAAGGCGACGATGGTGACGCTGGTCTTCATGCTCCCCGCCACAATGATCCTTATCGCGTCGGGCATGTTCCTGGGTTCGGGCTCCGACTTCGGCTCCATTCTGGGACGTTGACCGACATGCCCACGATGCTGACCGCCATGCCGACATCGACTTCGCGAAACCCCTTCGCGGCTGCAACTCGATGTGGGACAGTCGATCCTGAGTTCGCGGTCGCGGTTCGCGGGAGGGGACTTCGTGCATGGTGATCTCACCGAGGGGGAAGAGAATCCGCCAACTTGCGGGGCCGGGGCGCACGAAAGCCCACCGGTTGCGCAGAGTTGCTGCCGAGCCACGTGTTGTCGCGTACGTTGCCCATGGCGACGCCGACGGTGGTCGCGGGGGTCGCGGAATCGGGTGGGAGAGAAGGGGCCGTCGTGCTGAAGGAACGCGTGCTCGAAGTCTGGGTGAACTGGACATTGACGATCGCGGGTCGCATCCGCGGGCGGGAGCGGGATGCGGGGGCGGGGTTTGTGGAGTATGCGGGGTTGATGATTCTTATTGCGGGGATCTTCACGTTGATCGACCAGCTGGGTCTGGACGGGACGATTTCCTCGGCGATAGGCGATGCGGTCGACGATGTGGTGGGCGGCTAGCGCACCACCTGCATGGCGACCAGGGGTCGACACTCCCTATCTACATCTGGCTGACGGGGATTCTGCTCTTTGTTGCGTTCGCCTTCTTCGCTTTCGCTCAAGCGGCCTCGGCGCGCAACGGCGCGCAGTCCGCCGCGGATGCGGCAGCCCTGGCCGCCGCGCAGGAGGCCAGGGAGGAACTGGTGGAGGGCCTTGGCCTGTCCATCGGCGAAGGCGGGGAATGGCTCGACTGGCTCGCAGGGGATGGGCCGACCGGTGCCGGTGCACAGGAGGCGGGTCAGTCGCTCGCCGCGCTCAACGACGCGAAGGCCACTGTCGTGGCGACCGAAGTGAACGGGTACCCCGGCTTTCGGGCCTTGGTCGTCACCAATTACACGGTGGGTGACTCGATCATTCCCGGCACGGAATCCCAGCACGCCAAGGCTGATGCCACTGCTGTCATCAAGCCGCGATGTGACGTCGGCCCGTCGGCCGACCCGGACGGGGCTGTGGAATTCACGTGCGACGGCGAAGAACCCATCGAGATCGACCCGGATGACTTCGAGCTGGACGATCTTCCGGAAGCGTCCGTTCTCTTCTCTGTCCACCTGGCCGACTGACCGGCGATCGACGAAAGAAGGAAGCCGTAGCCATGAACTCTCGGCGTACCCTCACGGCCCGTCGGGCGATGACTGCTGTAGCAATCACGACCGGGCTCGTCCTCACGATGGTTGGTTGTGGTGGTGGGGATGACGGAAACGGTAAGGCAGAAGAGCCTGCCCCGTCCGCTTCTTCAGGACAGAAGGACAAGGGCAGTGACGAAAAGGGGCAGACGGATAAGCCCTCCGGCGGCGAGGCATTGGCGGAGGCCAAAGACGGGGACATCAGTGTGAAGATCAGCTCCGCCCTCCGTGACGGAGGCGGGTTCGTCACGGTTTCCGGAACGGTGACGAACAACGGGAGTCGGTCCTGGATGGGAGCGGACTGGGCAAGCGATGAGCGGGAGCTCAGGTCGAACGGTGGCTCACTTTCCGGGGCCAGCTTGGTCGACAACAAGGGGAAGAAGAAATACCTCGTCCTCAGGGACACGTCGGGGCGCTGCCTTTGCACCAAGTTCAATGGGCGTGTGCGGCAGGGAGACTCCGCGAACTGGTTCGCCCAGTTCCCGGCACCGCCGGAAGGCACCGACAAAGTCACCTTCCAGGTGGGGGCCATGCCACCCGCCCCCATTGAGATCTCCGAGGGGTGAGTAGAGCCATGAGCCGCCACCCCCTCACCCGCACCACAAGCACCGCAGGGACCGTCGTCCTCGCCGCTGCTCTGGTGTTCACGCTCGGGTCCGGGCCCGTACGGGCGGACGAAGGGGACCCCAGCGCGCCCCCGGGCAGTACCACCAGCTCCCCGCCCCCCGAAGTGGACTCCAACAGCCCCGGCCTCAAGCTCGCCGACGGGGCGACCCTCGCGCCCGCCAAGGTGCTGGACATCAAGTCGGTCGTCGAGGACCTCGGCGGCGAGGAGCGGCGCGAGGACACCAACACGGACGTGAAGTTCGCGCTCCAGGCGGAGGTGCTGTTCCCCAAGGACAGCTCGAAGCTGAACCCGGACGCGACCGCCCGTATCAAGGCGATCGCGGCGGAGGCCGAGGCGCAGAAGGCCACTGACGTGCGGGTCTTCGGGTTCACGGACAACCTCGGCTCGTACAGCCACGGCAAGAAGCTCTCGCGCCGGCGCGCGGAAGCAGTCCACGACGAACTCGCGAGCCACCTGGGCCCCCAGGTCACCTTCTCCGTACGCGGCTACAGCGAGGACTACCCCATCGCGGACAACGGCTCCGAGGAGGGCCGCAAGAAGAACCGCCGGGTGGAGGTCTCGTTCCCGCGCGGAGCGACCGGTACGGGGACCGGCGCCGGCGCCGGCACTGACGCCGGCAGCGAGAGCGGGCCCGCGGGGGACTCCGGTACGGAGGACGGGGTCAGCGGCTGAGCCAGGGATACCGGTCCGCGTCCCCGCCCCCGTAATCCGGGTCCAAGTAGATGAAGCACCGGTGGATCAGCCAGTCCCGGATCTCGAAGACGTCACAGAAACGGCCGCCGCCCCACTCGGGCACGCCCGCCCGCCACGGCCCGTCCCGGTGCTCACCGTGGCTTGTGCCCTCGCAGACCACCGTGTCGGCGCCGGAGAAGATCCAGTTGAAGCCGGCGTAGTGGTGCGTGATGGAGCGGATGGTGCCGCCCACGTCGCCGAACATGCGGGCGATCTGCGCCTTGCCGTCGGCCAGGCCCCACTTGGGGAAGTAGATCTGGGCGTCGTCCGCGAAGAGGTCGAGGAGGGGCGTGCCGTCGGCGGTCTTGCCGCCCCGGTCGAAGGCCTTGAGATAGGCGAGCGCGACCGACTTCCGCTGTTCGTCCGTCATGGTGTGCCGGGTCACTGTCACATGGGGGAAGTCTGACGACTGGGTGCCGCGCGTCAAGGGCGGACACCGAGAACCCGGCATCGAGAACCCGGCATCGAGAACCCCGCGACCCCGCACCCCCCGGTGCCCCGCGCCCCCCAGCCCCACCGCACGGAAACCCAGATGTAGCAAGGCAGCCGCAATGCCAGGATTGCTCCATGAGCCCCGAGCCCTCCGACTTCACCGGCCGCACGGCTGACCCCAGCCTCACCCCGAAGCCGTACCCGGACCCCAACCCGAGCCCCACCCCTGACGCCGGCCCCGCCCCCCGCAGCTTCGACGAGCTCGTCGCGGAAGGGGAAGCCGTTCCCACTGCCGGGTGGGACTTCTCCTGGTTCGAGGGGCGGGCCACCGAGGCGCGGCCCTCGTGGCGGTATGCCGAGGCGATGGCGCGGCGGCTCGCCGGGGCTTCGGCCGCGCTCGACATTCAGACCGGCGGCGGTGAAGTGGTCGCGTCGGCCGCCACCCTGCCGCCGCTCACGGTCGCCACGGAGGGCTGGCCCGCGAACGTCGCCAAGGCCACCGCGCTGCTGCATCCGCGAGGCGTCGCGGTCGTGGCGTCACCGGAGGACGCGCCGCTGCCCTTCGCGGACGGCGCCTTCGACCTGGTCACCAGCCGGCATCCGGTGAAGGCCCACTTCGACGAGATCGCCCGTGTGCTGCGCCCCGGCGGCACGTACTTCGCGCAGCACGTCGGGCCCGCCAGCGTCTTCGAGGTGGTCGAGTTCTTCCTCGGGCGGCAGTCCGATGAGGTAAGGAACGGGCGCCATCCTGAGGTGGAGCGCGCCGAGGCCGAGGCCGCGGGGCTTGAGGTCGTGGACCTGCGGGCCGAGCGGCTGCGGATCGAGTTCTTCGACGTCGGCGCGGTCGTGCACTTCCTGCGCAAGGTCGTGTGGATGGTCCCGGACTTCAGCGTGGAGAAGTACCGGCCGCGCCTGCGCGAACTGCACGAACAGATCCAGGAGCAGGGGCCCTTCGTCGCCCACAGCACCCGCCATCTCTTCGACCTGCGCAAAGGCGGGGCCAACCAGAGCGGGGCCAATCAGAGCAGGGCCAACCAGAGCAGGGCCAATCAGCGCGGGAACGAGCAAAGTGGGGCCCATTAGAGCTGGCTGTCCGGTTGATGGGCGATCCGGGCAAATGGCGCTGATATCGCACCCCACCCCGTAAGCAACAAAATCGAAGCCGTGATTCCGCATCGTTATCAATACTGGCTCGATCCTCCCCTCGGCGTCTTGTAAGTTCAGACCAACGGTAATTCGCGTGAGCAAAGCTGCGCGTGTGGTGCCGTGCGGTGGAGGGGGCCGCGCGGCGCCGCCGGCCGTCTTCCGGCCTCGCGCTCGACGATCCGCGCCCCGCGCACGACGGTCCACGCGCCCCGCAGGCGCCGTTAGCGCCGGGGACACCCGACGCGTCAAGCGCGTGAGGCATTTGGGGGTCACTCCTCGGAGTGTCGCCCCGCTCGGCCGGAAAACGCCCCAGAACCCGGGATTCCGCGGTGGATACGGGGCCGCGCAGTCGTCGCACGGTCTCGGAGAGTAGTTGTGGCACGCCGATGCACCCGGGATCACTTACGAAGGGTTATGGTGGAAACCCCCCCTCGGGCCGGTCCGTCTCCCCCCCACGGACCGGCCCGATTTTTTGTGCCCGGACTCGGGAACGGGGTCAGACCCGGCCGCGAGCCGACTGCCGACCCGGGCCCCGCCCCGGCCGCGAGCCGCCCCAGCCGCCGAGCCGACAGCCGAAACAGCCGACCGCCGAGCCGACAGCCGACCGCCGACAGTCGAGCCGACAGCCGACAGCCGACAGCCGACAGCCGACAGCCGACAGCCGACAGCCGGCAGCCGGCCCCCCGCCCTCAGCCCCGCCCCGCCCAGATGTTCGTGCCCGGCGTCGACACGGCGAAGGTGTCGATGGCCGTCAGTTCCTCGTCGGTGAGCTTCGGGCCGGCCAGTGCCGCCACGTTCTCCTCGAGCTGCTTGACGCTGGACGCGCCGATCAGCGCCGAGGTCATGCGCTCGTCGCGGAGCACCCAGTTCAGGGCGAGCTGGGCCAGGGACTGGCCGCGGCCCGCCGCGATGTCGTTCAGGCCGTTGAGGCGGCGTACGACCTCGTCGCTCAGGAGGTCCGGGTCGAGGGACTTGCCCTGGGTGGCGCGCGAACCCTCCGGGATGCCCTTCAGGTACTTGTTGGTGAGCAGGCCCTGGGCGAGCGGCACGAAGGAGATGCAGCCCATGCCGGCCGCCTCCAGCGTGTCGAGGAGGCCGTCGTCCTCGGTCCAGCGGTTGATCATCGAGTACGAGGGCTGGTGGATGAGGGCGGGGACGCCCATCTCCCGCAGCAGGCGCGCCGCTTCGGCGGTCTGCTCGCTGTTGTAGGACGACACGCCGACGTAGAGCGCCTTGCCCTGCTGGACGGCGGACGCGAGCGCGCCCATCGTCTCCTCCAGCGGGGTGTCCGGGTCGAAGCGGTGGGAGTAGAAGACGTCGACGTAATCCAGGCCCATGCGGGACAGCGAGGCGTCGAGGGACGACAGCAGGTACTTGCGGCTGCCCCACTCGCCGTACGGGCCGGGGTGCATGAGGTAGCCGGCCTTGGTCGAGATGATCAGCTCGTCGCGGTACGGGGCGAAGTCCTGCGCGAAGAGCTTGCCGAAGTTGAGCTCGGCGGAACCGGCCGGCGGACCGTAGTTGTTCGCCAGGTCGAAGTGCGTGACGCCCAGGTCGAAGGCGCGCCGCAGGATCGAGCGCTGGGTGTCCAGGGCCTTGTCGTCGCCGAAGTTGTGCCAGAGGCCGAGGGAGACCGCGGGCAGCTTCAGGCCACTGCGGCCCGTGCGCCGGTACTCCATCGAGTCATAGCGGTCGGATGCCGCGCGGTACAGAGACGTGTCGTTCATGGGTATGAAGCTACTTCAGCCGTCTGCCGTAGGACTTCGAACACCGTCAGTACTACTTCGGCCAAACCCCGCCCGGGCCGCTTCAGCCACGTGCGCACCGAGTTTCTGGGGGCGGCCCGCACAGCGGTAGGGTGTCGCCCTCGGGGCCTGCCCTACGCACCCCCCTTGAGGACCGCCATCTGCTGGAGGGGCTGACACACGTGAACCTGCGCGACCTGGTGTACGGACTTTACGCACGCCGGGTGGAAGGCCGCCTCGATCACGACCAGGTGCCCAAGCACATCGGCGTCATCCTGGACGGCAACCGCCGCTGGGCGAAGGCGTCCGGCGGGACCACCGCGGAGGGCCACCAGGCGGGCGCGTACAAGATCGAGGAGTTCCTCGGCTGGTGCGCGGAGACCGACGTCGAGGTCGTCACGTTGTGGATGCTCTCCACCGACAACTTCGACCGGCCCGACGACGAGCTGACGCCGCTCCTCGGCATCATCGAGGCCACGGTCCGCTCGCTCGTCGCCGACGGCCGCTGGCGCGTGCACCACGTCGGCGCGCTCGACCTGCTGCCGGCCCGCACCCAGAGCGTCATGAAGGAAGCCGAGCAGGCCACGCACGGCAACACCGGGATACTGGTCAACGTGGCGGTCGGCTACGGCGGCCGCCAGGAGATCGCCGACGCGGTCCGCTCGCTGCTCCTGGAGCACGCCGAGAACGGCACCAGCCTGGAGGACGTCGCGGAGAGCGTCGACATCGACCTGATCTCCAAGCACCTCTACACCAGCGGCCAGCCGGACCCCGACCTGGTGATCCGTACGAGTGGGGAACAGCGTCTGTCCGGGTTCATGCTCTGGCAGTCCGCCCACTCCGAGTACTACTTCTGCGAAGTCTTCTGGCCGGCCTTCCGCAAGGTCGACTTCCTGCGTGCGCTGCGTGACTACGCGGCCCGCCACCGCCGTTACGGGGGCTGACCCGTACCACCCCATGAGGTCGGGGTAATCCAGAGTTAACCAACGCGTCGTCATATGCCCTGGCATGGCTGCGCTTGTTCGAGGGAATAACCCTTCCAGGTCGGCGTCCCAGCAGTATCCGACAGGGACGTCGTATCTCAGCGGGCGGCACAAGGCCGTCCGCCCGGGAGGCCCTTTGCACCAGGACGACCGTGTGGACAGCACGGGCGACATGGAGGGCCGGTCCTCGGCCCGCGCATCGCGGCCGTGTCCGGCCTGGATGACACCCGCCAGCCGGCCCGGCATCCCTCCCGTCGCTCCCCGACCTCATCCGAGGGGGTACGTCCTTCCGTGGTGACCAGCACGAAGCGCCGCATGCCCGACAGGCGCACCTATGTTCTCGACACCAGTGTCCTGCTGGCCGATCCGAACGCCCTGACCCGCTTCGACGAGCACGAAGTCGTGCTGCCGGTCGTCGTGGTGACGGAGCTGGAGGCCAAGCGGCACCATCCGGAGCTCGGCTACTTCGCCCGGCAGGCGCTGCGCCTGCTGGACGACTTCCGTATCCGGCACGGCCGCCTGGACGCCCCGATCCCCATCGGGGACCTGGGCGGCTCACTGCGCGTCGAGCTCAACCACTCAGATCCCGGCGTGCTCCCGGCCGGCTACCGGTTGGGGGACAACGACTCACGGATTCTCGCGGTGGCCCGCAACCTCCAGGCCGAGGGGTACGACGTCACGGTCGTCTCCAAGGACCTGCCGCTGAGGATCAAGGCGTCCTCGGTCGGGCTGCTCGCGGAGGAGTACCGCGCCGAGCTCGCCATCACGGACTCCGGCTGGACCGGCATGTCCGAGCTGACGCTCTCCGCGGAACAGGTCGACCTCCTCTTCGAAGAGGACACCCTGTACGTGCCCGAGGCCGCGGACCTTCCCGTACATACGGGCCTCACCGTCCAGTCGGAGCGCGGCAAGGCCCTCGGCCGCGTCACACCCGAGGGCAACGTCCGTCTCGTACGCGGTGACAGGGAGGCCTTCGGCATCAAGGGGAGGAGCGCCGAGCAGCGGATCGCGCTCGATCTGCTCCTCGACCCGGACATCGGGATCGTCTCGATGGGCGGGCGCGCGGGCACCGGCAAGTCGGCGCTCGCGCTCTGCGCGGGCCTGGAGGCGGTCCTGGAGCGCAGGCAGCACCAGAAGGTGATGGTCTTCCGGCCGCTGTACGCGGTGGGCGGGCAGGAGCTGGGCTATCTGCCGGGCACCGAGGCCGAGAAGATGGGCCCGTGGGCGCAGGCGGTCTTCGACACGCTCGGTTCGGTGGCGGGCAAGGAGGTCATCGAGGAGGTGACCGCGCGCGGGATGCTGGAGGTCCTGCCGCTCACCCACATCCGCGGGCGCTCGCTGCACGACGCGTTCGTGATCGTGGACGAGGCCCAGTCGCTGGAGCGGAACGTCCTGTTGACCGTGCTGTCCAGGATCGGGGCGAACTCCCGTGTCGTCCTCACCCATGACGTCGCCCAGCGCGACAACCTCCGGGTGGGGCGGTACGACGGAGTGGTCGCCGTCGTGGAGAAACTGAAGGGTCATCCGCTCTTCGCGCACGTCACGCTCACGCGCTCCGAGCGTTCCCAGATCGCGGCCCTGGTGACCGAGATGCTGGAGGACGGGCACATCTAGGCCAGTTCACGGTAGTCGCACCGCAGTTGGCGCCGCCCGGCGAAGCGAAGGAGCCTAGCCGGGCGGCGTCTTGCTGCGCCCCCTTTTCCGAAAAACTCCTGGGGCAAACGGAGTGTGAGCTTTAACACGCAACAGAGAATTGCCTTGCGGCGTCCGGCTGGGGCAGAGTCTCAGTCCTGTCAGGCCCCGCATGCGACACACGAGTACCCCCAGCGGTACGAAACAACAGAACTTCATAGTGGCCGTCGCATGCCGCCCGAGCACCACGCGGCTCTCCCTGTACGGGAGTTGCCCACCGGGTCCGTGCCTCCCGTGACCGATCGCAAGCGGAGGCCAGTGCCAGGGGCACGATTGCGTCCGCGAGGTCACCTATGCGGGCGATGCTGGAAGGAAATCGTGTGAGCCGGATCTCGGTCCGGGGATTCGCCGTGGCGTCAGCCACCGCGGTCACCACCGTCGGCGCTGTCGTGGGTGTTGCCTCGGGCAACACCCAGCCCTCGAACTCCAACGACTTCGAGGCAGCGGCAAGCGACGCGACGCTCCTCGCAGACATACCCGCGGGTCAGCAGGCCCAGGTCCAGACCGCGTCCCTGACGCAGCAGGCCGACGCGCAGGCCATGGCCGCCGACACCGCGGCGAAGAAGACCGCAGCGGAGGAGGCCCGCAAGCAGGCCGCCGCCTCGGCGATCGAGAAGCAGAAGGCCGCGGAGAAGGCGGAGGCGGCCGAGAAGGCCGAGAAGGCCGCCGCCAAGAAGGAGCGTGAGGACAAGCTCAAGGCCAAGGCCAGCCGCTCGTCCTCCCGCGACGCCTCCAGCTTCGCGCCCCAGAGCTCGTACACGGTCTCCCAGGTCAAGGCGATGGCACGGCAGATGGTCCCCGGCGACCAGTTCCAGTGCTTCAGCAACATCGTCAACCACGAGTCCACGTGGAACTACAAGGCCCAGAACGCCTCTTCGGGCGCCTACGGCCTCGTACAGGCGCTGCCCGGCACCAAGATGGCCTCGGCGGGTGCCGACTGGCAGACCAACCCGGCCACGCAGATCAAGTGGGGCCTGAACTACATGAACGACCGCTACGGAAGCCCGTGCGGCGCCTGGAGTTTCTGGCAGGCGAACAACTGGTACTAGGCCGCGCCCCGGCCGTACCGCGCTCGACCTCGCGAGACCCCTCACCGTTCCTTCGGTGGGGGGTCTCGTCCATGTACGGTCGGTCCGGACGGCTTCCAGGGGGGAGTGGCGCGGATTGACGGGGGTAGAGGACGGATCATGTCGCGAGTGCCAGGGTGGCTCGGCCGGGTCGGTGCCGGACTGAGCGAGATGGGCGAGCGGTTGAACGAGCAGCGCCGCGACAACGACGCGGGCTCGGACGCCGACGAGCCGCGGGATTCCGTGCACGAGGAGCAGGAGCAGGAGCACGTCCCGCCGCCTCCCGCGTACGCGCCGGACATAGCGGCCAGACCGGAGCCCGTGGCCTCCATCCCGTGGGGCATGCGTGTCGCCGCGGAGGCCGGCTGGCGGCTGCTCGTCCTCGCGGGCACCCTCTGGGTCCTGATGAAGGTCATCAGCGCGGTCCAGCTCGTGGTGCTCGCCTTCGTGGCCGCGCTCCTCATCACCGCACTGCTCCAGCCCACGGTGGCCCGGCTCAGGCGGGTCGGGCTCCCGCGCGGTCTGGCGACGGCGGTCACGGCGATCCTCGGCTTCGTCATCATGGGCCTGGTCGGCTGGTTCGTGGTCTGGCAGGTCATGGAGAACGCCGACGAGCTGTCCGGGCAGATCCAGGACGGCATCGAGGATCTGCGCAAGTGGCTCCTCAACAGCCCGTTCCACGTGACCGAGGACCAGATCAACGACATCGCCAAGAGCCTGCGGGACGCGGTCGGCGCCAACACCGAGGAGCTCACCTCGGCCGGCCTCGAAGGCGTCACGGTCATCGTGGAGGCGCTGACCGGCATCCTGCTCGCGATGTTCTCGACGCTCTTCCTGCTGTACGACGGCAAGCGCATCTGGCAGTGGTTCCTGAAGCTGATGCCCGCCCAGGCCAGGCCCGGCATAGCGGGAGCGGGGCCGCGGGCGTGGCGCACGCTCACCGCGTATGTGCGCGGCACGGTGATAGTGGCCCTCATCGACGCCATCTTCATCGGCCTCGGCATCTACTTCCTCGGGGTGCCGATGGCGGTGCCGCTCGCCGTCATCATCTTCCTGGCCGCGTTCGTGCCGCTGGTGGGTGCCGTGGTCTCCGGCGCCCTCGCGGTGGTCGTGGCGCTGGTGACGCAGGGCGTGTTCACCGCGGTGATGGCCCTGGTGGTGGTCCTCGCGGTGCAGCAGATCGAGGGGCACATCCTCCAGCCGTTCATCCTGGGCCGCGCGGTGCGGGTGCATCCGCTCGCGGTGGTCCTCTCGGTCGCCACGGGCAGCATGATCGCCGGGATCGGCGGTGCGGTGGTGGCGGTGCCGCTGGTGGCCGTCACGAACACGGTCGTCGGCTATCTCAGGGCGCACGCCCGTGAGGCCGCGCTTAAGCAGTCGCCGCAGCCGCGCGGCGCGACCGCGCTGGACACCGCGTCGACGGGGCCGTCCGCGCCGGGGACCGCCACGGAGAACCGGGCGCCGTAGGGCCCGGACACAGCGAAGCGGCCCGGTCCGAAACCAAGGTTTCGGACCGGGCCGCTCACGCGTGCGGCGGGTTACGCGAGGACGTCCTCGGAGTCCAGCGTGACGCCGACCGCCTGGATGACAGCGGCGATCTTGAAGGCTTCCTGGATCGTCTCGCGGTCGACACCGGCCTTGCGCAGGACCTGCTCGTGCGAGTCCAGGCACTGGCCGCAGCCGTTGATCGCGGAGACCGCGAGCGACCACAGCTCGAAGTCGACCTTCTCGACCCCGGGGTTGCCGATGACGTTCATCCGCAGACCGGCGCGCATCGTCCCGTACTCCGGGTCGGAGAGCAGGTGACGCGTGCGGTAGAAGACGTTGTTCATCGCCATGACGGCGGCGGCCGACTTGGCGGCCGTGTACGCCTCGGGGGAGAGGTTCGCCTTCGCCTCGGGCTCCAGCTCGCGCAGCACCTTCGGGGAGCGGGACGCGATGGCGCAGGCCAGCACGGTGCCCCAGAGCTGCTGCTTCGGCAGGTCCGAGTTGCCGATGACCGAGCCGAGGTTCAGCTTCAGGTCCTTGGCGTAGTCCGGAACGGCGGACTTCAGTTCGTCGAGTGCCATGTCAGAACCTTCCGTTCACTCGCCCGAGAGGAGCGCGACCGGGTCCAGGGTCTCGTCGCCCTGGGTCCAGTTGCAGGGGCAGAGCTCGTCCGTCTGGAGGGCGTCGAGGACCCGGAGGACCTCCTTGGGGTTACGGCCCACGGAACCGGCGGTCACCATCGTGAACTGGATCTCGTTGTTCTGGTCGACGATGAAGACGGCGCGCTGCGCGAAGCCGTCCTCGCCCTCGATGCCGAGGTCACGCATGAGCTCGTGCTTGGAGTCCGCCAGCATCGGGAAGGGCAGGTCCGTCAGGTCCGGGTGGTCCTTGCGCCAGGCGTGGTGCACGAACTCGGAGTCACCGGAGAAGCCGAGGATCTGGGCGTCACGGTCGGCGAACTCGTCGTTCAGCTTGCCGAAGGCAGCGATCTCGGTGGGGCACACGAAGGTGAAGTCCTTGGGCCACGCAAAGACGATCTTCCACTTGCCCTCGTAGGTCTTGTGGTTGATCTGCTCGAACTCCGAGCCCTTCTCCAGGGAGACACAGGCGGTCAGGTCGAACTCGGGGAACTTGTCACCGACAGTGAGCACACGTACTCCTTGCGACGAAGAAAATCCCTTTTGGGGAGTTTCCTGAGGGGTTGGACTGATCCTCGATGTTGGCACAGGGTGCATTGATTAGGGAAATAGCTAGAGTGGGTCATGTTGATCGGAGGTGCTTATCAGTGCGAGCCATAAATAGGGGCAAGCAGCCCAGCGGCAAACAACCGAGCCTGGCACAACTGCGCGCCTTCGCGGCCGTGGCCGACCACCTGCACTTCAGAGACGCGGCAGCGGCGATCGGAATGAGCCAGCCGGCCCTGTCCGGAGCCGTCGCGGCCCTGGAAGAGGCACTGGGTGTCAAGCTCCTGGAGCGGACCACCCGCAAGGTGCTGCTCTCGGCGGCGGGGGAGCGGCTCGCCGTGCGGGTCGGGGCGGTCCTCGGCGAGGTCGAGGCGCTCATGGAGGAGGCGGACGCCGTCAAGGCGCCGTTCACCGGTGCGCTGCGGCTCGGCGTGATCCCGACCGTGGCGCCCTATCTGCTGCCCGCGTTCATCACCCTCGTCCACGAGGCCTACCCCGACCTGGACCTCCAGGTCCACGAGGAGCAGACCTCGTCGCTGATCGAGGGGCTCACGGCGGGCCGGCTCGACCTGCTGCTCCTCGCGGTGCCGCTCGGGGTGCCGGGCGTGACGGAGCTGCCGCTCTTCGACGAGGACTTCGTCCTGGTCACGCCCCTGGACCACTGGCTCGGCGGCCGTGAGGGCATCCCCCGCGAGGCGCTGAAGGAGCTGACCCTGCTGCTCCTCGACGAGGGGCACTGCCTGCGCGACCAGGCCCTCGACATCTGCCGCGAGGCCGGCCGCGCCGAGGCCCCGGTGACCACCACCGCGGCCGGGCTCTCCACCCTCGTACAGCTGGTGGCCGGCGGGCTCGGCGTGACGCTGCTGCCGCGCACCGCCGTGCGCGTGGAGACCAGCCGCAGCAACCAGTTGCTCACCGGGTACTTCGCCGACCCCGCGCCCACCCGGCGGATTGCCCTCGCGATGCGGACGGGGGCCGCGCGGGCCGCGGAGTACGAGGAACTGGCCGAGGCGCTGAAGGGGGCCGTACGGCCGCTGCCGGTACGGGTGGTGTGACCCACCGGTGCTCGCCCGCGCTACTCCGTGCGCAGGCCGTCCGGCCGCATCATCCGCCACAGCGGTGGCAGGCTGAGCAGCGTCACGACCGCGACGAGGACGGCTCCCGCGCCGGCCAGGGGCACGAACAGCCACCAGTCGGTGACCGGCTTCTCGATCATGCGGACCATGACCCAGCCGAGGCCGAGGCCGCCGGCGACCGCGAGGGCCAGGCCGATGACGACCGGGATCGCCGTCTGCCACAGCACCGACCACGCCATCGAGGAGCGGCGGGTGCCGAAGGCGGTGAGCGCCGCGAGGAGCTTTTTGCGCTCGCGGAGCTGTTCCAGCATCGACACCAGCATGGACGCCGCGATCAGCACCATCGTGGCCATCGCGCCGACCTGGAGGCCGGTCTGGATGGTCGCGTACTGCTTGTCGCGTTCGACGGCGCGCAACGTCATCACGTCGAGGAACGGGCCGACGCGGGCAGCGGTGTTGCGGATGTACTCCTCGGCGTCCGGCGTGTCCCTGTCGACCTTGATCATGGCGGTCGTCGAGGCGTTGAGCAGCTTGGCGGGGTCGACGGCGCCGGGGGTGGCGTAGATGCCGTCGTGCTCCTCGCCGGCCGGGTCGGGGCGGGTCCTGACCACGCGGGAGTCGGCGGGCAGCGTCCACGGTATGTGCCGGTGCCCCGCCTCGTCCCAGCTCCGTGGGTTGAGGTCGACCGGCTTGCCGGGGCGGGCCGACTCGTCGACCCAGTCGTTCATCCCCTTGTTGCCGCTGTGCGCGACGAAGGTGTCGCCGTCCTCGCACCGGCCGACGCGGGCGAGTTCGCGAAGGTTCTCGCAGGTGGCGACCGTCAGCTCCGTGGTGGGCCGGATGTCCTCGGGGTCCTTCATCCTGCCGGGCCTCACGGCGTACGTGGTGACCGTGCCGATGACGTGCTCGACGCCCCGGGTCGTACGGAACTGCTCGATCATCCGCTCGGCGAGCTTCCCGTCGCCCACGTCGGCCCTGACCACCAGGCTGGCGCGGCCGGGAGCGTTGTCGGTGGTGCGGTTGAAGTCGTCGTGCATCGCCACGAACAGCATCTGGAGGGCGACCGCGCCCGCGACCGCCACGGTGATGCCGCTGACCGCCCTGGCCGCCGTACCGCTGCTCAACTGGAGCCTGCGGATGGCGAGCTGCCAGGGCACGGGGCCGCCGCCGCGCAGCCTCGCCACGCTCGCCTCGACGAGCCAGGGCAGCAGCGCGGCCAGGCCCACCAGGGTGAGCGTCGCGCCCAGGCCGATGGCGTAGACCGGCGGGGCCACGCCGCCGCCGACGCGGCCCGCGGCCAGCAGGATGCCCAGGCCGAGCACCGGCATGACGACGCGCCACCACAGCCGGCGCTTGTGGGGCCTGGCGTTGCGCACGACGCCGAGCGGTTCGATGGAGACGGCCCGCAGCGAGATCAGCGTGACCACGACGGAGGTGACCGGCACGGCGAGCAGGATCGTCACGGCGAGGCCGGGGACCGGCACGACGTCGGACGGGAAGGCGCTGACCTGCCACATGTCGACCACGCCGAACAGTTCCCGCACTCCGAGGAACGCGATCCCGCCCACGGCCAGGCCGAGGAGTGCCCCGCACAGGGCCTCGCCCGCGGCGATCCGGCGCACGCTGTGCGCGTCCGCGCCGACCAGGCGCAGCGCGGCGAGCCGCCGGTCGCGCCGCTCGCCGCCGAAGCGGACGGCGGTGCCGATGAAGATGATCACCGGGGTCAGCAGGACCACGCAGATCAGGACGGTGAGGACGATCAGGAGCGGGTCCAGCGGCTCCCCGGGCTCCGCCCAGCCGAACCGGGCGACGCGGTGGCCGCCTTCGGCGCGGGTGAGGGAGTCGGAACCGGCGTAGTAGTACAGCTCCCCGGGGTACACGAGGCCCGCGTCGGCGATGGTGCCCGTGATCCGGTAGCGGTCGAACCGCTCCTTCAGGAGGGCGCCCTCGGAGCTGTCCATGAGGTCCCGCAGGGCGGGCGAGACGACCATCTCGCCGTCTCCCGGCAGCTTCGCGAGGCCGGGCGGCACGACCGGGTGCGTGCCCTCGGGGCGCAGCACGCGCCCGCTCACCGTCGAATCGCGGAAGTCGGTCTGCACGTCGCGCTGGAGCACCGTCGAGTCCGACTTCGGGGCGGACTCGCCGGAGAACTGGCCCTCGGCCGAGCGGGCCACCGAGCGGTCGTCGCGCCGCTGGATCAGCTCGGGCACGGACGCCGCGCCGAGCAGCAGCGCCACGCCGAGGCCGACGCCGACCGCGGTCAGCAGCGTGCGGGTCCAGCCCTCGTGGCCGCCGCCGACGGCGAAGCGCACGCCCATGGCGAGGTCGCGCAGGAAGGCGCGCGGCCCCTTGCCCGCAGAGTTCCCTGCGGTCGGCGCACCGGCCCGGGCGGCGGACCTGGGGCGGGTGTCGAGGCTCATACCGCCCGCTCCATGTCGCGCGCCCTGCCGTCGCGCACGACGATCTCGCGGTCGGAGTAGGCGGCGACCCGGGTCTCGTGGGTGACGAGGACGACGGCGGCGTTGGCCGAGCGCGCGGCGTCGGTCAGGAGTTCCATGACGCGCTCGCCGTTGAGGGAGTCGAGCGCGCCCGTCGGCTCGTCGGCGAAGATCACGCGGGGGCTGGTGGCGAGCGCGCGGGCGACGGCCACGCGCTGGCCCTGGCCGCCGGAGACCTCGCCGGGCCGCTTGGCGACGACGTCGTCGACCTCCAGGCGCTCCATCCAGGTCCGGGCGGTCGCCTCGGCCTCCTTGCGCTTGGCGCCGTTCAGCCGCAGCGGGAGGGCCACGTTCTCGACGCAGGTCAGTTCGGGCACGAGCTGGCCGAACTGGAAGACGAAGCCGAACTCGCTGCGCCGCAGGGCGCTCAGCGCGGCGTCCGGCATGCCGGTCAGCTCACGGCCGTTGTACGTGATGGAGCCCTCGTCGGGCCGGACGATCCCGGCGAGGCAGTGCAGCAGGGTCGACTTGCCGGAGCCCGAGGGGCCCATGACGGCGACGATCTCGCCGGGGTGGATGGAGAAGGCGGCGCCGTCGAGCGCGGCGGTGGGGCCGTAGGTCTTGCGGAGTCCGTCGGCCTGGAGCAGGGAACCAGCGGGGGTCATGCGGGGCGCACCTCCTGGGCGAGCCTGCCGAGACGCGCGGCCGTCAGTTCGAGCCAGCGCAGATCGGCTTCGAGGTGGAAGAGCGCGTGGTCGCAGATGAGCTGGTCGGCGAGGTCGCCCTTGCGCTTGCGGTCGGTGAGGATGCGCATCAGGCGCAGGTGTTCGGCGCGCTGCACATCGAGGAGTTCGGCGGCGTCGCGCCCGGTCAGGAGCGCGAGCACGACCTTGGTGTAGAGGGTCGACTGGAGGTAGGGCTCCGGCTTCTCCGGGGTGGCGAGCCACCGCTGGACATCCGTGATGCCGGCGTCGGTGATCGCGTACCGCTTGCGCTCGGGACCGCCGCCCGCCTCGATGCCGTCGACCTCGACGAGGCCGTTCTTCAGCAGGCGGGACATGGTCGAGTAGACCTGTCCGTAGTGCAGGGGCTTGTCGTGCCCGAACTTCTCGTCGAAGGCGCGCTTGAGGTCGTAGCCGTGCCGGGGGCCCGACTCCAGAAGACCCAGAAGGGTGTGGCCAATGGACATGCGGCGCACTCTACACGCCGTGTATACGTGCCGTGTATACGCCCTGTGCAGACCCTGTGAGTCAGAACGGCCGCGCAACCTTCGGGCGCGTGAAACCGTCGGTTCCTAAGGGGCAGGTGCTCATTGTCACGTCCGGAAAAGACCGGATCGGAGGACCTTTGTCCCTTGGTGCGGTGTTAGCTTCATGAGCTGACTTAGCGACCAGAAGACTTGTCAGTGAGAAGACGAGACGTACGGGAAGCACGGCGTAGTGCGGGACGTACGGGTCGTACGAGACGGAAGCGGAGCATTCTCAGTCATGGGCCGAGCCGAAGAACGACAAGCGCGTCAGCGCGGTGCCCGCCGGGCAGCGCGCGGGCGCCCGTCAGGCGGGGGCAAGCCCAAGCGCACCGGCATACGCCGCTTCTTCACCTGGAAGAAGATTCTGGGCACGTTCTTCGGCTTCGTGCTGCTCGGCATGCTCGGCTTCGTCGTCCTGTACATGGTGGTCGACATACCGGAGGGCAACGCCCTCGCCAAGAAGCAGAGCAACGTCTACAAGTACGGCAACGGCGATGTCATCGCCCGGACCGGCGACGTGAACCGCGAGATCGTCGACCTGGACAAGGTCCCCGAGGACGTCCAGAAGACGTTCGTCGCCGCGGAGAACAAGTCCTTCTACAAGGACGAGGGCGTCGACTTCAAGGGCACGGCCCGCGGTGTCCTCAACACGGTCACCGGCAAGGGCAAGCAGGGTGGCTCGACCATCACCCAGCAGTACGTGAAGAACTACTACCTCAGCTCGGAACAGACCGTCAGCCGCAAGCTGAAGGAACTGGTCGTCTCGCTCAAGGTGGACCGCGAGAAGAGCAAGGACGACATCCTCGCGGGGTACATCAACACCAGCTACTACGGACGCGGCGCGTACGGCATCCAGGCCGCGGCCCAGGCCTACTACGGCATCGACGCCAAGGACCTGGAGGTGGAGCAGGGCGCCTACCTCGCGGCCCTCCTCCAGGCCCCCAGCCAGTACGACTGGGCGGTCGCGACGCCGACCGGCAAGAAGCTCGTCAGGCAGCGCTGGGACTACGTGCTCGACAACATGGTCGAGGAGGGCTGGCTGGACTCCGGCAAGCGGGCGGACCTCAAGTTCGCCACGCCCGAGGACCCGAAGGCACCGCCAGGACGCGAGGGCCAGATCGGCTACCTCGTCGAGGAGGCCAAGCGCGAGGTCCTGCGGAACAGCGACCTCAGCGAGGCCGAGTTCGAGGCCGGCGGCTACACCATCACGCTGAACATCGACCCCAAGAAGCAGAAGCAGCTTCAGGCGGCCGTCGACAAGAAGCTGAACGACAGGCTCGACCGCAAGAAGAACAAGGCCGATGCCCGGGTCCAGGCGGGCGCCGCGTCCGTCGACCCCAAGACCGGCAAGGTCCTCGCCATGTACGGCGGCGAGGACTACGTGAAGCACTACACGAACAACGCCACCCGCCGTGACTACCAGTCGGCCTCCACCTTCAAGCCGCTGATCCTCGCCGCGGCCCTGGAGCACGGAGCCACCACGCAGGACGGCAAGCCGATCACCGCGGGCACCATCTACGACGGCACGAGCAAGCGCCCCGTCAAGGGCAGCGACGTGGGCTTCGCGCCGCCGAACGAGGACGACGTGGACTACGGACCCGTCACCGTCCAGAAGGCGATGAACAAGTCCATCAACTCCGTCTTCGCGCAGATGGGCGTGGACGTCGGGATGCCCGAGGTCATGGAGATGGCGGGCAAGCTCGGCATGAACGTCGAGGGCCTGCCCGCCGTGCCCGCCCAGACCCTGGGCTCCATGGGCGCGAGCCCGCTGGAGATGGCGGGCGTGTACGCCACCCTCGACAACCACGGCAAGAAGGTCACTCCGGCGCTGGTCGCCTCGGTCGAGCACAAGGACCGCACGGTCGACCTGCCCGACCCGATCGGCGAGCAGGTCGTCAAGCGCGGCACCGCCGACTCGATCACCTCGGTCCTGACCGGTGTGGTCGACGACGGCACGGGCAGCGCGGTGCGCAACCCGGCGCAGGACGTGGCGGGCAAGACCGGTACCTCCGACGACAACAAGTCGGCCTGGTTCACGGGCTACACGCCGAAGCTGGTCACCTCCGTAGGCCTGTTCGGCGAGGGCGCTCCCGACACCCCGGAGAAGAACAAGCAGGTCTCCATGAAGGGCGCGGGCGGCCGTGCCCGCGTCGACGGCGGCAGCTTCCCCGCCGACATCTGGGCGGCGTACACCTTCGACGCGATGGGCTCGCCCAGCGAGTTCGAGCTCGACACCGACATGGGCGCCGCCGTCGCGCCGCCCCCGGATCCGACGACGAAGGCCCCGAAGGAGCCGACGACCAGGCCGACGGAGCCGGAGGACGACCCGACGACGAAGCCGCCGTCGACTTCCCCGACGACGAAGCCGCCGTCGACCTCACCCACGACGCCGCCGCCGACCGACCCGACGACCAAGCCGCCGACGACCGAGCCGGGGCCGACGGACACGGCCGACGACTCCGAGGGCCCGGACGGGCTGCTGAGCAGGGACTGACGGCTCAGAGCCTGTGTCATCACCGCACGGACGAAGGCGCCCGGAACCATCGAGGTTCCGGGCGCCTTCACGTGCGGGTGCGGCCGACGGGCCCTAGCTCCGGTTCAGCTCGAACCACACGACCTTGCCCGTGCTCAGGCGCGTCGCGCCCCACCGTCGTGCCATCTTGTTGACCAGGTAGAGCCCGCGGCCGCCCTCGTCCGTGGCGCGGGCCTGGCGGAGCCTGGGCAGTTGCGGCACGTCGTCGCCGACCTCGCAGCGCAGTACGTCGGTACGGAGCAGCCGCAGGGTGATCGGTCGGGAGGCGTACCGCACGGCGTTGGTGACGACCTCGCTGACCAGGAGCTCCACCGCGTCCGTCATGTCCTCCAGGCCCCAGCGGGCGAGGGCGCTGCGGGCCAGGCGGCGGGCGCGGGAGGGCGTGGCGTTCTCCGGCTCCAGGAACCAGTACGCGACGTCGCTCGGCGCGATGCCGTCGAAGCGGGCGGCGAGCAGCGCGATGTCGTCGTCCCGGTCACCCGGGCCGAGCATGTCGAGCACCTCGTCGCAGAGCGCCTCAAGGGGCGGCGGATGGTCCGGTCCCGTCAGCTGGGCGGTGGCGGCGAGACGTTCCCGCAACTGCTCTATGCCGGTCCACACGTCGCGCAGCCGTGACTCGACGAGCCCGTCCGTGTACAGGAGCAGCGTCGCGCCCGCCGGGGCGTCCAGCTCCACGGCCTCGAAGTCGACGCCGCCCACCCCGATGGGGGCGCCCGGCGGCACGCGAAGCACCTCGGCGCGCCCGCCCAGGTGCAGCAGGACGGGCGGCGGGTGGCCCGCGTTGGCGATGGTGATGCGGTGCGACACCGGGTCGTACACCGCGTACAGGCAGGTGGCCATGCGGTCCGAACCGAGCCGCTGGGCCTGCTCGTCGAGGTGGTGCAGGACCTCCTGCGGCGGCAGGTCGAGCCCGGCGAGGGTCTGCGCGGTCGTCCGGAGCTGGCCCATGATCGCGGCCGAGGTCATGGAGTGCCCCATCACGTCGCCCACCACCAGGGCGACGCGGCTGCCGGGCAGCGGGATCGCGTCGTACCAGTCGCCGCCGACCCGGGCGGTCTCGGCCGCCGGCAGGTAGCGCGAGGCGAGCCGCACGCCGGTCGGGCGCGGCAGCGTCTCGGGGAGCATGGTGCGCTGGAGCTCGTCGGCGATGTACGCCTCGCGGCCGTACAGGACGGCCTTGTCGATGCCGAGCGCGCTGTGCGTGGCCAGCTGGGCGGCGACCAGGAGGTCGTCCACCTCGAAGGCGGGGCGGTCGGGGCGGCGCAGGAACACGGCCGCGCCGATCACCCGCCGCCTGCCCCGCAGCGGCGCGAGGATGGCCCGCTGCCCCGCAGGGACGGTCCGCCCCTCGCCGAGGAGTTCGGGCAGCGCCGCCTGGGCCGCCGCCGCGTCCGCGAAGACCGGGCGCACGCCGCACAGGACCTCGGCGAGCGCACCGCCCGGCCGCACCTCGCACAGCTCGGCGGTGGCCGTGATGCCCGTCAGGTCGCTGCCGGGTACGGCCTGGAGCGAGGGCGGCGTGCCGCTGTCGGTGTCCTGTTCCTCGGCGCCCTCCTCCAGGGAGCGCAGCCGGTCGGTGCGGCGCAGGCGCAGCACCAGCGGGCCCGTGGGCCGTTCGTCGCCGACGGGCAGCGGGTCGCGCAGATAGACCAGGATGGCGTCGGAGAACGTCGGGACCGTGGCGCGGCACAGGCCCATCACGATCTCGTCGAGGTCTATGCCGCGGGCGATCCGCCGCGTCGCCGCGCCGACGAACCGCAGCCGGTCGCCGTCGCGCCGCATCGCCACGGGCCCTGCTCCCGGGGGCCGCGGCCTGCCGGTGCGCCGCTCCTCGCCGTCCGGCGGACCCACGGGCGCCGTGGCGGGCCCGGGCGGCACGCCCTCGGGCGGGCGCGGCCTGCCCCGGTCGGGCTCGGCGGCCGAGGGCTGGGAGTGCTCACCGGACGGCGGCACGGAGGCCCCGGGCAGGGCGTCGCCCGTGCGGGCCTGCGCCGCGGGGGCGGTCGTCCTGGCAGCGGGTGCCTTGCGACCCTCGTATGGGGTGAGGTGCTCCGTCACGCGTTTCGAATCCGTCCGTCCGGGGCTGCGCGCGGTGCGCGCCGTCCAGCGTTGCGCGTCGCTCAGCCGCGTCGGCAGTGCATGAAGATCTGATGCTCGGGTGGTACGTCGGTGCTCGCAGGTGCGTACGAGTACGTGGCCTCTTCGGTGATGTCGAAGCCCGCGTCGCGCACGACCTGGCGCAGTTCGTCGCCCAGGTAACCCGATACCCGGATCGTGTGTCCCAGGAACGGGATCGCCGTGTCGTCGAGGTCGGCCTCGACCATGGACAGCTCCATCAGACCCCCGGGCCGAAGCAGGCCGTGCAGCCGCCGCAGCGCGTCGGGGATCTCCGGGCGCGGCAGCATCAGCAGGGCGAAGAAGCAGACGATGCCGTCGAACCGGCCGATGCCCGCCGGTCCCTCCGCCCGGAGATCGGCGATGTCGAGTTGCCTGAACTCGGCCGCGGGGACGTTCTTTCCGGCCAGTCGGAGCATGCCCGTCGAGATGTCCGTGCCGAGGACGGTGTGGCCCGCCTCGGTGAGCTGCCGGGCGGTGGGCAGGCCCGTGCCGCAGCCCACGTCGAGCACCCGGGAGCCGGGCGGCAGGGCCTTCGCCAGGCGGCGCCCGGCGGCGAGCTGCCCCTCCTTGTGCGGGAAGGCGTCGTCGTAGAACTGCCCGATGCCGTCAAAGGCCTCGGCCTGTCCCCTGCGGTCCACGCTCACGTTCTGCCGCCCCTCGATGACTTCCTGTCAGGCACCGCACAGGTTCGCGGAGTTGCTGCTGTGCGCCCTTGCGGAGGACGATCCTACGTTTGAACCACGGGGGCGCATCAAGGGTCTCATGACGACACATGCGCGGGCGTACGGTCCCAGTCATCCGGGAGTGAGGGTACGTCCCAGGACGGATCGGGGCGCCAGCGCTGCCATCCGTCCGAAAACGGTGCCCCCCAGGCATCGATCACGCCAAGGGCGGCCCGCCCCGCGGCCCGGACGTCAGCGGCCTTCTCCGGGTCCATCAGACCCACCCGCACCGCCTGCGCGAACTCGTCCTCGTCGTGCCACTGCCAGCTCCGGTCCGGCCGCACGGAGATGTCCAGAAAATGATCCTCGGAGTCCACTCCGGCCGCCCAACGCGCGCGGGGCTCCTCCAGGTTCACGTACCAGTTCTTGAACTGCCAGCCGTGGTCCCAGAACAGCCAGACCGACCACGGCTCACCGGGACGCGCCAGCTTCAGCACGCCGGTGCCGGCCCAGTGGCTCCTGCTGACCGCGCGCGGCTTGGTGTAGCGGGTGGCGAGCGGCTCGCGGTGCACCGGCGTCCCGTCGGCCAGCACCGGCTTCACGCACTCGGTGCCGGGCGCCATCCACACGGCGAGCAGCGACGGAGTGTCCTGGACGACGGTGACGGGGCGGCAGATGTGGAAGCGGTCACCGGCGTTCTCGCGGTACCGCCACAGGATGTGGTCACCGGGGGCCCACCTGGCCGCTCCGCCGTCCGCCGTCTTTCCGTCGAGGTCTGTCATGGACAGATATTAGACGCCGTCACCGTACGGGGCCCATGCGTCGCATGGGTTCCACCGTTAGGGACGTGTCATCCGCAGCACGTCCAGGGCCTCGTCGAGCTGTTCGAGGGTGAGGGCGCCCCGGTCGACGTAACCGGACTCCAGGACGACCTCGCGGATCGTCTTCTGCTCGGCCAGGGACTTCTTCGCCACCTTCGCCGCCTCCTCGTACCCGATGTACTTGTTCAGCGGCGTCACGACGGACGGCGAGGACTCGGCGTACTGCCTGGCCCGTTCGCGGTGGGCGGTGATGCCGTCGACGGTCCGGTCGGCGAGCAGGCGCGAGACGTTGGCGAGGAGGCGGATCGACTCCAGGACGTTCTTGGCGATCACCGGGAGCATGACGTTGAGCTCGAAGTTGCCCGCGGCGCCCGCCGCGGCGACCGTCGCGTCGTTCCCCGTGACCTGGGCGGCGACCATCAGGGCGGC
Organism: Streptomyces sp. NPDC046335; assembly: GCF_055587985.1. Taxonomy (NCBI): domain Bacteria; kingdom Bacillati; phylum Actinomycetota; class Actinomycetes; order Kitasatosporales; family Streptomycetaceae; genus Streptomyces; species Streptomyces sp. NPDC046335. The sequence goes on along the minus strand of NZ_JBVJFF010000008.1, from coordinate 294,214 downwards.
CTCGGGGACGACCGGGTTCACCTTGCCGGGCATGATCGAGGAGCCGGGCTGGAGGTCGGGCAGGCTGATCTCGGCGAGGCCGGTGCGCGGGCCGGAGGCCATCCACCGCAGGTCGTTGGAGATCTTCGTCAGGCCCACGCCGATGGTCCTGAGCTGCCCGCTGGTCTCCACGATGCCGTCGCGCGCGCCCTGCGCCTCGAAGTGGTCGCGGGCCTCGGTCAGCGGCAGGCCCGTGGCCCGCGCGATCTCCTCGATGACGGCGGCGGAGAAACCGGGCGGGGTGTTGATGCCGGTGCCCACGGCCGTGCCGCCGAGCGGCAGTTCGGCCAGGCGGGGCAGCGAGGCCGTCAGCCGCTCGACGCCGTACCGCACCTGGGCCGCGTATCCGGCGAACTCCTGGCCGAGGGTGACGGGCGTGGCGTCCATGAGGTGCGTGCGCCCGGACTTCACCACGTCCGCGAACTCCTCGGCCTTGCGCTCCAGGGCGGCGGCGAGGTGTTCGAGGGCCGGGATCAGGTCGCCGGTGACCGCGCCGGTCGCCGCGATGTGGATCGACGAGGGGAAGACGTCGTTCGAGGACTGCGAGGCGTTGACGTGGTCGTTGGGGTGCACGTCGCGGCCGAGCCGCTCGGTGGCGAGCGTGGCGAGGACTTCGTTGGTGTTCATGTTGGACGAGGTGCCGGAGCCGGTCTGGAAGACGTCCACGGGGAAGTGCGCGTCCCAGCGCCCTTCCGCGACCTCGGCCGCCGCGTCCGCGATGGCTTCGGCGATGTCCTTGTCGAGCACGCCGAGGGACGCGTTGACCTTGGCGGCGGCCGCCTTGATCTGCGCGAGGGCCGCGATGTGAGCCCGTTCGATGCGCTGTCCCGAGATGGGGAAGTTCTCCACCGCGCGCTGGGTCTGGGCGCGCCACTTGGCGTCCGCGGGGACCCGCACCTCGCCCATGGAATCGTGCTCGGTCCGGTACTCGCCGGTGCGGTCGTCGCTGGCGTCGCTGGTCATGCCGTGAACCTACCTCTCCGCTCAACCCCGTCGAAAAGCCTCGAAAAGTTGAGCGCGTGTCTTGTTCCGGCTATTCCCGTGCCCCGCGCCCGCCCGTACGAAAAGGCCCTCCACCCACCCGTACGAAAGGCCCCGCCCACGCGCGCGTGGACAGGGCCTTCGCGGTACCGCTACGCCAGGCCGGGCCCGCGCACCGGGATGTGCGTGAACGTCGGCTCGGGGGCCGGGTTCTGGAAGAAGTCGTTGCCCTTGTCGTCGACGACGATGAAGGCGGGGAAGTCCTCGACCTCGATCTTCCAGACCGCCTCCATGCCGAGCTCCTCGTACTCGACGACCTCGACCTTCTTGATGCAGTCCTGGGCGAGGCGCGCGGCGGGGCCGCCGATCGAGCCGAGGTAGAAGCCGCCGTGCGCGTCGCACGCGTCGGTGACCTGCTTGCTCCGGTTGCCCTTGGCCAGCATGACCTTGGAGCCGCCGGCCGCCTGGAACTGCTCCACGTAGGAGTCCATGCGCCCGGCCGTGGTCGGCCCGAAGGAACCGGAGGCGTAACCCTCGGGGGTCTTCGCGGGGCCCGCGTAGTACACGGGGTGGTCCTTCAGGTACTGCGGCATCTCCTCGCCCGCGTCGAGCCGCTCCTTGATCTTGGCGTGCGCGATGTCGCGGGCCACGACGAGGGGGCCGGTCAGCGAGAGGCGGGTCTTCACCGGGTGCTTGGTCAGCTCGGCGAGGATCGCGTCCATGGGCTGGTTGAGGTCGATCCTCACGACGTCCGCGGAGTCGTTCAGGTGCTCGTCCGTCGTCTCCGGAAGGAAGCGCGCCGGGTCGGTCTCCAGCTGCTCCAGGAAGACGCCCTCCGCGGTGATCTTCGCGGTGGCCTGGCGGTCGGCCGAGCAGGAGACGGCGATGGCGACGGGCAGCGAGGCGCCGTGCCGGGGCAGTCGCACCACGCGCACGTCGTGGCAGAAGTACTTGCCGCCGAACTGCGCGCCGATGCCGATCTTCTGGGTGAGCTCGAAGACCTTCTCCTCCAGCTCCTTGTCCCGGAAGCCGTGGCCGGTCGGGGAGCCCTCGGCGGGCAGCTCGTCCAGGTAGTGCGCGGAGGCGTACTTCGCGGTCTTCAGGGCGAACTCGGCGGACGTGCCGCCGACGACGATCGCCAGGTGGTACGGCGGGCACGCGGCCGTGCCCAGCGAGCGGATCTTCTCCTCCAGGAACTTCATCATGGAGGCCTCGTTCAGGACGGCCTTCGTCTCCTGGTAGAGGAACGACTTGTTCGCCGAGCCGCCGCCCTTGGCCATGAAGAGGAACTTGTAGGCGCCGCCGTCGGTCGCGTACAGCTCGATCTGCGCGGGCAGGTTGGAGCCGGTGTTCTTCTCGTCCCACATGGTCAGCGGGGCCATCTGGGAGTACCGGAGATTGAGCTTCGTGTACGCGTCGAAGATGCCCCGGGAGAGCGCCTCCTCGTCGCCGCCCTCCGTGAGGACGTTCTGGCCGCGCTTGCCCATGACGATGGCGGTGCCGGTGTCCTGGCACATGGGGAGCACGCCCGCGGCGGCGATGTTCGCGTTCTTCAGCAGGTCGAGCGCCACGAACTTGTCGTTGCCCGACGCCTCGGGGTCGTCGATGATGCGCCGCAGCTGGGCCAGGTGCGCGGGCCGCAGATAGTGCTGGATGTCGTGGATGGCCTCGGCGGCGAGCTCGCGCAGGGCCTCCGGCTCGACCTTGAGGAACGTCCGCCCGTCGGCCTCGAAGGTGGAGACGCCCTCGGCGGTCACCAGCCGGTACGGGGTGGTGTCCTCTCCCAGTGGGAGCAGATCGGAGTACGCAAACTCTGGCATTACGGCCATTCCTCACTCGACAGGCAGCGGCGCGGCCTCCATTGGCGACGCGCCCACCAGCGTAGAACGCCCCGGACAGGACCGGTCTGTGAGGTAAGGCTCAGTAGGGCCGGCGGTCCGACGCGCCGGGTTGTCCACAGGGGCTAGTCGCGATCTATCGCGAGTGGGTACGCTGCTGGCGTGGACCTCGAAAAGCGCCCCTCGCAGCCCGCCCCCGCCGCGGCCGGACCCGCCGGCTCGCTCCGTGCCTCCGACGCCGACCGGGACCGCACGGCCGACATCCTTCGCGAGGCCCTGGCGGAGGGCCGCCTCACCGCGGAGGAGCACTCCGAGCGCATCGACGGGGTCTATCGCGCGAAGACCATGGCCGAGCTGGAGCCGCTGGTCGGCGACCTGCCCGCGGCGCACGGCGGGCCGCGGGCCGCGGGCGCCCCCGACCCGGCCCCGTCCAGGCCGTCGCCGGGCGCCGTCCCGCCGGTCGCCGACGAGAACCTGGTGGCGGTGCTCAGCGGCAGCGTCCGCAAGGGCCGCTGGCGCGTCGCCCGCCGCACCCATGCCTATGCCGTCTTCGGCAGCGTCGAGATCGACCTGAGCGAGGCGATCTTCGAGCAGCGCCAGGTGGTCATCAAGGCGATCGCCGTCTTCGGCTCGGTCGAGATCCGCGTCCCGGAGAACGTCTCGCTGCGCGGCAGCGGCACGGGCGTCCTCGGCAACTTCGAGGTGGACACCCTCGACTCGCCCGACCAGGACGCCCCGGTCGTCTTCGTGGACGGCACGGCGATCTTCGGGAGCGTCGAGGCGCGCCCCAAGCGCGGCCGGCTCGTGCGCGATCTGCACCGACAGCTGCGCAAGCACTTGGGCCACTGACGCCACACCCGTTGTGCACGGGAGGGGCGCGTTCGCGTCGATCGGAACTCAGTGCATAGGCGCGTACACAGCGGGTAGAGCTGCTGCATCGTCTCTCGCTCGCGAAGCCGTCGTCAGGAGTAGGCCGTGCTGCAACCGTCGCATCAGTCCTCGCAGGTCGCCGCAGTGCCGGCTGATGGGGCCTCCCCTGCACGAGCGAATGCGAGTGCCTGGGGAAGAGGCCCCGTGCGGGACCGCACCGATGACGCCCCATGGCATACGGAAGCCGTGTGCCGGCGTGACGAGGCCGGACTGTTCTTCGCCCCGTCCAAGGAGCCGACCGCGGCGCGGCTCTCCCGGGAGGAGGCGGCCAAGCGCGTCTGCGCCCGCTGTCCCGTCATGGTCGAGTGCCGCGAGCACGCCCTGCTCCAGCCCGAGCCGTACGGCGTGTGGGGCGGCCTCACCGCCGCCGAGCGCCGCGTGGTCCTCGCACGGCGCCGCAGGCATGACATGGAGCTCAAGCAGGCGGCGCACTCGATAGCCGCCGCCGGCTGACCGGCCGTACGAACGAACGATGGGGGCGCTCCCCGCACGGGGCGCCCCCATCGTCGTACGGCCGCGTCGTTCTCGCGTACCGCTCGCGGCCTACTGCTGGATGTTCCGTCCGCTACTTGGCGCGGTCGAAGTCGACGGCGCTGTAGGCGCGCAGCTTCGACAGCCGGTGGTCGGAGTCGATCTTGCGGATCGTGCCCGACTTGGAGCGCATGACCAGCGAGGACGTCGAGGCGTTGGCCGCGCGGTAGCGGACGCCCTGGAGCAGTTCGCCGTCGGTGATGCCGGTCGCGACGAAGAAGACGTTGTCGCCCTTGACCAGGTCGTCCGTCGAGAGCGTGCGGTCCAGGTCGTGGCCCGCGTCGATGGCACGCTGGCGCTCGGCGTCGTCCTTGGGCCACAGCTTGCCCTGGATCACACCGCCCAGGCACTTGATCGCGCAGGCCGAGATGATGCCCTCGGGGGTGCCGCCGATGCCCATCAGGAGGTCGACGCCGGTGCCCTCGCGCACGGCCATGACCGACCCGGCGACATCGCCGTCGGAGATGAACTTGATGCGCGCGCCGGTCTCCCGGATCTCCTTGACGATGCCCTCGTGGCGGGGGCGGTCGAGGATCATGACGGTGACGTCCTCGGGCGAGGAGTTCTTGGCCTTGGCGACCCGGCGGATGTTGACCGACGCGGGGGCGTTGATGTCCACGTAGTCCGCGGCCTCCGGGCCGGTGACCAGCTTGTCCATGTAGAAGACCGCGGACGGGTCGAACATCGCGCCGCGGTCGGCGGCGGCGAGCACGGCGATGGCGTTCGGCATCCCCTTCGCGCAGAGGGTCGTGCCGTCGATCGGGTCGACGGCGATGTCGACCTCGGCGCCTGTGCCGTCGCCGATGTTCTCCCCGTTGAAGAGCATCGGGGCTTCGTCCTTCTCGCCCTCGCCGATGACGACGACGCCGTTCATCGAGACGGTGGAGACGAGGGTCCGCATGGCCCTGACGGCGGCGCCGTCCGCGCCGTTCTTGTCACCGCGGCCGACCCAGCGGCCCGCGGCCATGGCGGCGGCCTCGGTGACCCGGACGAGCTCCAGGGCGAGGTTGCGGTCGGGAGCCTCGGGAGAGACCTCGAGCTCGGACGGGAGATGATGCTCGGTCATCGGAGAGCACCTTTCTGCTGATACAAAATGGCGCGCCCGTAGGGCGTCCTCGGAAGGGCGGTGGCGGGAGGCGGGAGGGGCGGCCGGATGAGGGTGTGCTCGTGACTCTATCCGCAGGCCGACAAAATGAGCAGTGGGCCCCACGCATGAGCGGACCGGGGCGTCGGTACGGATACCGGGGGAAGGCCCGCTTTCCCGGCCTGAGAGCATGGGGGCGTGGCAGGCAGACAAGGCAATCAGACCGTCAAGAACATGCTGTGGTCGTTGGTGGTGATCGCCCTGGTGGCAGGCGTGATCTACATCTTCATCCCGCACGACGAGTCCAAGACCCCGGTGAAGCGCGTCGACTACCGGGTGGAACTCCTGACGGCCCGGCGCGCCGCGGCCTATCCCGTGGCCGCGCCCGAGGGTCTGGCCAAGGAGTGGAAGCCGACGTCCGTGCGGTTCAACGGCGCCGAGCACGACAGCTGGCACCTGGGCTTCCTCGACCCGGACGGCGAGTACGTGGCGCTGAAGCAGTCCACCGCCGCGCCGGCCAAGTACATCGAGAAGGTCACCCAGGAGGCGCGGAAGACCGCCGCCACGGAGAAGATCGCCGGCCGCACCTGGCAGCGCTACCAGGGGCCGACGTACGACGCCCTGGTGAACACGGAGAAGGACGCGACGACGGTGATCACGGGCACGGCCTCGTTCGATCAGCTCGCGAAGATGGCGGAGTCGCTGAAGACGACGTGACGTGGTGTGCGTGGTTGCCGCGTACGGCTTCCGCGTACGCGTGAAGGGCCCCCGGCGGTGTGCGCCGGGGGCCCTTCGCGTGGCTGGTGCGAGCGGGTCGCTCAGACCGTGGTGACGACGTCCTCGTAGGAGAGGCGCGGGGAGCGGGGGAACCAGGCGTCCTCGCCGGGCTTGCCGATGTTGACCACCATCAGCGGGGTGTGGTCGCCGTCCAGGAACTCCTTCTGGAGGCCGGCCGGGTCGTAACCGGTCATCGGGCCCGCGGCGAGACCGGCGGCGCGCACGCCGACGATGAAGTACGCGGCCTGGAGCGTGGCGTTCAGCAGGGCGGCCTGCTCACGGGCGGGGCGCTCGGAGAAGAAGGCGTCCTTGGCCTGCGGGAAGTGCGGGAACAGCGCCGGGAGCTCCTCGTGGAACTCGTTGTCGGCGGAGAGGATCGCGACCAGCGGCGCCGCCGAGGTCTTCGGGCGGTTGCCCTCGGCCATGTGCTGCACCAGGCGCTCGCGGGCCTCGGGGGAGCGGACCAGGGTGACGCGCAGCGGCGACTGGTTGAAGGCGGTCGGGCCGTACTTGACCAGGTCGTAGATCGCCTGGACCTGCTCGTCGGTGACCGGCTCGTCGGTGAAGGTGTTCGCGGTGCGGGCCTCGCGGAAGAGCAGGTCCTGGGCGGCGGGGTCAAGTGCGAGAGACATGGATCAACCTTCTCGGTACGTGCGATGTGCTGTGGATCAGCTGGCACGACCGACCGTACGACAAGTGACGTTTAAGATTCAACCAAAACTGGGTCCTCGTGATCCGCTTCACAGGGTTCTGTCTTGATAGTGACTGTCTGGGTCGACTGTCTGGCCGGTCTGTTCCGGCGGCCGGCCTGGCCTCCGGCGGTTACGGTCAGCCCTCGTCGTCGGCTTCGGCGTCCGCGCCGTCGCCGTCGTCGGCGTCCGGTCCCGCGAGGGCCGCGTCAAGGCGGGCACGGGCGCCGTCGAGCCAGCGGCGGCAGATCTTGGCCAGCTCCTCGCCGCGCTCCCACAGGGCGAGCGACTCCTCCAGGGTCGTACCGCCCGTTTCGAGGCGGCGTACGACCTCGATGAGCTCGTCCCGGGCCTGCTCGTACCCGAGCGCGTCCGCGGAGCCCGCGGAGCCCGCGGTCCCGTCCGTTGTGCTGGTCATGCGCCCACCCTAAATCTCGGCATTGTCCGCGTCGGCCGCGGCTTCGTCGGCTTGCCCCATGGTCCGTACGGTGAACTCGCCCTCGGCGACCCGGGCCCGCAGCTCCTCGTCGGCGGTCACGTCGGCCGGGGCCCTGATGACCGTGCCGTCCGGTTTCTGGAGCACCGCGTACCCCCGCTGGAGCGTCGCCGCGGGGGAGAGGGCCACCACGCGCGCGTGGGTGTGTGTCAGCTCCGAACCCGCCCGGTCGAGGAGGTGCCCGAGCGTGCGGCGGCTGCGGTCGACGAGGGCGGAGACCTGCTCCTCGCGCTCCTCGACCATGCGGTGCGGATGCTCCATCGAGGGCCGGCCCAGCGCGTGGGCGAGACCCCGGTCCTCCCGGTCCAGGAAGGCGTCCATGCAGCGCCGGGCGCGGTCCCGCAGCCATCGCACCCGCTCGTACTCCTCCCCGACGTCCGGCACGACCTTCTTGGCCGCGTCGGTGGGCGTGGAGGCGCGCAGGTCCGCCACGAGGTCGAGGAGAGGACTGTCCGGCTCGTGGCCGATCGCGGAGACCACCGGCGTGCGGCACGAGGCCACCGCGCGGATGAGCTGCTCGTCGGAGAACGGCAGCAGGTCCTCCACGCTGCCGCCGCCCCGCGCCACGACGATCACGTCGACCTCGTCGAGGGCGTCGAGGTCCTTCACGGCCTGTACGACCTGCGGCACCGCGTGCACGCCCTGCACCGGGACGTTGCGCACCTCGAAGCGGACGGCGGGCCAGCGGTGCCGCGCGTTCTCCAGGACGTCCCGCTCGGCGGCCGATGCGCGGCCCGTGACCAGGCCGATGAGCTGCGGCAGGAACGGCAGCGGCTTCTTCCGCTCCGGGGCGAAAAGACCCTCTCCGGAGAGGCGTTTCTTGAGCTGCTCGATGCGGGCGAGCAGCTCACCGACGCCGACCGGCTTTATCTCGGCGGCCCGCAGGGAGAGCTGACCCCGCGGGGCATACCACTCGGGCTTCGCGTGGACGACGACGCGGGCGCCCTCGGAGACGACGTCGGCCACGGCGTCGAAGACCTGGCGGTAGCAGGTGACGCTGACCGAGATGTCGTGCGAGGGGTCGCGGAGCGTCATGAAGACGACACCGGCGCCGGGCCTCCGGGACAGCTGGGTGATCTGCCCCTCGACCCACACGGCACCGAGCCGATCGATCCAGCCGCCGATCAGCCGCGACACCTGCCCGACGGGCAGTGGCGCGTCGGCGGACGTGTTGAGAGCCATGCGGTGAGCGTAGCCGCCGGGTCTGACATCACCGTGGGGCAAATGGGCGGGTGGGTGGCGAGGAATCCGCCGCGAAGCGGCGGCCTAGACGACCCGCCGCCCCCGCTGCACGAGAAGAACGACGAGCCCGATCCCCAGCCACACCGCCCCGACGACCTGCGCGGAGCCCGCAGCCTCCCAGATGACCGCCACGGTGATCACGGCCCCCAGCACGGGAACCACCCCATGCCGCCACCAGCTGAAGAGCCCCCCGTGCCGCACCGCGAACCACCCCACCACGCTCGCGTGCAGCAGCAGGAACGCGGTGAGCGCCCCGATGTCGACCACCGACACCAGGTGATCCATCCCGTCGTCCCGCCGAGCCGCCCACACCGCGGCCACCAGCGTCACGACAGCGGCGAAGAGCAGCGCCACCCGAGGCGTACCGGAGTCGGTCCGGGCGAGCACCTTCGGCAGCCGCCGGCCCCTGGCCATGGCGAACAGCAGCCGCCCCGCCGCGGCCTGCCCGGCGAGCGCGGCGAACGCGGCGCCGATGGCCTTGCTGACGGCCACGAGATCGTGCAGCCACGACCCGGCCGCCGAGTCGACCGCATCGTAGAAGGCCGTGCCCTGCTTGACCGGCTCCGCGGCGAGCTCGGCGGAGGACAGCGGCTCCAGGAGGGCCACCAGGTACGTCTGGGCGATGAAGAGCACACCGGCGAGCGCCAGGCAGAACAGCACGGCCCGCGCGACCTTCGCCGAGCCGCCCGTCACCTCCTCCGCGAAGGAGGCGATGGCGTCGAAGCCCAGGTAGGAGAGGACGGCGATGGACACCGCCCCCACCACGGCGGACAGCGCGAACGCACCCTGCGAGCCGTCACCGGTCAGCGGTGAGAGCCAGTCCCGCTGGGCGCCGTCCCTGGCGAGGACGACCACGGCGGCGACGACGAAGACCAGGAGAACGACGATCTCCATGGCGAGCACGGCGAACCCGACCCGCGCGGCCGTCCGTACCCCCCACAGGTTCAGCAAGGTCGTGATGAGCACCGCCAGGGCCGTCCACACCCACCGCGACACCGACGGCACGAGCGAGTTCATGGCGATGCCGGAGAAGAGGTAGGCGACCGCCGGGATGAGCAGGTAGTCGAGCATCGCCATCCACCCGGCGATGAACCCGAAGCCTTTTCCGAGCCCCGCGCGCGCGTAGGCGAAGACGGACCCCGCCTGGGGGACGACCCGCACCATCTGGGCGTAGCTGAACGCGGTGAACGCCATGGCGACCGTGGCGATCAGGTAGACGAGGGCGACGGCTCCGTGCGACTTCGCGTCGAGCGTCCCGAAGACGCCGACGGGCGCCATGGGGGCGATGAAGAGCAGACCGTAGACGACGAGGTCACGGAAGCCCAGACTGCGCCGCAGCCTCGGATCGTCGGCGGACTCGACGCCCGCCGCGTGGGCGCCCTCGCTGGCGGTCTCACCGGACATCGTGCCTCCGTGCCTCCGTGGATCAGCGCGTGGGATCGGCGCAGGCCTTCAGTCTCCCCAACGGGGCGATCTTTGACGCGCTGGACGCGGCCTTACGATGGGTGGCATGACTGCAACGCCTGGCTCCCGCCGTGTCCTGCTCGCCGCTCCCCGTGGCTACTGCGCGGGCGTGGACCGTGCCGTGATCGCCGTCGAGAAGGCCCTGGAGCAGTACGGGGCCCCGATCTACGTCCGCCACGAGATCGTGCACAACAAATACGTGGTGCAGACCCTGGAGAAGAAGGGCGCCATCTTCGTCGAGGAGACGGCGGAGGTCCCCGAGGGCTCCATCGTGATGTTCTCCGCGCACGGCGTGGCCCCGACCGTCCACGCGGAGGCCGCCGAGCGCAAGCTGGCGACGATCGACGCGACGTGCCCGCTGGTCACCAAGGTGCACAAGGAGGCCGTCCGGTTCGCCAACGACGACTTCGACATCCTCCTGATCGGCCACGAGGGTCACGAGGAGGTCATCGGCACGTCCGGTGAGGCGCCCGAGCACATCACGCTCGTCGACGGCCCCGACGACGTCGCGAACGTCGAGGTCCGCGACCCGGACAAGGTCGTCTGGCTCTCCCAGACCACGCTCTCCGTCGACGAGACGATGGAGACGGTCGACGCCCTCAAGGGCAAGTTCCCGAACCTGCTCTCGCCGCCCAGCGACGACATCTGCTACGCCACGCAGAACCGCCAGATCGCGGTGAAGAAGCTCGCCGAGGACGCCGAGCTGGTCATCGTCGTCGGCTCCAAGAACTCCTCCAACTCCATCCGCATGGTCGAGGTAGCCCTCGACGCGGGCGCCCCCGCGTCGCACCTGGTCGACAGCGCCGAAGAGATCGACGAGGCGTGGCTCGAAGGCGTGACCACGGTCGGCCTGACCTCCGGCGCCTCCGTCCCCGACGTACTGGTGGACGGCGTCATCGAGTGGCTCGCCGAGCGTGGCTACGGCGACGTCGAGACGGTGAAGACCGCCGAGGAGTCGATCACCTTCTCGCTGCCCAAGGAGCTCCGCAAGGACCTGCGGGCCGAGGCGGCGAAGCTGTCGCAGCGGTGACCGGGTGGCCGGCCGGGGCGAGGTCGGCTCAGCCCTGACCGGCGGTCGGCGGCCATGCTGCGCCGACGCTGATCCTGGTCGTACGGTGGGGCCATGGAGATCTTCGGTGTGGACATCGGCGGCTCAGGGATCAAGGGCGCTCCCGTGGACGTTGACCGCGGAGAACTGGCCCAGGAGCGGCACAAGGTCCTGACCCCCCATCCGGCGACGCCCGAAGCGGTGGTCGCGGGCGTGTGCGAGGTCGTGGAGCACTTCGGCTGGAAGGGGCCCGTCGGCGCCACCTTCCCCGGCGTGATCACCGGCGGCACGGCGCGCACGGCGGCCAACGTCGACAAGAGCTGGATCGGCACGGACATCCGGAAGCTGGTCTCGGACCGGCTCGGCGGCGCCCCCGTGACCGTACTCAACGACGCGGACGCGGCGGGCGTGGCCGAGATGCACCTCGGCGCGGGCAAGGACCGCAAGGGCACGGTCCTGCTGCTCACCCTCGGCACGGGCATCGGCAGCGCCCTGTTCACCGGCGGGCGCCTGGTGCCCAACACCGAGCTGGGCCACCTCGAACTGAACGGCCACGACGCGGAGAAGCGCGCCTCCTCCAAGGCCCGCGAGGACGAGGACCTGAGCTGGGAGCACTGGGCCCACCGGGTGCAGAAGTACCTCGCGCACGTGGAGATGCTGTTCTCGCCGGAGCTGTTCATCATCGGCGGCGGCGTGAGCCGCAAGGCGCACAAGTTCCTGCCGCTGATCGAGGGCATCTCCGCGGAGATCGTCCCGGCGCAGCTCCAGAACAACGCCGGCATCGTGGGAGCGGCGATGGCGGCGAGCGAGGCGTAGCTCCCGGTCGGTTCGGGCCGGTCGGGTCGCGTCAGGTGGCGGGTACGCGTTTCGCGCCCGCCGGCTGCCGGGCGGTCGGCGGCTTCGGTGGCCGGCGCCGCTCGGCCATCAGCCGGATCTTGCGTACGCACACGATGAGCCCGGCGATGAGCGTGCCCCCGTACAGCCAGCCCGCGTGCAGCGCGAGCGAGGTCACGAGGCCCATGAGGCGCCCGCCGAACCCGGTGCCCCCGGAGATCGGCAGGATTCCGGTGGCGAAGGCGATCGGCACCCCGATGGGCGCGGTGACCAGGTCCGCGGGGCGCACCCACAGCGCGGTGAGCGTGGCGACGGGCAGGAACAGCACCCCGTACGCGACGAGTGAGCCGTCGAAGAGCAGCCCCAGCAGGCAGGCGAGCAGGAACAGCACCCCGGTGCAGAACAGGCCGCTGCCGAGCCCGGTCAGGCGCGGGTTCGGCATCCGCCGCAGGGAGCGGACGAGCGGTGAGCGGCGCAGGGCCCGTACCAGCGGAGGGGCGGGCCGGCGCGGGCGCTGCGCGGCCCGGTACACCGTGCCTGGCTCGACCGCCCGGCCCTGCGAGGGCAGCGGGGCGGTCCGACGGGGCCTGGCCGCGGCGGGCGCCTTCGGTTCGGTCTGAGGGGGACGCGTCCTGTGTTGCTCCACTGGTCCAACCTAGGTCGGCTTCCGCGCGGATTCAGCAGTGAGACACGCCTTTGGCGTGACCTTGGCCATGCGTTCGACGTGGTGGCGGGCGGGTGCGGGGAGGACGGACGGCCGGGCGTGTCGCGGGGGGCCGGGTGACCGGTCGGGCCGGTGGCGGCAAGCCGTAGACTGGTGGATCGGCCCATCCTCGTAACACGAACGTAGAACCTCGAATCTCGAACCCGGATCTCGAATCTCGAACCGTGAACCGCGATCCGTGAACCTGAAGCCCCAAGCTTCGAGCTTCGAGCTTCGAGCCTCGAACTTCGTGTACGAGGGGACCGTCCCACCCAGCCCTGACGTACGGGAAGTCGCAACGTGTCGCTCACGATCGGAATCGTCGGTCTGCCGAATGTCGGCAAGTCGACCCTGTTCAACGCCCTGACCAAGAACGACGTGCTGGCGGCCAACTACCCGTTCGCCACGATCGAGCCGAACGTCGGCGTGGTAGGTGTCCCCGACCCCCGCCTGACGAAGTTGGCCGAGATCTTCTCTTCCCAGCGCGTCCTGCCCGCCACGGTCGACTTCGTCGACATCGCCGGCATCGTGCGCGGCGCGAGCGAGGGCGAGGGCCTGGGCAACAAGTTCCTCGCGAACATCCGCGAGTCGGACGCGATCTGCCAGGTCATCCGCGCCTTCAAGGACGAGAACGTCGTGCACGTGGACGGCAAGGTCTCGCCGAAGGACGACATCGAGACGATCAACACCGAGCTGATCCTCGCCGACCTCCAGACCATCGAGAAGGTCCTGCCGCGCCTCCAGAAGGAGTCGCGCATCAAGAAGGACATCGGCCCGAAGGTGGCGGCGGTCGAGGCGGCCAAGGAGATCCTGGAGAAGGGCGACACCCTGTTCTCCCAGGGCATCGTCCAGGGCTCGGGCAACGAAGAGCTCCTGCATGACCTGCACCTCCTGACCACGAAGCCCTTCCTCTACGTCTTCAACGTCGACGAGGAGGAGCTGACGGACGACGACTTCAAGGCCGCGCAGAGCGCCCTGGTCGCCCCCGCCGAGGCGATCTTCCTCAACGCCAAGCTGGAGTCGGACCTCGCCGAGCTCGACGACGAGGAGGCCCTCGAACTCCTCCAGTCCGTCGGCCAGGAAGAGCCCGGCCTCGCCACCCTCGCCCACGTCGGCTTCCGCACCCTCGGCCTCCAGACCTACCTCACGGCAGGCCCGAAGGAATCCCGCGCCTGGACCATCAAGAAGGGCGCGACGGCCCCCGAGGCGGCCGGCGTCATCCACACGGACTTCCAGAAGGGCTTCATCAAGGCGGAGGTCATCTCCTTCGCCGACCTGGTGGAGACGGGCTCGGTGGCGGAGGCCCGCGCAAAGGGCAAGGCGCGCATGGAGGGCAAGGAGTATGTGATGCAGGACGGGGATGTGGTGGAGTTCCGGTTCAACGTTTAGTTGCCGCCATAGCTCGGTCTCGGTCGAGCTGGCGAACTTGCGGGTCAGAAGGGTCGGTCCGGTTCCGGGCCGACCCCGTTGGCGTTCCCGGTGCGGGTTTTTCGCTGGTTGTGGTGTTCTTCAGGTGGGCGTCGGACGCTACGGGTGGACCTATACGTAGCGGCTGTTCACAGGGGCAAGTTCAGCGCTTCGAGCCGCGAGCCGCTGCGCGGAGCCGGGCCGCGCTCGATCGGTTGAGTCGTGTTGGCGGTAGCCTGCTCGACGTGCCGCAGAAGTATGTCGAGTTCCGCCTTGCTTCGGAGGACATCTCTACCGTCCGCTTCGGCGTGTCGCCAGGGCATGAGATCGTCCACGCGGTGCGGACCCTCAGTCGACCGCAGGAGCAGCCGCTGCAGTGGGGATGGCTGCGCGCCGTTCGCGACGATGTCCCGCGGGAGTCCCTCGAGTTGCTGCGCCTCGTCGTGGGCGAAGCCGGGTACGCGCCCGATCTGTTCACGTCGGCCGCGTCGTGGGATCTCACGCCTGCGGATGAGATCGAGCGGCTGCGGCAGGCGCCGCTCGAGCCGATCTCGATCGACCTGCGCAAGCGAGCGGTCCGCAGCGCCGGCGTCGCGCGGGCCGCGCTCGAGAGGATGGCGGCCGATCCCGCGAGGGTCCGCGCCATGATCGTGCGCCACGTCGAGGCACTCTGGGAGGCCGCACTCGCGCCGTACTGGGCGCAGATCGAACGCATTCTTCATGCGGACATCGGCTCTCGGGTGCGACGGATGACCGCGGACGGTCTGGCCGGGATGGCGGCTGATCTCGGCGAAGGTGTCGAGTGGAGCGCCGACACCGGCTTCGACACCGTGCGCGTGCGGATGGAACGACACGAGGAGATCGTCGACTGCCAGGGGCGGGGCCTCGTGCTCGTGCCGTCGTTCTTCGGGCGCCACTGCGCGGTGCTCACGGAGCCGCCTGCGCAGCCGACGCTGTTCTACCCCGCGCTCGGTCTGTCCGAGGTGTGGCATCGTGCCGATTCGACGGACGCGCTGGCGGGCCTGCTCGGGGAGAGCCGCGCCGCGGTGCTCGTCGCGCTCGGCGCGCCGCTGTCGACGACGGAGACCGCAGGAGAGGCCGGGATCGCGGCTTCCACCGCATCCCACCACCTCGACGCCCTGCGCGCCGCCGGGCTCATCGCGTCCCGGCGTGCCGGGCGGCGCGTGCTGCACGCGCGCACGCCGCTCGGTGATGCGCTCGTCCACCGCGTCTGACGCGGCGGACGAGCGCATCCGGGGCCGGCGCGGTGGATCACCGCCCGGGAACGAGGTCCGGTCCCGCGCCGTGCTCGGCGACGTACGCCTCCGGACCCTGCTCGGTGGCCTGGGGCTCCATGTAGAGGAACTCGAGGACGTTGCCGTCCGGGTCCTCGAGGGAGCGCCCATACATGAACCCGTGGTCCTGCGCGGGGCGCGGCTCACGGCCGCCCGCGGTGACACCGGCGTCGACGGTCCCATCGACGTGGTCCCGCGAGTCGCGCGAGAATGACAGCAGCACCTGGGCGACCGTGTGCGGGTCGGCGATCTGCTTGTCGGTGAACTGCGAGAAGTGCCCGTGGGTGAGCACCATGAAGTTCGTGTTCTCGTCCCAGACGACGCACGCGGCGTTCTCGTCGGTGAACATCGGATTGATGTCACAGCCGAGCGCCGTGTAGAAGGCCTTGCTGCGCTCGAGGTCGGTTGTGGTGATGTTGACGAAGATCATGAGGTCTCCTGATATCGCACGGACGGGTCCTGCAGTTGCCGAGATCAGGCTGGCACCAGGGCCGTGGGCATCCAATCGATTCGACGTACGTCGAAAGGTCACGGTGCCGGGGGTATTGATCGCGAGCGTCGACCGGGATTGCTGGCGGCCGCGCTGAAGGCGGTCGCCGCGAAGGCGGGCGGCGGGTCGGCCGGCTGATCCGGCCACCTCAGTGGAGGGGACCCGCCGCCATCGCATGACGCGGTCACCCGGCCGAGCCGCGAAGCTGTCGGCGGGCGGCACGCCGGGTGCTGGTGACTGGTTCGATGACCGCCGACCGGGCGTTTCCACTGGCGAGTGGTCGGCGCCGGACGTTCTGGGCCGGACTTGAGTGAGTCCGGCCCCTACCGCATTTCCGTACTGACGTGGTGCTGACTCAGCCGCGGCGGGGTGGAGCGAGCTTCTCCAGGTCGAGGTTGATCTCGAAGGGCACCGGACGGTTGAGAGAGCCCCTGAAGATGCCAACGGGTACATAGGTGGCGGTTGGCTCGTCAAGTTCGTAGACGTGGACGATGGGTGCTCCGTGCTCGTCCTCGATGCGCCAGTAGTGCGGGATGCCGGCCTCTGCGTATTTGTGAAGCTTTACCGTGCGGTCTCGGTGTGCGGACTCGGGGGAGACCGCCTCGACGGCGAGTCGTACTTCATCCGGTGCGAACCAGGTGCGGTCACCGTCGAAGTCGGCCGTCGTCACCAGCAGATCCGGCTCGGGCCGATTGCGTTGATCGAGTTTGATGGTCATCTCCCGTCCGACCCTTACGTCGGCCGGCGCCTGCTCCATGAGAGCCACGGTGAGCATCGTGACGAGGTGCCCGTGCCACCACGGCTGCGGAGACATCATGAATACGAGGGCTCCGTCGATCAGCTCGGTGTGGCGCGGTGCTTCCGGGAGGCGGTCCAGGTCCTCCGCGAACCAGCCTTCCGCGCGGGGCGGGCGCATCCAGTCGGGCAGTGCGGTCATGGCTCAACCGTAGCGACTCAGCGAGGTCCGGGCCACGAGGTCGACGACGGCCGGAACGGGCCGACGAGCTCCGCCAGGAGCCAGGTCTCCTGGCGCGTGAAGTACACACTCTTCGCGTCCCGTCCGTGTGCATCCGACCAGGCGAGCGCTTCGTCACCGGCTCGGCTCTGCTGTTGCCGTTGGGGTACGCGGGTACCGGGACGCCGACTTCCGAACGAGCGTCCTTATCAGGTGGGTCGCCGTAGCGTCGGGCCGGTCGCGGCTGCAGGTAGCCGTAAGATCCGAAGCAACGTCCAGCGCCCCCGCTGCGATGCGCAGTCCGTCCGCGGCCGGATCCCAGTCGAGACGGCCCTTCAGCTCGCCGAGGGACGCATAGCAGAATCCTTGAGCTGTGATCACAGAACCCTCCAGCTCGCCACACAGGACGCCTGTCTCCGTACACGATGACGGTCATGACCGACAACGTGTTCAGCAGGGAAGTACTCCGGCGTATCGGTGAAGGAATGACCTACGGCCAGATGGAGGCGAAGACTCGGGAGACAGGGGGCAAGGAGGGAACCTTGTCCTCGGCATGGTGGAACAAGGTGGCCATCGGCGAGATGCCCCCTCCGCCTGAGCCGAAGTACATCGCCGGCATCGCCACAGTGCTGGAGCTCCCCGAGCGACACGTGAGGCAGCTCATCTGCGACCAGTGGTACGGGGTCAGTCTCGTCGGGGAGCGAGACGAGTACGTGCGAGCCCTGGTGGGCCAGGGCGTGGACAACCTGGTGTCATGGCTGAGGGGCCGCGTCGCTTCCCTGCGCGAGAATCGTGGGCTGGCGGCGACAAAGGCGGAGGGCTAGGAGAGGACAGCGAATCCACCTGGTCCGAGCCCTTCGCCGTACATCTGCTCAGGCGTTTGGCCGGGTCGGGCTCGGCTTCAATGCCGACGGGGGGGCCACACCTTCGCGTCGGAGACGGCGGCGGTGCGGGCCAGTTCGCCGGTCGCGGTCGGTAGTCCGCCGTGCCGTCGAGTTGGAGCTTGGGGATGACGAGTCTCGTCGGACGGTGTGAGCCCTCCGCCCAGGGCGGGCGGGGGCGGCCGGGGTGACGAGTGCCTGAAGGGCCTCGCGGCGGCTTCCAGTTCCTCGGAGAGGTCATACCTCCGGGCCACGGACGCGACCACGAGGCAGCGCTGCGGCTCGGCGTTCTCCGCCTTGACCTCAGTGAATGTGGCCTCGAACCCCTCCGGGCTCTTGGGTCTCGGAGAGCTTCGTCTCGGCGTCACGCAGGCGAGTGCGCGTGGGCGGTCACGGGTGGTCCCGCGCCAGAAAGCGGGGAGCCACCAGCAGAGCATCGAGCGGTCATCGGGCCACGGGGCGCGGGCCTCGGCTTCCCAGTCCGAGGGCGGACGTACCGCCGGCCGTGCTGGTCGCAGGCACCGAAGTCCTGGTAGTTGCGTTGGGCCTCGATCAGGGAGACCTTGTTCGCCCCGCCTGCCGTGGTCGGCCAGCGGAACTGGATCCCGTCGTCCTCCCAGAAGCAGGACACTCGTAAAGGCCGTCGGGGTTCAACGCATGCCAATGAGGAATCCCGGGGGAGGCGGACGCCGGATCGTGGAGCGGTGCCCGACGCGGACGACCCACACGATCAGGTCGCCGTTGTCGACGGTGTAGATGACGCGGTAGTCGCCGACTCTGAGGCGGCGGCGCTCGGGCTGGGAAACGAGCGCGATGGTGTTGAAGCCGAGCGGGTCCGTTTCCAGTTCCGTCAGCTTGGTCTGGATGCGAAGCGCGGTGTCGCGTGGAACCTTGCGGAGTTCGGCTCGGGCTTCCGGGTGGAAGACGGTGCGGTACTCATTCACTCCGCGCCAGCGTCTCCTTCATGACGTCCTCGATCAGGATTCCGGCCGAGGACGTCATGCGCTCGTCGATGAGGCGGTTGATCTCGCGCTCTTCCCATTCCCGGTACTTGCGGAGCACCTCGATCGACACGACGGCGGCGACTTCTTTGCCTCGTCGCGTGATGACTGTGCGGGTGTCGTCGCGATCGGCGCGTTCGACGACCTCGGCCAAGTGTGCGCGGACGTCGCGGATGGACTGCCGAGAGGCCGACAAGCTCATCGCGGACGTCAAGCGTGATCCCTTCACGGGGATCGGCAAGCCTGAGTACCACTTGCCCGGTGCATGTCGCGGCGGAGCGACGAGTGCCGGAGGGCTGTCGTCGCTGGTCACAGGAGGCGCTTGCGGCCCCAGGCCATGATGAATGCGGCGACGGCCGCCGTGGCCGTGAGCATGATGGCCGCTCCCAGCCACTGCATCGTGTGCATCTGGGAGACCGGGAGGTAGTCGATCGACCAGCCGACGACGTTCTTGGACTCCAGGCAGGCCGTGTGGGCCCGGGTGTTCTCGATCTTGTCGAGGCACGTCATCCAGTCCAGGCGGGCTCCGGAGTCCGTGAGGAAGTCGGTGCCCTGGCCCTGCTGTACCGCCTGGGCCGGCAGCTCGGGCTGCCGGGCGCCGGGGCCGATGCCCTTGTCGGTGGTGGCCGACAGGATGTCGCCCAGGTTCAGCCGGAAGCGGTCCCAGACGACGCCGAGCGCCACCACGATGCCGAGTGTGACCACCATGGACACCAGCGTGCGGCGCAGGAGCATGCCGACCGCCGCGCCCACGGTGAACGTGAGCAGGGCGTACGCCGCCGGCATGGGGCCCGTGACGTTGAAGATCGCGCTGCTCGTCCACTCCAGGGTGTCGGCGCGGCTCCGCACCGGGTTCCACCACCAGGTGAAGACGGCACCCAGCAGGGTGGTGGACAGGGCGATCAGCACGGCGGGCAGCGCGAGCTTCGTGGCGAGCCAGCGGAGGCGGCTGACCGACTGCGAGGTCACCAGCTTCGCGGTGCCGGACTCCAGGTCGCCTGCCACGAGCGGGGCGCCGATGAGGACACCCGCCAGGATGGGGACGTAGGACAGGTAGCTGCCGACGCTGAACAAGCGGCCGGCGTATTTCTCCAGGTCAGGGCCGCCCTTGGGGGCGGTGGCCAGGTAGTTCGTCAGCTCGCCGCGCAGGTAGACCATGGCCAGCGCGGTCAGGAGCGTCAGGGCGAGCAGCGTCCAGAACGCCGCTCGGTGCTGGCGCCAGACGAGCCAGACCGGGCCGCCGAGTCGCGGCATCCGTCCGTTGCGCGGAGGGCGCGTGTCGGCAGGGGCCGTGCGGGCCGGGTCAACGGTGAACGTGGTCATGCGGTCACAGCCTTCTGCCGGTCGCGGGTGATGACGTCGTGGATGTCGCCGGGCCGGGCACCGGGCGCGATCAGCGGAGGCGCGTCGGGTGTGCGCAGGTAGGCGAGCAGCAGTTCCTCCAGGGTGGGCGGTTCCGCCTGGCCGCCGTACTGGATCGGGGCGCCGAGCCGGACCAGGACACCCGGCCGGCCGTCGCCGCCACCGCCACCGCCGTATGGCTCGGGTTCGATGACCTGGTGCGGGCTCCCGGGCGGGAACGACGCGCCCGGCGGGACCGCGAACAGGGCGTGCGCCGCGCGCAGTTCGTTCACCTCGCCCGCCAGCCGCAGGCCGCCGTTCGCCACGACGACGAGGTAGTCGCAGACATGCTCCAGCTCGGCGAGCATGTGCGAGGAGATCAGTACGGTCGTGCCGCGTTCGGCGGCCGCCGCCGTCAGCGTCGCCATGAGCTCGCGGCGGACCAGCGGGTCGAGGTCGGCCATCGGTTCGTCGAGGATCAGCAGGTCGGGGCGCTTTCCGAAGGCCAGGGCGAAGGCGACGCGAGTGCGCTGCCCGCCGGAAAGCGTGCCGATCCTCGCCTCCAGCGGCACCTGGCCCGCGCGGACGAGGTCCTCGGCGACCCGCTGGTCCCAGCGGGGGTTCAGTTCGCGGCCCAGGCGCAGTGTCTCGGCCACGGTGAAGCGCCGGAACAGCGGCTTCTCCTGGGTGAGGAACGCGGTGCGCATGACCGCTTCCGTCGATCCCGGTGCCGCGCCGAAGATCCGCAGGGCGCCGGTCGTCGGGCGGATCATGTCGGTGGCCAGGCCCATCAGCGTGCTCTTGCCTGCGCCGTTGGGTCCTACGAGGCCGCAGACCCGCCCGGTCGGCAGCCGGAACGAGACGTCACGCAGGGCCCAGCCGCGCCGGTACTTCTTGCCCAGTCCGTACGCCTCGATCGCGGACCCGGCAGGGTGTGGGGGCTGCCGGGAGTGTGGGGGCGTACTCGCGGAATTCCGTGCTCCCGGTCCGTTGCCCAGGTGCATCGTCGCGTGGTCCATGAGTGGGTGGCTCCTGTACGTGGGGGAGGGGGCCGTGGGGGACCTCCGTGGGTCCGCACTACGGTGGCGTTGGCTGCCGCTTGCGGTGGTCACCACTCTGCTCGGCCGCGTTCCGCGGGGTATCGGGCGAAAGACAGATCATGAGCGGCAGGCTCCGACTTTCGGCCGGTGCGGGAGATCCCGGGCGTGCGGGATCGTGGCGGCATGGTGAGCAAGTCGAGAGGCCCGAGCAAGTCGAGAGCGTTGGGCGGGCTGAGCGGGCCGAGTGGGCTGAGTGGGCTGAGTGGGCCGAGTGGGCTGAGCGGGCTGCGAGAGATGAGAGGACTGAGGGAGCTGAGACGAGTGCGTGACGTGGCGGAGGTGGCGGCCAGGGCGAACGCGTCCGCGGACGTACGGGGGAACGGGCCTACGAGGCTGATGCCCCTCACGGCATGGATGCTGCTGGTCGCGGCCCTCGTCGGCCTCGTCCTCCTCGACCTGCTGGCCCAGTTCTACTGGATCGAGAGCCACGGCCCCGCCAAGCTGATCGGCGCCTTGCTTGCCGTCGGAGCGGCCATCGCCTCGCCCCGGCTCGACGGGGAGCGGAGGCTGCCGATGACGGCCTGCGCGCTCGCGGTCGTGTCGCTCTGCCTCTCGGTGTGGCTGCACGTGGAGATGGTCGCCTCTTCGCAGGCCCTCGGGTTCGCCGAACCGGCGGCGCTGGCGTGGCTCCTGCTGGTCGTCGCCCGGCAGGGGAAGCCCTCGTGGGTCGTGGCGGCCGTGCCCGTGCTGTGCATGGCGATCGTGCTGCGTCCCATGGCGGTCTCGGTGCGGCAGTCCACCATCATCATGGCGCTGCTCTTCGCCCTCGCCGCGGTCACGGCGCTGGGCATCGGCCTCGGGACACGGCTGCTCCTGGTGGACCGGCGGCGGCAGGCGGCGGCTCTCAGGCTGGAGCAGCGTACGGAGTTCGCCAGGGACCTGCACGACTTCGTCGCCCACCATGTGACCGGCATCGTCGTACAGGCGCAGGGAGCCCACGCGATCGCGGACCGGCGGCCAGAACTGGTGCCGCCGGCGTTGCGGCGGATCGAACAGGCCGGCTCCGAGGCGTTGACCTCCATGCGGCACATGGTGGGGATGCTGCGCGACGCCGACGGGGAAGTGGCGGTGACACCGCTGGCGGGCATCGACGAGGTGCGTTCGCTCGTCGAGGAGTTCTCGGCGATGGGCAGCGCGCGGGCCCGGCTCGATCTGGAGGGTGCCGTCGACGACCTGCCGGTGGAGGTGACCACCACGGCGCACCGGGTGGTGATGGAGGCCCTCACCAACGTACGCAAACACGCCCACGGCTGCACCGAGGTACGGGTACGGGTGAGCCGCTCGGTGGACCGGCTGACGGTACGGGTCACCGACGACGGCAGGCCGCGCCATGTCTCCCACGGCGGCTTCGGCCTGAAGGGCCTGGCCGAGCGGGTGGACCTGATCGGCGGCAGCGTTCAGGCCGGGCCCGTGACGACCGGCGGCTGGGGCGTCGAGGCGACGCTCCCGGTGTCGACGACGGCCGGGGTGGCCGTGGCAGGGGCGGGGGCGTCGTGACGTCGGCGATCCGGGTGCTGATCGCCGACGATCAGGCCATGGTCCGTGCGGGGTTCGCGATGATCCTCGCCGCGGAGGACGACATCGACGTCGTCGGGGAGGCCAAGGACGGGGTCCATGCCGTGGAACTCGCCGGGCTCCACCGGCCCGACGTCGTCCTGATGGACATCCGCATGCCCCGCATGGACGGCCTGGAGGCCCTGCGCAGGCTGACGCGCCCCGGCACGGTGAACCCGCCGAAGGTCGTGGTCGTCACCACGTTCGACGACGACGAGTACGTGCAACGTGCCCTGAGCCAGGGCGCATCGGGCTTCCTCATCAAGGACTCCGGCCCCGCCCTGCTCGTCGAGGCCATCAGGGCGGCGGCCTCCGGCGAGGCACTGGTGAGCCCGGCGATCACCGTCCGGCTGCTCCGACGCCTCCACAACACCGCCCCCGCCTCCCGCGAGCCGCACACCGCGCTCTCCGAGCGGGAGACTGACCTGGTCCGCCTGGTGGCCCGGGGCCTGACGAACGCCGAGATCGCCACCGAGCTGACCATCTCACTGGGCACGGTGAAGACCCACCTCGGCAACGTGCAGACGAAACTGTCCGCCCGCAACCGCGTGGAGATCGCGGCGTGGGCCTGGGAGTCGGGGCTGGTGGAGGGGCGAGGGCAAGCCCGCTGACCCGGAAGCGAAGGGGTGGAGGGCCGCACCCCCGGTTGCCCGATGGGGGTCGGCCCTCCGTCCGTCAGTGGGGCGGGGTCAGCCCTGCCAGCTGTGTGGGGGCTTGTAGTTGTCTCGGCGCCAGGCCGTCATGGGGGGCTTGTGGGCGGGGATGGAGGGGTGGGGGGTTGCTCGGGAGAGGAGGAGGACGGTTACGGCTGCCAGTTCGGCCTCTGTGGGGGTGCCCTTTTCTATGCGGATGTCTACCTCTGCTGTGGGTGGCATGTGACCTCCGGTGCGGAAGGGGTGCGGGTGCGGGCTTACTGCGGGGGGTTGCCGTGTTTGCGGGCCGGGCGGTCCGCGTGTTTGTTCGCCAGCATGGCGAGGCTGGAGATCAGGACCTGGCGGGTTTCCGCCGGGTCGATGACGTCGTCGACCAGGCCGCGCTCGGCGGCGTAGTAGGGGTGCATGAGCTCGGCCTTGTACTCCTTGACCATGCGGGCGCGCATGGCTTCGGGGTCTTCGGCGGCGGCGATCTGGCGGCGGAAGATCACGTTGGCCGCGCCTTCGGCGCCCATGACGGCGATCTCGTTGGTGGGCCAGGCGTAGGTGAGGTCGGCGCCGATGGACTGGCTGTCCATGACGATGTACGCGCCGCCGTACGCCTTGCGCAGGATCAGGGAGATGCGCGGGACCGTGGCGTTGCAGTAGGCGTACAGGAGTTTGGCGCCGTGGCGGATGATGCCGCCGTGCTCCTGGTCCACGCCCGGCAGGAAGCCGGGGACGTCGAGGAGCGTCACGATCGGGATGTTGAAGGCGTCGCACATCTGGACGAAGCGGGCCGCCTTCTCCGACGCCTCGATGTCCAGGACACCTGCCAAAGCCTGCGGCTGGTTCGCGACGATACCGACGACCTTGCCGTCCAGACGGGCCAGCGCACAGATGATGTTCCGCGCCCAGCGCTCGTGGACCTCCAGGAAATCGCCGTCGTCCACCAGCTCCTCGATGACCCGGTGCATGTCGTACGGGCGGTTGCCGTCCACCGGGACCAGGTCGAGCAGCGCCTCGCCCGAGCGGTCCGGCGGGTCGTCGCCGTCGTGGGCCGGGGGGTTCTCGCGGTTGTTCGACGGCAGCATGGAGAGCAGGTAGCGCACTTCTTCGAGGCAGGTCTCCTCGTCGTCGTACGCGAAGTGCGCGACGCCCGAGGTCTCGGCGTGGACGTCGGCGCCGCCCAGGCCGTTCTGGGTGATCTCCTCGCCGGTGACCGCGCGGACCACGTCCGGGCCCGTGATGAACATCTGCGAGGTCTCGCGGACCATGAAGACGAAGTCCGTGAGCGCCGGGCTGTACGCCGCGCCGCCCGCGCACGGGCCCAGCATCACGCTGATCTGCGGGATCACGCCCGACGCCTTGGTGTTGCGCTGGAAGATGCCGCCGTAGCCCGCCAGGGCCGTGACGCCTTCCTGGATGCGCGCGCCCGCGCCGTCGTTCAGCGAGACCAGCGGGGCGCCCGCGGCGATAGCCATGTCCATGATCTTGTGGATCTTCGTGGCGTGGGCCTCACCGAGCGCCCCGCCGAAGATCCGGAAGTCGTGCGCGTAGACGAAGACCGTACGGCCCTCGACCGTGCCCCAGCCGGTGACGACACCGTCGGTGTAGGGCCGTTTCGCCTCCAGGCCGAAACCGGTCGCCCGGTGCCGGCGCAGGGGTTCGACCTCGCGGAACGAGCCCTCGTCCAGGAGCAGCGCGATGCGCTCGCGGACGGTGAGCTTGCCCTTGGCCTTCTGAGCTGCGGTGGCCGGTTCGCCGGGTCCCGCGAGGACCCGCTCCCGTATGTCCGCCAGCTCCGCGACGTGGAGTCTCATCTCTCCCCTTACCGGTTGCCGTCACCGGGGATGCGGCGTGTGTTCGGTCAGTTGGTCAGCTTGCGCAGGCCGTTGATCTGGAGGACGGCGAACGCGCCCACGACCAGGGCCTGCATGGGGATCCACACCGTGCCGATCGTGTTCGGGTCGAACCAGCCGAAGACCGCGGTGGCGATGCTGGCCACGGCCCAGATCAGGTTCGCCTCGATGACGAGCTTGGTGGCCGCGGCGGACGGCACGTTCTGGCGGGCCAGCAGGCCGACGAGCAGGCCGTAGACGGTGAGGAACGCGCCGATGCCGCGCAGCAGCCCGGCATCCATGTCGAGGAGGTCGCCGACGGGGCCCGCGGCGGCCAGGTAGATGAGGCCGTTGCCGCCGGTGACGATGGCGTCGAGGCCGAGGAAGAGACGCAGCGGGCGCGCGGCGGACGAGTTCGTGGCCGCGGTGCCGAGGCGAGCGGTGGTCTGGCTCGTGGTCATGAAAACTCCTGGTGGATACGGTCGGTGGTGGGTGGTCGGTGGTTGATTTGTCGGTGGTGCCCGATCGGGGGTGCGGGTCGGAGGGCGAGGGTGTTCCCCCAGTACGGGACGCGTGGGGACACGGTCCGCGCGGAGTACGGGCGCCCGCTTTCGGTTCCAACGGTTCCGATGGTGGCAACCGGCGCTGATGGGGAGCTGACGTGCCGGCCGGGGGCGGGCCCGGGGCGCGGGTGAGCGGGCCTTATGCGAGTCCGTGTGCGCTTCGGAGGCGACGCGCGGGTCGCCTTCCGGCGCGGGCGGGGGCGTGCGCCTTGGTTTGGCGGGGGGTGGTTTGGGGGTGGGGTCGGCACTTGGGCGCTTGTGCGTGCGAGGGTCTTCCGGCGCGGGCAGTCGCGTGGTGGCTGCTGCCCGATGTCGGTCCCCCGCTGCCGGGTTGCCCGCGTGCGCTGTGCGCTGTGCGCTGTGCGCTGTCCGCTGTCGGCCGCCGGTTGCCGTGCTCGCTGCCTGCTGTTGGCCTCTCGGCCGACGGTTGCCGTGGTTGCCGCCTGCTGTTGGCCTCCGGACTCCGGTTGCCGTGCTCGCCGCTGCCGGCCACCGGCACCCGCTGCCCGCCCCGGCTCCCGTGCTTGCCGCGCGCTGCCGTGCGTCGCCCGCGTCCCGCTGTCCGACGCCTCGGCCCGGTGTTCGTCGGCGGCGGTCGTCTGCCGCTGAGTAGGGCCTGGAAACCGGTGAGCTGTACGGGGATCGCCCGTCCAGGCACCGGCACCGCATCGGCACCGCACCGGTATCGCTATCGGCACCCGCGTCGACGCCCGGTTCGGCGTCGGCTCCTGTGCCGGCACCGGCAGCCGTATCCGTACTCGTACTCGTACCGGCGTCACCGCCGCCCAGTCGAACCGTTCACGCCGGCTGTAGCAGTACGACGGCCGCCTTCGTCAGGGAAGGGTCATGCGCGAGGATCGCGTGTTCCACCTGGCGCAGGGCGGGGGACGGGTCGATGCCGAGTTCGTCGGAGAGGTGTTGCCGCATGGCACGGTAGACGTTCAACGCGTCCGCCTGGCGGCCCGACCGGTACAGGGCCACCATCAATTGCTCGCAGAAGCGTTCCCGCAAGGGATGATTACTGTGCGCCTCGTGCAGTTCCGCGAGCATCGCCGCGTGCCGGCCAAGCCGCAGTTCCGCCTCGAAGCGCAGTTCCATGGCCCGCATCCGGTATTCCTCGTAGCGGGCGCAGGCCAGTTGGCATATGGTGCCGCCGGGGAAATCACCGAATACGGGGCCGCGCCACAGAGAAAGTGCCTGGCCCAGCAATGTCGCCGTGGTGACGTCATCCGTGTCGCCCGCGGCCTCCGCCTGCCGGACGGCCTTGGTGAATTCCGCGGCGTCGAATTCGCCCTCGTGGATCGTCAGGCGGTAGCCGGAGGGGTGCATCGTCACCCTCGGGACCATGAGTTCCGGCTCCAGGCTCTTCAGCTTTCGGCGGAGCCTGCTGATATGCGCCTGCAATGCGTTGACCTGTTTGTCGGGCAGGTCGTCGCCCCACATCTCCTCGACGAGGATTTCGCCCGGGACCGGGCGGCCCTCGCTGACCAGCAGAGTCTGAATCAGGTTCCTCTGGAGATCACCCGAGATCTCCGCAGCACCTAATGCGGTGCGGATCTGCAGCGCTCCGAGAATCGAAAAGCTCAGCATGCCGTTTCCCCCTTGGCTTTCGTTGCTGCAACGTCGGGGCGGTTCAACTGCCGGGTCGCCAGGGCCATCGGTGCTGCGGTGTGGGGGACCGCGGGGTGGAGGTCGGCTTGGCGATCTCTGGGCGTCCCCGACCGGGGGGAGACAGGGGGTGAACCTCTGGCTCCCTTCCGAGGGGAACCCTCTCACGGTATCATTCCTTTGGGAAGGTATTTTTTTGAACGAGTCCGGTCAGGGGAGTGGAATGGGGCCTGACCTGCTGGTTCGTCCGTGAGATCCGGGACACGCCCTGGACGCGGAGCCGCCCCGGTTGGCCGATCCGCTGTCGCGGGGGCGCCGGGGCGACTGCTTCGTCGAGGCGGGGGAGGCCCGACGAAGTGAATATGGAAGCCGAAGTTCCGCTGGCGGAGAGGGCAGGATTCGAACCTGCGTGGGCCGCATGGACCCGACCGTGAGCCGTAGCTCGAAGTCCCCGATAAGCCGCTCCGGGCACCTCTCCTGGTGGTGTGCGCGGAGAGGGCAGGATTCGAACCTGCGTGGGCCGCATGGACCCGACCGTGAGCCGTAGCTCGAAGTCCCCGATAAGCCGCTCCGGGCACCTCTCCTGGTGGTGTGCGCGGAGAGGGCAGGATTCGAACCTGCGTGGGCCGCAAGGACCCGACCGTGAGCCGAAGCTCGAAGTCCCCGATAAGCCGCTCCGGGCACCTCTCCTTGTTCCCGGCCCGGTTCCCCGTGCCGTTCACAGGTAGAACATTGCCAGGTGCTTCTGACGGGACGCTGACGTATCTCTGACACGGCCCGCGATGCCCGCCCCATCCCTGGCCCGCAGGGTTTTCCACCCTTCCCTTCAAAGGGCCCGCGGTGCTCTACTCTCCTCGTCCGCAACGGCTTCCGAAAGGAATTCGGATCATGACCGTGACCACCGTGGAAAACCCGATTCTCAAGGCCCTCCGCACGCATACGCAGGCGGAGAATCCCAGCGCTTTCCTCGCGCTGAACAGCGGCAACAGTTCATTCACGCTGCCGGGAACGGACGGCTTCGTCGTCTACCGCAGGACCGGCCGGTTCGCCGTCCAGTTCGGCGGGCCCTTCGCCGCCCCGGAGGAGTACGACACTCTCCTCGACGGGTTCCGGCGCCACGTGAAGGACGAGGGGCTCACCCACGTCGGCGTGCAGCTCCAGCGCGCCGACGCCGAGCGATACGCGCGGCTCGGCTTCACCGTCAACCAGATCGGCGCCTCCTGGGCGGTGAGCCTCCCGGAGTTCACCCTGCGCGGCACCCGCTTCATGCAGCTGCGCAACAAGATCTCCCGGGCCTACCGCAACGGCCTCCAGATCCAGGAGGTCAAGGCCGACGCCTTCCAGGACGCGCTGGAGACCATCGACGGCGCCTGGCTCTCCAGCAAGGGCGCCGCCCGCCCCCTGGAGTTCCTCGTCGGCGAGATCGGCGGCGAAGCCCAGGAGCAGCGGCGTCTCTTCGTCGGGACGATCGCCGGGGCGCCGGTCGCGTACATCTCGTACTCGCCGGTCTACGGCAGCAGGGCCGGGTGGATGCACGACCTCAGCCGGCGCGTGCCCGACGGGTCGCCGGGGCTGATGGAGGCCATCAACGCGCACGCCATCGAGGTGTTCCGCGGCGAGGGCGTCCAGTGGCTGCACTTCGGCTTCACGCCCTTCACCGGGCTCGACGCGGAGCACGAACTGGACGGCCACAGCCCGGCGTTCCAGTGGCTGATGCACGCCCTGTGGGCCGAGGGAGCCGCGCTCTACCCGGCGCAGACGCAGCTCTCGTACAAGCAGAAGTGGGCGCCCGACGCGCTCATACCCGAGTACGTCGCCTTCGACGGGCCCGCGTCACTGGCCTCCTTCGCGCACATCTTCCGCGCCTGCAACGCCTTCTGACCACCGGCAGCACACAGCCCCCGACCGACAGGAGTCGACAGCGATGAGCGACAACACCACCGAGGCCACAGAAGACGCCGGGACCACCGGACCCGCCGACGCCCTCAAGCACGCCATGATCGAGCAGCTCATGGGCATCATCGGGGCCCCCGACGACCAGGACGTCGCCCGTGCCGCGGACGCCGTGGTCCACGAGCTGGACGCCCTGCTCCGGGCCGAGTCGGAGCCGGCGGCCTGACCGGCGCGACGCGGCGCGGCGCCGCTGCCGAAGAGGCCCGCGGCCAGCTCCGCATCAGCGCCACATCAGCGCCGCACGGAACGCTGCAAACACGTTCGCCCGGCGTCCGGCCGGTGGGGTACCGCACTGTGCCCCAGCGGAACCGGTGCGCCGGGCGGGCGCCGCCGCCCGGTTCGGGCACTTCTTCCGAGGAGAGCTTCGTATGCAGCGTCCGCACGTCCAAGAGACCGGTGTCGCCGTCGCCCCGCAGCACACCGCAGTCCCGCAGCGCACCGGGGCATCCGCCACGTTCTCCGAGCTCCTCAAACGGGTCAAGGCCGAGGGCCTCCTCGATCTCAACCCGAGGTACTACATAGGGCGGCTGATCCGGAACACCACGCTGCTGGTGGCCGGGCTCACCGCGTTCTTCCTGGTGGGTGACTCGTGGTGGACGCTCGTCGTGGCGGTGTGGATGGGCCTCTGCGGGGGCCAGTCCTCGTTCATGTGGCACGACGCGGGACACAAGGCGATGTTCCGCGACAAGCGGGTCGCCAACGCCGTCGGTTACTTCCACGCCAACTTCGTCAACGGGGTCAGCTTCGGCTGGTGGGTCAACCACCACAACCGCCACCACAGCAACCCCAACCACCTCGACATGGACCCGGACATCGGCCGGCGCACCGCGATCTTCGACCTCAAGCAGTACGCGTCCAGGACACGTGTGCAGCGCTTCGTCGTGCGCTACCAGAGCGTGCTCTTCTTCGTGCTGCTCGTCCTCGAGTCGTTCAAGATGCACAAGACCGCCGTGAAGTCGATCCGGCAGGGGCTCACCAAGCGTCCCGTGCTTGAGTCCACGCTGCTCGTGGCGCGTGCGGCGATCTATCTGACCTGCGTCTTCACCGTTCTGTCGCCGGTTCTCGCGGTCGCTTTCGTGCTCGTCCAGCAGGCCACCCTCGGCGTCTACTTCGGCATGATCTTCGCGCCGAACCACAAGGGCATGGACGTCCGTGACGGCGACGAGGAGACCCTGGACTGGCTGGAGCGCCAGGTCCTCACCTCACGCAACATCCGCCCCTCCTGGTTCATCGACTTCCTGTACGGGGGTCTCAACTACCAGGTCGAGCACCACCTGTTCCCCGCCATGCCGCAGAAGAGCCTGGCCCGTGCCCGCGAACTCACGCGTGAGTACTGCGCCGAGCGTGGAGTGCCCTACCACGAGGTCGGCTTCTTCGCCTCGTACCGCGAGGTCGCCGGTTACCTGCACGAGGTCAGCGCGCCCGTGCGGCGGGGCGAGGTCGACGAGCACCTGGGACGGGCCGCCTGATGGTCGACACGGTCACCAGACCGGGGGCGGGGGCCGGCACCGGCGCCCGCACCGGCAGCGCCACGCAGGCCTCGATCGGTGTCCGGCTCGACCGGATGCCGATCACGCCGACGCACCGCAGCATCACCGCGGTCATCGGCGTCGGCCTGCTCTTCGACACCTTTGAGAACAACCTGTCCGGGACCATCGCCAAGGTGCTCCAGGACGACTTCGCGTTCGGTGCCACCGAGCTGAAGCTCGTCCTCGCCTCGGCCTTCATCGGCCAGTTCATCGGCTCGCTGCTGCTCGGCAAGATCGCCGACCGGTACGGGCGGCGCCGGGCGTTCCTGATCAACCTCGCGATCTACTCGGGCTTCTCGCTGCTCGGCGCCTTCTCGCCGAACGCGGCCTGGCTGATCGTGACCCGGTTCTTCGCCGGTGTCGGCATCGGCGCCGAGCAGAGCCTGTCCGACTGCTACCTGTCCGACGTGCTGCCCGCGAAGAAGCGCGGCCGGTTCATCGCCTGGGCCTACACCCTGGCCTTCTGCGGAGTGCCCGCCGTGGGCTTCGCCGCCCTGTGGCTCGTCCCGCTGTCGCCGCTCGGCATCGACGGCTGGCGCTGGCTCTTCGTGATCGGGGCGCTCGGCTCGGCCGTGGTGTGGGTGCTGCGCAGGAAGCTCATCGAGTCACCGCGCTGGCTCGCGACGGCCGGGCGCGAGGACGAGGCGGACGCGCTCGTGTCACGGATGGAGGCCGAGGTGCCCGCCGGTGCCGCGGCCGCCTACCGCGCCGAGGTGGAGGCCGAGGTGGTGGCCGCCGAGAAGGCCGCCGCCGACGCCCCCGTCACCCGCCTCCGCGACATCTTCCAGCCCCGGCTGCGCCGGCGCACCGTCATGCTCTGGATCTTCTGCGCGCTCTCGGTGGTCGGGTACTACGGCTTCGGCACCCTCGCGCCGCAGATCCTGGCCGCCAAGGGGTACGGGATCGTCGCGGGCCTCGGGTTCACCGCGGTCTGCTTCCTCGGCTACCCCGTGGGCTCCGCGCTCTCGCTGCCGATCATCGACCGCGTGGAGCGCAAGAAACTCGTGGCGGTGTCCGCCGGGGCGATGGTCGTGGCCGGGCTCGGCTTCTCCTTCGCGGCCTCGGCGACCTGGATCATGGTGTTCGGCTTCGTCTACACCGTGTGCAGCAACGTCTTCTCCAGCGTCTCGCACGTCTACCTCGCCGAGCAGTACCCGACCGCCATCCGGGCCGCCGCGTCCGGCGCCGCGTACTCGCTGTCGAAACTCAGCGCCGCCGCGCTGCCGTTCGTCCTGCTCCCGGTCCTGACGTCGTACGGGCCCGGCGCGCTGTTCGCCGTCATCGCCGCCGTGATGACCGCGCTCGCCGTGACCGTCCTGACCCTGGGCGACCGCACCACCGGCGTCTCGGTCGACCGGGTGCCCGCCGGCTGACCACCGACCCCTTTACCCGCACCGAAACCCTTCCCCACGACGGACTGATGAGGAACATGGCATGGCCTACGTCATCGCTCAGCCCTGCGCCGATGTGAAGGACAAGTCCTGCATCGACGAATGCCCCGTGGACTGCATCTACGAGGGCGGTCGCGCCCTCTACATCCACCCCGAGGAGTGTGTGGACTGCGGGGCCTGTGAACCCGTGTGCCCCGTGGAGGCCATCTACTTCGAGGACGACGTGCCCGCCGCCTGGGGCGACCACCGCGGCTCCAACTCCGCCTTCTTCGAGGAGATCGGCTCGCCGGGCGGCGCCTCCGCGCTCGGCGCGCTGCCGCACGACTCCGCCCTCGTGGCGTCCCTGCCGCTGGCGGTGGCGTCATGAGCGGGCTGCTCGCGGGAAAGCGCGTCCTGGTGACGGGTGTCCTCACCGAGGGCTCCATCGCCTTCCACGCCGCCAGGATCGCCCAGCTGGAGGGCGCCGAGGTGGTGCTGACCGGCTTCGGGCGGCTCTCCCTGATCGAACGCACCGCGGGCCTGCTGCCGAAGCCCGCCCCGGTCGTCGAGCTGGACGTCACCGACCAGGGGCACCTGGACGGCCTCGCCGGCCGGCTGCGTGAACATGTGGACGGGCTCGACGGTGTCGTGCACTCCATCGCGTACGGGCCGCCGGGCGCCTTCCACTTCCTGGACGGCGGCTGGGAGGACGTGTCGACCGCCGTGCACGTCTCCGCGTACTCCCTGAAGTCCCTGACCACCGCCTGTCTGCCGCTCATGGAACCGCGCGGCGGCTCCGTGGTGGGCGTCACCTTCGACGCCACGGTGGCCTGGCCCAAGTACGACTGGATGGGGGTCGCCAAGGCGGCCCTGGAGTCCACCAGCCGCTACCTCGCGCGCGACCTGGGCGCCCGCGGCATCCGCTGCAACCTCGTCGCGGCGGGGCCCCTGCGGTCCATGGCCGCCAAGTCCATCCCCGGCTTCTCCGAGCTCGCCGACGACTGGCACACCAGGGCGCCGGCCGGCTGGGACCTCAACGACCCGGAGCCGGCGGCCCGCGGCATCGTCGCGCTGCTCTCGGACTTCTTCCCCCGCACCACGGGGGAGATCGTGCACGTCGACGGCGGGGCCCACATGATGGGCGCCTGACGCCGGGAGGCGCGTACGGCGGCGCGTACGGCGGTGGGGGGGGGGGGGGGGGGGGGGGGGGGGCCCCCCCCCCCCCCCCCCCCCCCCCCCCCCCCTCCCCCCCCCCCTCTTTTTCCTT